>NZ_JBEOZT010000030.1:0-136173 GCF_040298265.1 Nonomuraea sp. NPDC001636
CGGTTACATTCCGAACCCGGAAGTTAAGCTTCTCTGCGCCGATGGTACTGCACTCGGGAGGGTGTGGGAGAGTAGGTCACCGCCGGACAATCTTTTGAAAGGGCTCCGACTTCGGTCGGGGCCCTTTCTGCATTTCCGGGGTAATTCAGGACGCCTGGGGCTTGGATGCGATTCAGGGGGCTACGACTTGCGTCCCGGGCCAGGCCGGCGTCTGATCCGGTCGTCGATCCTTACGTGCAGTGCCGTAGGGGCTGCCTGTCGTTTGATGGCGGTGTGGTGGTCGCCGGGGGACGCCCAGGCCATGAGGTGAGGGTGGGCCGGGGTCAGTTCTGTTTGTGGGGGGTGAGAAGGTTTCTATGACCTCGTTCAGGATCTTGGTGAAGGTTTCGCTGCCGGTGTGGCCGGAGTCTGCGACCACGTGCAGATTGGCGTCGGGCCAGACCTTGGTGAGCTCCCAGGCTGTCTGGAGAGGGCTGCCCACGTCCAGGCGGCCGTGGATCAGGGCGCCGGGGATGCCGGCCAGCCGGTGCGCGTTGCGTAGGAGCGCGTCCTCCTCCAGCCAGGCGGCGTTGGCGAAGTAGTGAGCGCAGATGCGGGTCATGGCCAAGATGGCGTCGTCCGGCCGGTTGCTGTAGGCGTTGGGGGTGCCGTTGATCTCCTGGGAGATCACCGCGTCCTCCCAGGTGATCCAGTCGTGGGCGGCCTTCTCGCGTACCTTCGGGTCGGGGTCGGCCAGCAGTCGGGAGTACGCCGCCAGCACCTTGAACACGTTCCCGTCGCTGTCGGCCTGGGGGACGCCTTGCACGAACCGTTCGTGCGCCTCCGGGAAGAACCTGCCGACGCCCCGGTAGAGCCAGTCGATCTCGGAGCGGCGGGTCATGGTGACCGCCGGGATGACGATCTCCGACACCCGCTCGGGATGGGTCTCGGCGTAGGCCAGGATCAGGGTCGAACCCCACGAACCGCCGTACAGCAGCCACCGGTCGATGCCGAGGTGTTCGCGCAGCAGTTCCATGTCGGCGATCAGGTTGTGGGTGGTGTTGGCCGTCAGGTCGGTGGCCGGGTCGGCGGCGTGCGGGCGGCTGCGGCCGCAGTTGCGCTGGTCGAACAGGACGATACGGAAACGGTCCGGGTCGAATCTGCGGCGGGCGCCGGTCGAGCAGCCCGACCCGGGCCCGCCGTGCACGACGACGGCGGGCTTGCCGTCGGGGTTGCCGCAGACCTCCCAGTAGATGAGGTTGCCATCGCCGACATCGAGCATGCCGTGCTCGTACGGTTCGATCGAGGGATACAAGGGGGCTCCTGCTGTTGGAGGATTGGTGTGCGCCGGACGCGGCGGAATGCCGCCGACGTTTATGACAGCGCTGTTATATTAGCACTGTGACATCTTCGGACCCCACCGCGACACCCGACCCCTGGCACTCCCTGCACGAGCTTCTGGCGGCCATGGACGCTGAGATCGAACAGGTCTACCTGGAGCGTGGCCTCGACGGGGTGCGCCCCCGGTTCGCCTATCCGCTCATCCGGCTCGCCCACACGGGGCCGCTGACCATTCGCGAGCTCGCGAAGTCCCTGAATCGTTCGCACTCCGCGATCAGTCAGACCGTCGCCGCCATGCGCAAGGAAGGGCTCGTCACCTCGGAGCCGGGGCCCGACGCCCGTACCCGCCGCATCGACCTGACCGAGCGCGGCCGGTCGCTGGTGCCGTTCCTGGAGGCGGAGTGGCGTGCCACCCACCGGACGGTCGCCGAGCTCGACGGCGAGCTCCCGTACGCGATGGCGGCGGTGGTGGAGGACGTGCGGCGGGCGTTGGAACGCCGGTCGATGCGGGAGCGGATCCTTCACCATCTCGTCGAGCCGCCGCCGATGGGTTCGCAAGGTTGAGATTCACCCCGCTGGATGAGTTGGGAGGTCGGCGGGTGCGAAGCGGATGGGGTGGCGGGGGAGCAAGGAAGCCGGGCGCCGGGGCGTTGGGGGTGAGCGGCGGCGCGTCTGGGGCCGGTGATCGGTGATGTCGTACGCCGGATGGCGATTGGGCAAGGTCAGGGGTTGTTCATGGTCCCGATAATCTCGCTGGGATACTGAACGTAATCGGGTACGTCTATAAGAGTGACCGCTTCTCCCCCTTCCAAGCAGTCAGCGCGTCGTAGCCGTCGGCTGCTGGCGTGGACGTTCGCGTCGATCTCCGTCGGGTTGGTGGCCGCGGGGGTCGTGGGGTTCTTCGCCGAGCCGTTACAGCTGGAGATGCTGGACAAGCGGGCCAGCGTCGTCAGCATGTTCGTGGGTGTCGCCGGGTTGTTCATCGCCGGGGTCGGGTTGTGGGCGCAGCTTCGGGCGGCCATGGCGCCCACCGGTGGCGGTGAGAGCGGTCCGGGGGACGAGGGGGCCGGGCGGCCTGGTGCCGGTTCTGGTGGCTCCGATGAGGCTGGTCAGGATGCTGTCAGTACGGGTGCCGGTGCGGATGGGCCCGGTGGCGGGCGCGGTAGCGGGCCGGGTGGCGATGGTGACGGTCGCGGTGGGGCCGTCGGTGGTGCCGGCGCGGTCGAGAGGGCCGAGGGGCAGCGGTCGATCGTGGTCGGGCGGCAGGAGTCCGGGCTGGCCATGACCGGGGACAGGTCCACGGCGGTGACCGGGGGGCATGTCGAGGTCATCGGGGACGTGCATCTGCCGTCTCGGCCCCAGGTGGCGACGCGGCCCGTGCAGCTGGCGCCGCGACCGCCGCAGCTCGTCGGGCGGGACGAGGCCGTGGCCGAGCTGCGGGAGCGGCTGCTGGCGAGCGAGGTGCGGCCGGCGGTGGTGGCCGTGCACGGGCTCGGCGGCGTGGGCAAGACGAGTCTCGCGCTGGAGTACGCCTATCGCTACCAGCACGACTACGCACTCGTCTGGCAGTTGCCGGCGGCCGATCCTGCGGTGTTGTCGGCGGCGTTCGCCCGGTTGGCGGCTCTCATGGGTTTACGGGAGCTGGGCGCGAACGCGGCGGACCCGGTCGACCAGGTGCACGCCGCGCTGGCGGCGCGTACCGAACCATGGTTGTTGATCTTCGACAACGTGCCGGAGGCCGAGGCGGTGCGGGCCGTGCTGCCGCCGGCGGGGCCGGGGCACGTGCTGATCACGAGCCGGTCCGGGAGCTGGCCGCGGGATCGCGGGCTGGAGCTGCCGGTGCTCGACCTGGAGTCGGCGGCGCTGCTGATGCTGGCGAGCACGGGGCAGGACGACGCCGTCGCGGCGGCGGCCGTGGTGGCGGAGCTCGGAGCGCTGCCGCTGGCGCTGGAGCAGGCCGCGGCCTACATGTCGGAGACGGGGCTGGAGCTGTCGGAGTACCTGGATCTGCTGCATCACCAGCGTGCCGAGTTGCTGGCGCAGGGGCAGGCGTGGGGGTATCGCGAGCGGGTGGCCTCCACGTGGCAGTTCGCGTTCCGGCGGCTGGCCAGGACGAGTCCGCAGGCCATCGCGTTGCTGCGGCTGCTGTCCTGCTACGCGCACGAGGCGATCCCGTACCATCTGCTGCTCTCGCCGCTGGCGCGGTGGGCGCCGCGGGAGCTGTTCCGGGCGGACGTGCAGCGGCGGCGGGCCTACGGCCGGATCCCCGGGGCGCGTACGAGCGTGCTGCGTGACGTGCATCCCAGCGTGTTGCTGATGATGCGGGCGCTGCCGCGGGACACGTTGAGGATCAACGCGGCGCTGAGCGCGTTGCGGGGGCACAGCCTGATCGGTCCGCCCGTGGACGGGACGGTCACGGTGCACCGGCTGGTGCAGGCCGTCACGCTCGACCAGCTTCCGCTGCGCGCGCAGCGCCGGTGGCGGGAGGTGGCGGCGGTGCTGGTGGAGGCCGTGCTGCCCGACAATCCGGGGCAGAAGGCGCGGTGGGCGAGGTACGCCAGGCTGCTCCCGCACATCCGGACGGTGCTCGGGCCGACCTCGCCCGGCATGGACAAGACGGCCCAGTATCTGGGGGCCAGCGGCGACTACCGTACGGCGCGGTCGTTGTTCCAGGAGATCGCCGACGCGCTCGCGGCGGCGCTCGGCCCGGAGGAGGTCGCCACGCTGACGGCCCGGCACGAGCTGGCGCTCTGGACGGGCGAGGCGGGCGACCCGGCGGCGGCGCGTGACCAGTACCTGGAGCTGCTGCCCGTCTACGAACGGGTGCTCGGCCCCGAACACCCGCACACCCTGACGACCCGGCACAACCTGGCCCAGTGGACGGGACGGGCGGGCGATCCGGTGGCCGCCCGCGACCAGTACGCGGCGCTGCTGCCCGTCCGGCAGTGGGTGTCGGGCCCCGAGCATCCGGACACCCTGACCACGCAGGCCAACCTGGCCCAGTGGACCGGGCAGGCCGGGGACGCGGCCGCGGCCCGTGACCAGTACGCGGCGCTGCTGCCGGTGCGGGAGCGGGTGCAGGGGCCCGAGCATCCCTCGACGCTGATCAACCGGCACGAGCTGGCCCGGTGGACCGGCGAGCTGGGGGACGCGCTGGCCGCTCGCGACCAGTACGCGGCGTTGCTCCAGGTACGGGAGCGGGTGTCGGGGCCGCATCATCCGGACACGTTGACCGTCCGGCACGAGCTGGCGCGGTGGACGGGGGAGCTGGGGGAGGCGGCCGCGGCGCGGGATCAGTACGCGGCGTTGGTGCCGGTGCGGGAGCGGGTGCAGGGGCCCGAGCATCCGGACACGCTCACCGCCAGGGCCAGCCTGGCCCAGTGGACGGGGAAGGCGGGGGACGCGGCGGCCGCCCGTGACCTGTACGCGGCGCTGCTTCCCGTCCGGGAGCGCATTCTCGGGCCCGACCATCCGGACACGTTGACGATCCGGCACGAGCTGGCGCGGTGGACGGGGGAGCTGGGGGAGGCGGCCGCGGCGCGGGATCAGTACGCGGCGTTGGTGCCGGTACGGGAGCGGGTGCAGGGGGCCGAGCATCCGGACACCCTGACCGCCAAGGCCAACCTCGCGTACTGGACGGGGATGGCGGGGGACGCGGCGGGGGCTCGCGATCTCTGTGCGGCGCTGCTGCCGGTCCGGGCTCGCGTGCTGGGGGCCCGGCATCCGGCGACGGTGACGACCAGGGAACAACTCGCCCACTGGACGGCCCACGCCCGCCCGTGAAGCCCCTGCCAGGAGACGTGGCCCACCCATGGGGATGGGTGGAGGCCCGGCGGAGAGGACAGCTGGGCAGTGGGGGGTGCCTGGCGGAGGGAGAGCCTGGGGGTGGGTGTGCCTGGCGGACGGGGAGCCGGGGCGGTGGGGGCTTGGCAGAGGGGAGCCGGGGCGGAGGGGGCGAGCCTGCCCCTCGCGCCCCGGCGGCTACTGGGGAAGGACGAGGAGGGCGTCGCCGACGCCGCGCTCCACGCCGTCCGATGGCCGGTTGACCAGCTTGTTCGACACCACCATCGCGGTCGAGCCGCCGCCGTCCAGGTTGATGGCCTGGACGGCGCCGAGCCAGCGCATGAACTGGGCGGCCTCGTGGAAGTTGGCGCCGATGGTCACGCCGGGCTGGCGGCCGTCGATGGTGGCCAGGATGAGGCTGCCGTTCCTGGTGACGCCGAGGAGGGTGCGCGGGTGGCGGCGCAGGATCATGTTCACGGAGTCGTGGCCGTCGCGCTTGGCGGTGATCTTCACGTGGCCGTTGCGGACCAGGCCGACGCCGCCGGCGATGACGTTCAGGTCGGGGGTCAGCTTGAGGGTCTTGCGGGTGCGCAGGTCGGTGACCTTCGTGTCGATCTTGACCGTCCAGCCCTCCCCCGCGTGCTCGTCGAGCCATTCGGCGGCGCCGCCCTGGCCGTGCAGCACCTGGGTGCCCTTGGCCACGGCGGCGCCGCTCGCGCGTACGGTGACCGCCTTGCCGTTGGCGTCGAGGACGACGTCGGTGCCGCCGGTCGGGGTCTTGGCGCCGTACTCCTCGGTGTAGAGCACGGCCTCGTCCGCGGCGGCGGCGCGGTTGACGCCGGTGACGACGAGTTTGTCGCCGTCCTGGGAGACGGCGGTGACGGCGGTCTTCAGCTCGGTGATGCGCGCGCTGCGGCCCTGGAGCACCACGGCGGAGCGGCCCGGCACGGCCTCGCTGAGCAGCCGGCCGGCCACCACGGAGGCGCCGACGGGCTCGCCGCGCAGGTTCTTGGCGGTGTGGATGTTGAAGAAGCCGCCGTTGACGCCGACCACCGCGTTGCGCGCCTTGGCCATCGAGGAGACCGTCTCGCGCGCGGCGACGCTGGTGCCGAGGGAGGCGGCGTACGAGCCGCGGAACGTCCGCGAGTCGATCATGACGACCTTGGCGTCCCAGGGGCCGGTGGTCTTCAGGCCGTCGTCGCCGAGGTAGTCGACCTTGACCTTCAGCCCGGCTTCCTTGAGCGCCTTGGCGGTCTCGTCGGCCTTCGCCTTGTCCTTGAAGGACCACAGGCCCACGCGGACCATGTAGACGGTCTGGGAGGGCGCGTCGGCCACGCTCGGCCGGACCACCTTCTGCAGGCTCGGCGCCTCTCCGGCCGCCTCGACCTCGGCGACCTTGGCCTGGGCGGTCTCCAGCGCGCCGTAGTCGCGGCCGCTCGGCATGAGCACGGTCACCGTGTAGCCGTCGGTTGAGCTGCCCGCCTTCACGTCGTACAGGTCGATGCCCTGCGTCACGGCGGTCAGCGTCTTGGTGGCGGCAGGCCGGGCGCCCAGCGGGAAACTGGCCGACGGGAACTTCACCGCGAGCTGCGCCGCCGAGGCGGGCAGCGTGGTGACGGTGATCGTGGCGGCTATGGCCAGGCCGCCGGCGAGGGTGCGTCGAGACATGAACTCTCCAGAGGGCGGAAAAGGGACCGAACCATCCTGACGAGATCAAGGTCCCGGAGTCAGCCGAACGCGCCAAACTGCTCAAGAGGTTACGAGATTGACACCCAGCCCAGATAACATTGAGCTATGTCCCGTATCAGCATGTGGTGGCGGCCGGCAGACGGCCGCTGATTTCCCATGCTCGGCCGTCCTGGTGGCGGCCCTTTCCGAGCGTGCGGGCTCCCCTCAGGCGGCGGCACACCTGAAGGAGAGACCCATCGTGAACGACGTCGTCCTGACCGGCGACCGTCCGACCGGACGCCTGCATCTGGGCCACTATTTCGGCACCCTCGCCAACCGGGTGGAACTGCAGGACCGTTACCGGACGTACGTGCTGATCGCCGACTACCAGGTGATCACCGACCGCGACCTGCCCGGCGAGATCCAGCGCAACATCACCGAGGTGCTTCTCGACTACCTGGCCGTCGGCCTCGACCCGGGCAAGGTCACGATCTTCCAGCACAGCGCGATCCCGGAGCTGAACCAGCTCCTGCTGCCGTTCCTGAGCCTGGTGTCGGTGGCGGAGCTGAGCCGCAACCCGACGGTGAAGGACGAGATCGCGCACAGCGCCCGGCGCGCGGTCAGCGGCCTGCTGTTCACCTATCCGGTGCACCAGGCCGCCGACATCCTGTTCTGCAAGGGCACGCTGGTGCCGGTGGGCCGCGACCAGCTTCCGCACGTGGAGGTGGCGCGGCTGGTCGCGCGGCGCTTCAACGAGCGGTACGGCGAGGTCTTCCCGCTGCCCGAGGCCATGTTGGGCGAGCGTCCGCTGCTCATGGGCCTGGACGGCGGCAAGATGAGCAAGAGCCGCGGCAACGCCATCGCCCTGGCGGCCACCGAGGACGAGACCGCGGCCCTCATCCGCAAAGCCCGCACCGACTCCGACCGCCTGATCACCTTCGACGAGGCGCACCGGCCGGGCGTGGCGAACCTGCTCACGCTGGCCGGGCTCTGCCTCGGCCGTCCGCCCCGGGAGATCGCCGACGAGATCGGCGACGGCGGGGCCGCCGCGCTCAAGGCGCTGACCACCGAGGCGGTCAACGAGTTCCTGCGCCCGATCAGGCGGCGGCGGCGCGAGCACACCGAGGCCGACGTGCGTCAGGTGCTGGCGCAGGGGAACGAGCGGGCCCGGGAGCGGGCGGTCCGCACGCTGGCGGAGGTGCGCGCGGCGATGGGGTTCTAGCGGGGTCGCCCGGACTGCCCGGAATTCCCCGGCTGCCCGGACTGCTCGGACTGTTCGGACTGCCCCGACTGCCGGGACTGGTACACCTTGCGCAGCGTCTCGTGCACGATCCACGTCGTGCGTGCGCCCTCGGCCAGCAGGCACACGTCGCCGGGGCCCACCTCGATCGTGGTGCCGCCCTCGACGGCGATCGTGGCGCGGCCGGACAGCACCACGAAGATCTCGTCGGTCTCGACGTCGGTGACGACACCCGGGGTGATCTCCCAGATGCCCCTGCCGTCGCCGAGCTCCAGCGACGACGTGGCCGGGTCGCCGGCGACGATCTGCTCGGGGTCGAGCTCGTCGGGGGTCAGCCGCACGTCGTGCACGGGCACGGCGAACGCGCCGGCGGTCGCGATCATGCGGCCGAGGTCTTCGAGGGTGGGCATCAGGACGTCAGACATGTTGCTCATTTCACCAGGTCGGCGAGGCGGGCGCCGTCGAGTGCGTAGGCGGTGAAGCCGTTCGCGCCGGTCATCGTATCGGCGGCGACCAGCGCGTTGACGATGGCCTCCTCCGTGGCCTCGATCGCGGCGTGGAAGAGCGGGTCGAGACGGGCGTCGGCCAGCACCCGCACCTCGAACACGCCGGAGCTCTTATCGTCGTCGAGGGCGTTGGAGGGCAGGCCGCGGTTCCCGGTGGCGAAGCAGACGAACCCGTCGCCGCTGCCGTTCTCGCCGGCGCCGCCCGTCCTGGCCACGCCGAGCCCGGCGCGCTGGGCGAGCTTGCGGCACTGGTGGGGGAGGAGCGGCGCGTCCGTGGCGACGACGGCGATGATCGAGCCCGCGCCCTCGGGGCCGCCGGGGCGGGGCACGTCGTCCATGACGATCGGGCGGCCGTTGACGGTGAGCCGGTCGCGGCTGCCGTGGTTGGCCTGCACGAGCACGCCGACCGTGTAGTCGCCGGTCACCCGGGACGCGGTGCCGATGCCGCCCTTGAAGCCGTGGCACATCATGCCGGTGCCGCCGCCGACCGACCCCTCGGGCACCGGGCCCGCCGAGGCGCCGTGGTAGGCCCGTTCGACGTGCTCCTGGCGGACGTGCCGGGCGTCGATGTCGTTGAGCCGGCCGTCCCAGGTCTCGGCGACCACCGGCAGCGACCACGCGCTCCCGCCCCGGCCGCCGATCTCCAGGGAGACCAGCGCGTCGCGCACCACGCCGACGGAGAAGGTGTTGGTCAGCCCGATCGGCGAGTGCAGCAGGCCGAAGTCGTCCAGGTAGGGCAGGCCGGTCATCTCGCCGTTGCCGTTGAGCCAGTGGTAGCCGGCGTAGACGGGGGAGTCGTAGGCCGGGCCGGGGCCGGGGCGGACGACGGTGACCCCCGTACGGGCGGTGCCCTCGGTCAGCGTGGTGTGCCCGACGAGCACGCCGGGCACGTCGGTGATCGCGTTCAGCGGACCGGGGACGCCGGTGCCGATGACGATGCCGTGATCACGAGCTCTCAACGGTTCTCCCTGCGGAACGACTCCAGCGCCAGCAGCGCGACGTGCAGTGACAGGCATGACTCGACGTCGTCGAGGTCGGTGTCGAGGATGCGTTCGAGGCGGCGCAGACGGTCGTAGAAGGCGGGCCTGGACAGGTGGGCCTTCTGGGCGGCCACGGCCTTGTTGCGGCCCGCGTCGAGGTAGGTGCGCAGGATCCGGGTGAGGTCGCCGCCGCGCTGGGCGTCGTGCGCCAGCAGCGGGCCCAGCTCGCGCTCTGCGAACGTCTGCAGCCGCGCGTCGTCGCGCAGCAGGTGGAGCAGGCCGCGCAGGCGCAGGTCGGGCAGGCGGTAGAAGGCTCGGCCGTCCGGCTGGCGCACGGCCACGTCGGCGACCTGCTCGGCTTCGAGGAAGCTGCGCCGTACGTCCCGGATGGACTCCACCACCGACCCGGCGGCCAGCACGAACACCGAGCCGGGCCGCCACAGCATGCGCAGCCGCTCGGCGAGCGCGGTCAGCGCGGGCTCGGCGCCGGTACGCGGCGGAAGCGGCAGCAGGACGCCGACCCGCTCCTGGTCGAGCGCGCCCACCAGGGCGGGCAGGCGGGCGTCGCGGCAGGCGGCGGCGGTGGCCTCGGCCAGCTCGCCGAGCTGCGCCTGGCCGTCGAGCGCCTGGTCGACGGGCTCGGTCGGCCTGATGACGACGCTGATCAGCTTGCGCCCGGTCAGCGGCACGCCGACCGCGCGGGCGCGGGCGGCGGCCTCGTCGGGGTCGGCGTAGGCGTGGGTCAGGATGCCGGTGATGATCGTGCCGTGGGCCTGGCGTTCCAGGGACTCCTGGTGGCGTTCGAGCAGACGGCCGAGGGCGAGGGTGGTGGCGGCGCGTTCGGCCAGCACCATCTCACGTGGGGTCGGCGGCGTCTCGCAGATCAGGATCAGCCGGCCCCAGTCCTGGCCGCGCGCGCCGACGGTGGTGACCAGCCAGCCGGAGGCGGGGTCGTAGGCCGTGCGCTCGGCCGGGGCCACCCCGCGCGACCTGGTCTCCCAGCCGGCCAGCAGCGCGCCGGCGTCGCGGCCCGCGGACTCGCAGGCCAGCACCTGGTGGGCGAGGTTCTCCAGCAGCACCGGACGGCCGGACAGCCGGGCGACCTGGGTGAGCACCTCGGCGGGCGAGGCGCCCTCGACCGACAGCTCGGTGAACACCTCGTGCAGCTGCTCGGAGGCGCGCAGCTCCTCGAGCTGGATGTCGATGATCCGGGCGTGCACGGACTCGGTGATCTGCACGAACGGCGTCTCGCGGGCCAGCACGATGACCGGCAGCCCGTGCTCCTCGGCGGACTTGACCACCGCCCGCGGCAGCTCGCGCAGGAACCTGCGGCCGAGCTCCACGATCAGCCCGGAGGCGCCCACGGAGGCGAGCTCGCCCACGTAGTCGGCGAGCTTCTCCGGGTCGTCGGGCAGCGCGACGCCCGTGGTGAGCACCAGCTCGCCGCCGCGCAGCAGATGGGCGATGTCGGCGATCTCGCCGACGTGCACCCACCGCACCTTGGTGTCGAGCCGGTCGGCGCCCGCGACCACGCGCGGGCCGCCCCGGCGCACGGTCTCCAGGGCGAGGACGTCGGCAATGGTGGGAAGCACGGGGCGAGCCTAGCCGATCAACCTGTAAGAACGGTCATACAGCCATATACACACTGTCACAGATTGAACTCCTCCTCGCGGTACTCACCTCGGGGTTCGCGCACCCGCAACTCCACCCGCCGGATCTTGCCCGAGATCGTCTTGGGCAGCTCGGCGAACTCCAGCCGGCGCACCCGCTTGTACGGCGCCAGCTCCCGGCGGCAGTGCTCGAAGATCGACCGCGCGGTGTCGGCGCCGGCCTCGAACCCGGGGGCCAGCATCACGTACGCCTTCGGCACCGCCAGGCGCACCGGGTCGGGCGCGGGCACGACGGCGGCCTCGGCCACCGCGGGATGCTCCAGCAGCACGCTCTCCAGCTCGAACGGCGAGATGCGGTAGTCGGAGGCCTTGAAGACGTCGTCGGTCCGGCCGACGTAGGTGATGTAGCCGTCCTGGTCGCGGGTGGCGACGTCGCCGGTGTGGTAGAAACCGTCGCGCATGGCCTCGGCGGAGCCGCCGACGTACCCGGCCATCAGGCCCAGGGGGCGGGGGTCGAGCGGCAGGCAGATCTCGCCGTCGTCGCCGGGCTCGCCGGTGACGGGGTCGATGAGCACGATGTCGTAGCCGGGCAGCGGGCGTCCCATCGATCCGGGCTTGACCGGCTCGTCCGGTACGTTGCCGATCTGGGCGGTGGTCTCGGTCTGGCCGTAGCCGTCGCGGATGGTGATGCCCCACGCCTTGGCGACCTGGTCGATGATCTCGGGGTTGAGCGGCTCGCCCGCGGCCACGGCCGTGCGCAACGGCAGCTTCCAGGCCGCCAGGTCCTCCTGGATGAGCATCCGCCACACGGTCGGGGGCGCGCAGAACGTGGTGACCCGCTCGTCGCGCAGCACCTCCAGCAGCGCGCGGGCGGCGAAGCGCTCGTAGTTGTGGATGAGCACGGTGGCCCCGGCGTTCCAGGGGGCGAACACGTTGCTCCAGGCGTGCTTGGCCCAGCCGGGGGAGGAGACGTTGAGGTGCACGTCGCCGGGGCGCAGGCCGATCCAGAACATCGTGGACAGGTGGCCGGCCGGGTAGGAGGCGTGGGTGTGCTCGACCAGCTTGGGGCGGGAGGTCGTGCCGGAGGTGAAGTAGAGCAGCAGGGGGTCGTCGGCCAGGGTGGGGGCGTCGGGGGTGAAGCGTTCGTGGGCGTCGTACGCCTCGTGGTACGGCAGCCACCCGTACGCGTCGCCGACCGCGATCCTGGTGAACTCGCCGGCGCCGAACTTGCCCGCGTCGGCGGCGTTGGCGATCACGTGGGCGACCTGGCCGCGGTCGAGGCGTTCGCCGATGTCCTTGGCCGTCAGCAGGGTCGTGGCCGGGATGACCACCGCACCGAGCTTCATGGCCGCCAGCAGGGACTCCCACAGCTCGGCCTGGTTGCCCAGCATGAGCAGGACGCGGTCGCCCCGGCGCACGCCCTGCTCGTGCAGCCAGTTGGCGACCTGGTTGGAGCGGGCCGACAACTCGGCGAAGGTGCAGGAGACCCGGCTGCCGGGGTTCACGATGGTCAGGGCCGCGGCCTGCGGGGTCTCGGCGGCCAGCACCCCGTCGAACCAGTCGAGCGCCCAGTTGAACCGCTCGGCCCGCGGCCAGCGGAAGTCGCGTCGGGCCGTGGCATAGTCGGCGCTCAGGAGAAGATCGCGGGCGGCGCGGAAATCGCTCATGCCCCGGATCCTGCTACGTCGCCAGCCGCCGCTCAAGGCCGTCGAGCACCGACACGAGCCCGAAGTCGAACGCCGTGGCCCGGAGGACCCGCGGATCCTGGTACGCCCCCATGGCCAGGCTCTCCAGCATGTCGGGGAAGTCGGCGGCGGCCTTGGCGACCATGCCGCGCATCTCGTCGGCGTCGTAGTCGGAGTCGTTCGCGGTGGCGTCCCAGGCGATCTCGGGCAGGGTCATGCCGTAGACGAAGGCGGTGACGGCGGCCACGGCGTAGTCGACGTCGAGGCCGTGGAACCCGGCCGCCCTGAAGATCCTGCGCATCCGGTCGGAGGCGGACAGGGCGTGCGGGCCGAGCGCGGGCACCCGGCCGAGAAGGTCGGCCGACCACGGATGCCGCAGCATGACCGTGCGCATGCCGTAGGCCATGGCGGAGGCGGCGTCGCGCCAGCCCACCTCCTCGGCGTCGGGGACGGTCATCTCGGCCCAGACCTGGTCGTAGGCCAGTTCGAGCAGTTCGTCCTTGTTGGCGACGTACCAGTAGAGGCTGGTGGCGCCGGCGCCCAGCTTCGCGCCGAGCTTGCGCATGCTCAGCCCGGCCATCCCCTCCTGGTCGAGCAGCTCCAGCGCGGCCCGGACGATCTCCTCGCGGCTGCGGCCCGGGGCGGCGGCCTTGCGGGGCTCGCGGAACCAGACAGAGGTGAACTGCTTGCCGGTCATGCCTCCAGGATAAATGCTCTCGCACAGTGTGCGAGAGATGTCGTACGCTGTGCGAGTGACCTCGAACGCTGTACGAGACCCCCGTCGATGGTGGGTCCTTGTCGTGCTCTGCCTCTCGCTGCTGGTCCTCACGGTGGACGGAACCGTGCTGAACCTGGCGATCCCGTCCCTGATCGAGGAGCTGGGCGCGACGCCGTCCGACATCCAGTGGATCCTCGACGCCTACGTGCTGGTCTTCGCCGGCCTGCTGCTGACCGCGGGAAGCCTGTCCGACCGGTACGGCCGCCGCCGCTTCCTCGTCATCGGCCTGGCCTTCTTCGGCGGCGCGTCGCTGCTGGCCGTGCTGGCCGCCGAGCCCTGGCAGGTGATCGGCGCGCGGGCCCTGATGGGGGTCGGCGGCTCGATCCTGATGCCCTCGACGCTGTCCATCCTCATGACCGTCTTCGAGGAGGACGAGCGGCGCAAGGCCATGGCCATCTGGGGAAGCGTGGCGATGCTCGGCGTGATCGCCGGCCCGACGCTGGGCGGCTTCCTGCTGGAGCACTACTGGTGGGGCTCGGTCTTCCTGCTCAACATCCCGATCGCGGCGCTGGCCATCGTGGCCGCGTTCGTGCTGATGCCCGAGACCCGCAGCACCGGGCGGCGGATCGACCCGGTGGGCGTGGTGCTCTCGATCGTCGGCCTGACCTCGGCCGTCTACGTGATCATCGAACGCGAGTGGAACGTCGCCCTCATCGCGGTGGCGGTGGTCGCGCTGGCCGCGTTCGTCGTCTGGGAGCGGCGGGCCGAGCACCCGATGCTGCCGCTGCAGCTGTTCCGCAACCGCAACTTCAGCGGCGCGTCCTTCTCGATCCTGCTGATGTCGTTCGGCGCGGGCGCCGTGATGCTCATGCTGACCCAGTACCTGCAGTTCGTGCTGGGCTACGGCGAGCTCCAGGCGGGCCTGGCCATGCTGCCCCAGGCGGTGGCGGCCGTCGTGTTCAACGGCGTCGGCGCGGCGCTGGGCAAGAAGGTGTCCAACCGGGTGCTGATCTCGGCCGGGCTGCTGATCATGGCCGTCGGGTTCGTCGTGATGGCGCTCACCACCGGCTACCTGCCGCTGATGGGCGGGCTGGTGCTGATGGGCGCGGGAGCCGGCCTGGCCGGTCCCTCCGCCTACGCCTCGCTGATGGGGGCCATCCCGCTGGAGCACGCGGGCGTCGGCTCCGCGCTCAACGACACCGTGCAGCAGGTGGGCCTGGCCATGAGCATCGCCGTGCTGGGCAGCGTGCTGGCCGGCGTCTACACCGCGGAGATGCCGCTCGACGCGCCCGCGGCGGCCCGCGAGTCGATCGGGGTCGCCGAACAGGTCGGGCTCGGCGAGGTCGCCGACCGGGCCTTCACCGTGGCCGTGCACTTCGGGTCGTGGGTCGGGGCCGGGTTCAGCGTCGCCGCCGCGCTGCTCGCGCTGGCCGTGCTGCGCCCGGCCGCGCCCGTCGCGGCTCCCGAACCGGCCAGGGTCTAGCGGACGCGGGGCTCACGCATGCTCTCCAGGCTGTCGAGCTTGTGCGTGCGCTCGTCGTGGCCGATCTGCCGGAGCAGGTCGGCCACCGAGCGGTAGCGGCCGTACTCGTCGGCGTACGTGCCGGGGTCGGGCACGAAGTCCAGGTCGGGGTTCTCGGCCACGAACGTCATGTACTCGTGCTCGGCGTGGTCCTCGAACTCGGCGTTGAGCCGGTAGCTCCAGTCGGGACGGACCACGAACAGCACCCAGGACACGTGGTAGTAGAAGAACGCGATCAGCCACGGCGCCGCCTTGTGCAGCAGCCAGTTCTGCCGCTGCCCGGCGCGCTGCACCAGGTCCTGCATGATCAGCAGGTGCCACTGCTCGTTGTCCTGGTCGGCGCGGGCCTCGACGATGCGCTCGAAGACCCTCCTGGCCAGGGCCGACCGTCCGGCGTGCCGGTGGACGGCCCAGTAGCCCATCCGCTCCCACGCCTGGTACGGCACCCGCGCGATGATCTCCAGCATGGCGAACTTCGTGTAGGAGCCCTTCCTGCCGTACATGAGGTCGACGGGCTTGAACATCATCCGGGCCAGCGGGCTGTAGTCCATCCGCGGGGTGTCCAGGGTGTCCTGCTGGGCGCGGCGGAGCTGGTCGCGGTCGAGCTTGGGCGGCCCGGCGGGCACCTCGGGGCGCCCGGGGCGCAGGTCGATGGTGACGGTCATCTTCGGTCTCCTCGGTTCGTCGATGCTCCGATGGTGGCCGAGCGGGGCCCGCCGGGTCGTCGCCCGCGAGTGGTCAATCGCGATGCCTCTGGCGGCGTACCGGGAAGCCGGCGCGTACGCCCGTGGGCGCACGGGGGATCCCCTAGGGGGAGGACTTACAGTCTGTAAGGGGATTTGACCCCCCGCCGACAGCCTGCCGCTGCCGGGAAGTCCGGGGGGACGGGATACTCGGTAGCATGTCGGAGCTTCTCGCGCGCCACCGGGCAGTGATGCCGAACTGGCTGGCCCTCAACTACAACGAGCCCATCGAGATCGTCAGCGGCAAGGGCAATCGTGTCATCGACGCCGACGGCAAGAGCTACCTGGACTTCTTCGCCGGGATCCTGACCAACATGATCGGGTACGACGTGCCCGAGGTGCGGGACGCCGTCGAGCGCCAGCTCGCCACCGGCGTGGTCCACACCAGCACCGTCTACCTGCTGCGCGGCCAGGTCGAGCTCGCCGAGAAGATCGCCCGGCTCTCCGGCATCCCCGACGCCAAGGTGTTCTTCACCAACTCCGGGACGGAGGCCAACGAGACCGCCCTCCTCCTCGCGACCTACGCCCGCAAGACCGACCAGGTGCTCGCCATGCGGCAGAGCTACCACGGGCGCAGCTTCGGCGCGGTCAGCGTCACCTCCAACCGGGCGTGGAAGAACAACTCGCTCTCCCCGCTCAACGTGCACTTCCTGCACGGCGCGGACCGGCACCTCACCCAGTTCAAGGGCCTGTCCGACGCCGACTACATCAAGGCGTGCGTGGACGACCTGCGTCACGTGCTGGCCACCTCGGTCTCCAACGACGTGGCGGCGCTGATCGCCGAGCCGATCCAGGGCGTGGGCGGCTTCACCATGGCCCCCGACGGGCTGTTCGCCGCCTACAAGGAGGTCCTGGACGAGCAGGGCATCCTGCTCATCTCCGACGAGGTGCAGACCGGCTGGGGCCGTACGGGCAGCGCGTTCTTCGGCATCCAGAACCACGGCGTGACCCCCGACATGATCACGTTCGCCAAGGGCCTGGGCAACGGCTTCGCGGTCGGCGGCATCGTCGCCCGCGGCGACCTGATGGACGCCCCGCACGCCGTGGGCCTGTCCACCTTCGGCGGCAACCCCATCTCCATGGCCGCCGCGAACGCCACCCTCGACTACGTCCTCGACCACGACCTCCAGGCCAACGCGGCGCGGACCGGCGACATCATCATCGGCGGCCTCAAGGAGGCGGCCAAGCGCCTGCCCATCGTCAAGGACGTGCGCGGCAAGGGCCTGATGTTCGCCGTCGAGCTGGAGAGCCCCGCCCAGGCCGTCCGCTTCATGGAGGAGACCAAGAAGGCGGGCCTGCTCGCCGGCAAGGGCGGCCTGTACGGCACCGCCATCCGCATGGCCCCGCCCCTCACCCTCACGGTGGAGGAGGCCGCCGAGGGCCTGGGGATCATCGTCAACGCACTCGAAGTCATCAACGCAGAGGCAGCAGCTCAGTGAAGTCGGTCAAGCACTGGATCAACGGTTCTCCGGTCGACGGCGACAGCCGCACGGCGGAGATCTTCAACCCGGCGACCGGGGAGGTCAGCGGCCACGTGCGGCTGGCCTCGGCCGCCGACGTCGACGCCGCGGTCGCCGCGGCGGTGGCGGCCTTCCCGGCGTGGCGGGACGCCTCGCTCGTCAAGCGGGCGCAGGTGCTGTTCCGGTTCCGTGAGCTGATGGACGCCCATCGTGACGAGCTGGCCGCGTTGATCTCGGCCGAGCACGGCAAGGTGCATGCGGACGCGTTGGGGGAGGTGGCGCGCGGGCTGGAGGTGGTGGAGTTCGCGTGTGGGATCCCGCATCTGCTCAAGGGTGGTTTCTCCGAGGGTGTCTCGACGCGGGTGGATTCGTATTCGATGCGGCAGCCGTTGGGGGTGGTGGCGGGGATCACGCCGTTCAACTTCCCGGCGATGGTGCCGATGTGGATGTTCCCGGTGGCGATCGCGTGTGGGAACGCGTTCGTGTTGAAGCCGTCGGAGCGGGATCCGTCGGCGTCGTTGCTGATGGCGCGGCTGTGGCAGGAGGCAGGGCTGCCTGACGGGGTGTTCTCGGTGGTGCAGGGCGACAAGGTGGCGGTGGATCGGCTGCTGGAGCATCCGGACGTGGCGGCGGTGTCGTTCGTGGGTTCGACGCCGATCGCCCGGTATGTGTACGAGCGGGGTAGTGCGCACGGCAAGCGGGTGCAGGCGCTGGGCGGGGCCAAGAATCACATGCTGGTGCTGCCGGACGCGGATCTGGATCTGGTGGCTGATGCGGCGGTGTCGGCGGGGTTCGGGTCGGCGGGTGAGCGGTGCATGGCGATCTCGGTCGTGCTGGCGGTCGATCCGGTGGGGGATGAGCTGGTCGGCAAGATCGTGGAGCGGGTGGGCCGGTTGGTGGTGGGTCCTGGGGATGATCCGCGGTCGGAGATGGGGCCGTTGGTGACGGCGGCGCATCGGGACAAGGTGGCGTCCTATCTGGATCTGGGTGTTGCCGAGGGCGCGAAGCTGGTGGTGGACGGCCGGGAGGTCGAGGTGCTGGGCGGCCGGGGTGGGGGGTTCTGGCTGGGGCCGACGGTGCTGGATCAGGTGCCGGTGGGGTCGCGGACGCATACCGAGGAGATCTTCGGTCCGGTGTTGTCGGTGGTGCGGGTGTCCTCGTACGAGGAGGGCCTGCGGGTGATCAACGAGGGTGTGTACGGCAACGGCACGGCGATCTTCACCAACGACGGGGGCGCGGCGCGGCGGTTCCAGAACGAGGTCGAGGTGGGGATGGTGGGGATCAACGTGCCGATCCCGGTGCCGATGGCGTTCTACAGTTTCGGCGGGTGGAAGTCGTCGTTGTTCGGTGACACGCATGTGCATGGCGCTGAGGGGGTGCAGTTCTACACGCGGGGCAAGGTGGTGACGTCGCGCTGGCTGGACCCGTCCCACGGCGGCGTGAACCTCGGCTTCCCCACGAACGGGTAACTCACGCCTGCGGCCGGGAGGGACCGGCGTCCCTCCCGGTCCCGTCCCCGGTAAGCTCCAGCGCAACGGACAAGGGGGGACATCGTGAGACGCCGTCGCATATCCGCCGTGGCGCTGGCCGCGGCGGCGCTGGTCGCCGGCACGGGAGCGGTGTCCGCGACTGCCGGGCAGGCGGCGCGGCAGGCGGCACAGCCGGCCGCCAAGCCCAGCCCGAAGCCGACCCCGTCGGCCACGCCGTCGCCCACGGCCACCCAGAGCGACGGCACGCTGCAGATCCTCACCTACCGCGGCTACGCCGAGTACGGCGGCCTCAGCCCCAAGGCCAACTGGGTCGGCTCCTTCGAGAAGGAGACCGGCTGCCGCCTGGCCCGCGTCGACACCGTCCGCACCGCCGAGGAGATGGAGCGGGCCGTCGCCGCCGCCGAGCGCCCGTACGACCTGATCTCGGCGGGCCCGGCGCTGGCCGGCGACCTGATCACGCGCAAGCTGGTGCAGCCGATCGACCCGGCCAAAGTGAGCGGCTACGGCGACCTGAACGAGCGTTTCCGCGACATGACCAAGGTGTCCGGCAAGGTCTACGGCGTGCCGTTCCTGTGGGGGTACCACGAGTTCATCTACGACTCGTCCAGGGTCAAGGACGCGAGCCTGGGCCAGGTGTTCGCCTCCGGCCGGGCCGCGCTCCGCGACACCCCGCTGACCATCGCCGACGCCGCGCTGGCCGACGCCACCGTCAAGGACCCGTACGAGCTGAGCCAGGAGCAGCTCGACCGGGCCATGGCGCTGCTCGGGCAGCAGAAGGAGCGCACCTACTGGCGCAAGCCGATCGACCTGATCAAGGGCTTCGCCACCGGGTCGCTGGATTACGCGCAGGCCACACCGTACTATCGCCTGCTGCTGCAGAAGGCCGGCAAGCCGGTCCGGACGGTCGGCGCCAAGACGGCCACCGGCTGGCTCGACTCCTGGATGCTCGGCGCCAACCTGCCCGACACCACCTGCGCCTACCGCTGGCTGACCTGGATGACCGCGGCCGACGCCCAGCGCGACGCGGCCGCCTGGGTGGGCCTCGCGCCGGCCAACGACAAGGCGTGCAAGGGCCGGGCCAAGTCGATCTGTGACCTCTACGGCGCCGACGACCCCAAGCGGCTCGACCGGATCGCCTTCGCCGTCCGGCCGCCGGGCGGTTGCCGCGGCGAGGACGGGGAATGCACTGATTATGCCGTCTGGGGGAAACGGTGGGCCGAACTCGCCGAGTAGGTGAGATCTCCGCCTCCGCTCGACCCCATCGCGGGCGCGCCTTCCCCCGGGTGCGCCTGCTGAGACGCCCCGGGCCTTCCCCCCTGTCCCGGGGCGTCTCGCTGTTTCCGGGTCGAAGGACGTCCAGGTGGTGGGACTTTCCGCGGCGAAAATTCGACTGAATGACCAGTCAGTGAGTATGTTCTCTCCATGAGAATCCTTCTCGTCGGCGCCGGAGGCGTCGGCTCCGCCGTGGTGCCCATCGCCGCCCGCCGCCATTTCTACGAACACATCGTGGTGGCCGACTCCCAACAGAGCCGGGCGGCCCGCGCCGTCGCCGCCGTGGACGACCCCCGCTTCACCGCCATCCAGCTGGACGCCTCCGACCGGGCCCAGGTCGCCGCGGCGCTCCGGGAGCACCGATGTGACGTGCTGTTCAACGCGGTCGATCCGCGCTTCACGATGCCGCTGTTCGAGGCCGCCCTGGAGGCCGGGGCCCACTACCTGGACATGGCGATGTCGTTGTCGAAGCCGCATCCGCGCGAGCCGTACCGCAAGCCCGGCGTGAAGCTGGGGGACCGGCAGTTCGAGCGCGACGGCGAGTGGCGCGGCGCGGGCCGGCTCGCGCTGGTCGGCATGGGCGTCGAGCCGGGGCTCGCGGACGTGTTCGCCCGCTACGCCGCCGACCACCTGTTCGACGAGATCGACGAGATCGGCATCAGGGACGGCGCCAACCTCGTCGTGGACGGCTACGACTTCGCGCCCACGTTCTCCATCTGGACCACGATCGAGGAGTGCCTGAACCCGCCCGTCGTCTGGGAGGACGGGCAGTGGCGCACCACAGAGCCGTTCAGCGAGCCCGAGGTGTTCGACTTCCCCGACGGCATCGGGCCCGTGGAGTGCGTGAACGTCGAGCACGAGGAGGTGCTGCTCGTCCCGAGGTGGATCCCGGCGCGGCGGGTGACGTTCAAGTACGGGCTCGGCGAGGAGTTCATCGGCGTGCTCAAGACGCTGCGCAAGCTGGGCCTGGACAGCGCCGACAAGATCAGGGTGGGCGGGGCGGAGGTGGCGCCGCGCGACATGGTCGCCGCCAGCCTGCCGGACCCGGCGACACTGGGCGCCCGCATGCGCGGCAAGACCTGCGCGGGCACGTGGGTCAAGGGCACCGGCAAGGACGGCTCGCCGCGCGAGGTGTACCTCTACCACGTGGTGGACAACGAGTGGTCGATGCGGGAGTACGGCTCCCAGGCCGTCGTGTGGCAGACGGCGATCCATCCGGTCGTCGCGCTGGAGCTGGTGGCGACCGGGGTGTGGAAGGGCGAGGGCGTGCTCGGCCCCGAGGCGTTCGACGCGGTGCCCTTCCTCGACCTGCTGCGCGAGTACGGCTCGCCGTGGGGCCTGCGCGAGACGGCCGCGGCGGCCTGACGGTCGGGCCGCGCCTGACGGTCGGGCCGCGCCTGACGGTCGTGACCGACGGCCGGCCTAGCGGCCGGGGAAGGCCACCACGGTCGCCATGGGCGCGGGCAGGAGCGCCTCGGCGCATTCGGTGCAGGCGAGCACGGAGGAGTTGTCGGGCAGTTTGCCGACCCGGACCCGGGGCCGCGGCCACCTCTTGTGGCACACCACGCAGGCGTCGCCGTCGCGCTGGGCCGGCGTCAGGCCCTCAGGGTCGAACGTCAACATACTCCGTGCCGTCCTGGTGGGACCCCAGTTCATCACGCTCCCAGCTGCCATCGCCCCTCCGCATGTCCGGATCCGTTATAACCCTGACCGAGGCCGTGATCGTCTAGCTGAGCGTCAAGCCAGGGTGAATTCTCTACCCGAGTGACCTGCGTTACACACACAAAATCGGGCATCCAGCCGCAAGCCGGATGCCCGATTTTTCGGTCTTTGCTATAGAGCGGAGATGGCCTTCTCCAGGATCCCGAGGCCCTCCTCAAGCAGGTGCTCGGGCATGACCAGCGGGGGCAGGAAGCGCAGCACGTTGCCGTACGTGCCGGCGGTCAGGACCACCAGGCCCTCGGCGTGGCAGCGCTTGACGATCTCCTGGACGGCCGCCGGGTCCGGGTTCTTCGTGCCCGGCTCGACCAGCTCGATCGCGATCATCGCACCGCGTCCGCGCACGTCGCCGATCGCCGGGAAGCGCTCCTGGAGCGCGCGGAGGCGGGGGAGCATGATCTCGCCGATGCGGCGGGCCTTGGCGACCAGGTCCTCCGACTCGATCGTCTCCAGGACGCCGAGCGCGGCCTCGCAGGCCAGCGGGTTGCCGCCGTACGTGCCGCCCAGGCCGCCGACGTGCACGTGGTCCATCAGGTCGGCGCGGCCGGTCACGGCGGCCAGCGGCAGGCCGCCCGCGATGCCCTTGGCGGTGCAGATGATGTCGGGGACGACGCCCTCGTCCTCGCAGGCGAACAGGTCACCGGTACGCGCGAAGCCGGTCTGGACCTCGTCGGCCACGAACACGATGCCGTTCGCCCGGCAGAACTCGGCGATCCGCGGCAGGAAGCCCCTGGCCGGGACGATGAAGCCGCCCTCGCCGGCGATCGGCTCGATCACCACGGCGGCCACGTTCTCCGCCCCGACCTGCTTGTTGATCTGGTCGATGGCCTGCGCGGCGGCCTCCTCCGCGCAGTTGTCCGCGCCCGTCGGCCAGCGGAACGGGTAGGCCAGCGGCACCCGGTACACCTCGGGCGCGTACGGGCCGAAGCCCTGCTTGTACGGCATGTTCTTGGCGGTCATGGTCATCGAGAGCAGCGTGCGGCCGTGGTAGCCGTGGTCGAACACCACGACCGCCTGCCTGCCGGTGGCGTGCCGGGCCACCTTGACGGCGTTCTCGACGGCCTCGGCGCCGGAGTTCACCAGGAAGGTGCGCTTGTCGTGGTCGCCGGGGGTCAGCTCGTTGAGCTTCTCGCAGACCTGCACGTACGACTCGTACGGGGTGACCATGAAACAGGTGTGGGTGAAGTCGGCCGCCTGCTTCTGGACGCGCTCGACGACCTTCGGCGCGGAGTTGCCCACGTTGGTCACGGCGATGCCGGAGCCGAAGTCGATCAGAGAGTTCCCGTCGGCGTCCTGGAGGATGCCGCCGCCGGCGCGGGTGACGAAGACCGGCAGCGTGGTGCCGATGCCGGAGGGGACGGCGGCCTGCTTGCGGGCCAGCAGCTCCTGCGACTTGGGGCCTGGGATCGCGGTCACGACGCGCCGCTCCTGGGGAATGCTCATGGGCTCGACGCTACGTCGGGCTCCGACCTGGGCCGATACGTCGATATGGCACACTGGGGGTGCTCGCCTTTGCCGGAATGGACAAACTCGTATGGCACCTTCGCTCCGCACCGTGGTGCGCCGGATGAAGTTGCGTCAGCTGGCGGGCGCGGCGGCCTCCGGAGCGCTCGACGCGGAGGTGCGCTGGGTGGCGGTCAGCGAGTTGGAGGACCCGACGCCGTTCCTTGAGGGCTCGGAGCTGCTGCTGACGACCGGGATCCGCCTGGAGGGCGACTTCTCCGGATATGTCGCCCGGCTGGTGGGCCGCGAGGTGGCCGGGCTCGGCTTCGGCGTCGGCCTCTCCCACGAGCACGTCCCGGCCGCCCTGGTCGCGGCCGCCGACGAGGCCGGGCTGCCGCTGTTCGAGGTGCCGCGCGAGACGCCGTTCATCGCCATCGGCAAGGTGGTCAGCGAGCTGCTCGCGGCCGAGCAGTACGACGAGATCACCCGCGCCTTCGCCGCGCAGGGGCGGCTGACCCGGGCGGCGCTGCGTCCGGAGGGCATGAACGCGGTCATCGACCGGGTGGCCAAGGAGATCGACGGCTGGGCGGTGCTGCTCGACGAGACGGGCGAGGTCCGGCACGCCACGCCGGGGGCCGACGTGCCGGTCGTGGTGGCCGAGTTGCGCCGGCTGCGCACCGGCGGCCCGGCAAGACCCCAGCCCGACCAGACCACCGGGGGAGAACGCACGCTGCCGGGCGAGCCCGCCGCCACCGGGGGGCAGGGCGGTGGCGCGCCGGGTGGGGAACCCGTGCGCGGTGGTCGCCAGGCTGGTGAGCGGATGGGCGCCGGCGTGCCGGCCGGAGAACGTGTGCGCGGTGGGGGCCAGGCTGGACAGCGGGTGGGCGGCGGCGTGCCGGTCGGGGCGCGGAGGCGCGGTGCGGTCCAGGCGGGTGAGCGGGTGCCGGCGAGTCTGGCGTTGTCCGGGCCCGACGAGCACGTCGTGATCCAGCCGCTCGGCGGCGGTCCACGGCCGCGCGGCTTCTTCGCGGTCGGCGCCCGCAGGCCGTTCTCGCCGGTGACCCACACGGTGATCAACGCCGCCGGCTCGCTGCTCACGCTCGCCATGGAGCAGGGCAGGGCCCAGCGGGAGGCCGGCCGGCGGCTCCGCTCGGCCGTGCTGGAACTGCTGCTCGGCGGGGCGGTCGAGCAGGCGCGGGCGGTGGCCGGCACGCTCGGCGCGCGGCTGCCCGGCGAGCCGCTGGTGGTCCTGGCGGCGGGCGCGGCCGCCCTGGAAACCCTGGAACCGCACGGCTTCACAGCGCTCCTCGACGACGGCACCGGCGGTCACGCCGGCGCTCAGGGCGGCGCTCAGGGCGGCGCTCAGGGCGGTGGTCCCGGCGGCGCACAGGGCGGTGGTTCCGGCGGTGGTTCCGGCGGCGCTCAGGGCGGTGGTTCCGGTGGTGGGCACGGTGGCGGCGGCAGGGGGAGGGGTGGCGGTCTTCATGGCGGGGAGCCGGTGAGTGTCTGCCTGGTGTCCGAGGGGGCTGCGGAGAAGGTGGCGCGGGAGGTGGAGGGGCCGGTCGGGCTGAGCTCGCCCGGCCGCTACGACGGCCTGCGCGACGCGCTCGACCAGGCACGCCGCGCGCTGGCCCACAGCGACGGCGGCATGACGCGCTTCGCCGACCTGGCCGGGCAGGGCCTGCTCGCGCTGCTGGACGCCGACACCCTGCGCGCGTTCTCCGGCGCGCTGCTGGCCCCGCTCACCGCGTACGGATCCCGCGCCGACCTGGTCGAGTCGTTGCGCGCCTACCTCGACTGCAACGGCCACTGGGACGCCGCCGCCCAGCGGCTCGGCGTCCACCGGCACACGCTGCGCTACCGCATGCGCCGCGTCGCCGAACTCCTCGGCCGCGACCTCGACGACCCGGGCGTACGCGCCGAGCTGTGGCTCGCCCTGGAGGCGGCCCGCCGCTGAGCGCGCCGCCGGTCTACAGGTGCTTCAGCGGCCGGGGGCCGACGGCAGGCTGTCCTTGTCCACCAGGTAGCAGCAGATCGTGGCCAGGGTGACCGCCTCGTACGTGCGGTCGTCCCGCAGGTGGCCGGCCCGTTCCAGGCTGATCGCGCCCTGTGCGGCGGCCCAGAGCGCGTCGGCGATCTTGCGTGGCTGGGTCGGCGTCAGGTAGCCGGCGGAGATGCAGTCGGCGATCACCCGGTCGAGGATGTTCAGCGCCGCGCGGGCGAGCGTCCTGGCCCGCTCGCTGGGCTCGAAACCGGGGATGGCCCGTTCGAACATCAGGTTGTAGTAGCCGGGCTCGGACAGGCACGCCTGCCGGTAGGCGGGGCCGAGCGCGGTCAGGTACTCCAGCGGGTTGCGCCGCTGCGGGACCGCTTCGAGAAAGCGGCGGAAACGCTCGAAACCCTCCAGATACAGCGCCTCGGCCAGGCCCTCCCGGTTGCCGAACATCGTGTAGATGACGGTCGTCGTGCAGCCGGCCTCGGCCGCGATCCTGCGCATGGTCAGGCTGTCGGGTCCCTCGCTCTGCAGCAGGTTCACCGCCACGTCGAGCAGGCGGGAACGGAGTTCGTCGTGGGTGGCGCGCTCGCCCAGCAGGTAGGCGCCCTGCAGGCCCAGCGGGGTCGAGGTCATGCGACCTCCCCAGCGACCAAGGAGCTCAGTGTCCTTGTGACCTCACTCTGCTCGGTCACGGGGCCCACGCCTTTCTGATCGGGGGCCCACCGCGCTGGAGACCCGCACCCGATGACTTAGCCATGGCGGAGATCGCTCAAACCACTCCGCATGGTAAACATCCCGAATTGGGTCTACTTCTGTTACATCATGGGTATACACCAGGGCTTGTACTTAACGGTGAGCGCTCATGGGAGTCTTGTGCACCGTGGTGTAAATCCCCGGCCTCCCGCTTGGCATAACGTCGGGGTATGGACGTGCGTACCTTCTGGCTTGCCGGCCGGCCCGCCACCGGCGAAACCGATCTCACCGTGACCAACCCCCATGACGGTCGTGAGGTCGGCCGGTACTCCGTACCGACCGATGCTCAGGTCGAGGAGGCCGTCGCGGCCGCCCACGCGGTCTCGCGCGAGGCCGCCGCGCTGCCCGTGCACGTACGTGCCGAGGCCCTGGCCCACGTCTCGCGCCGGCTGGCCGAGCGGGCCGACGAGATCGCCCACCTGATCACCGCCGAGAACGGCAAGCCGATCTTCTGGGCGCGCGGCGAGGTCAACCGCGCCGTCTCCACCTTCCGCTTCGCCGCCGAGGAGGCCCGCCGCTGGTCCGGCCAGGTGCAGCGGCTCGACACCGAGCCCGCCGCCGCCGGCCGTCTCGCCTACGTCTCCCGCGTGCCCAAGGGCCCGGTGCTGGCGATCACCCCGTTCAACTTCCCGCTGAACCTGGTCGCCCACAAGGTCGCGCCCGCCATCGCCGTCGGCGCCCCGATCATCGTCAAGCCGGCGCCCGCCACGCCGCTGTCCTCGCTGGTCCTCGGCGAGATCCTGGCCGAGACCGACCTGCCCGCGGGCATGTTCTCGGTGCTGCCCGTGCAGAACGAGCGCGCCGCCGCCCTCGTCGACGACCCCCGCCTGCCCGTGGTCTCCTTCACCGGCTCCGCGCCCGTCGGCTACGCCATCGCCGACCAGGTGCCGCGCAAGCACGTGACTCTGGAGCTGGGCGGCAACGCCGCGGCCGTCGTGCTGGCCGACGCCGACCTCGACTGGGCCGCGCAGCGCATCGCCCTGTTCTCCAACTACCAGGCCGGTCAGAGCTGCATCGCCGTCCAGCGGGTGATCGTCGAGCAGCCGGTGTACGACGCGTTCGTCGAGCGGCTGCTGCCGGCCGTCGGCGGGCTCGTCACGGGTGACCCGGCCGACGAGAAGACCCAGGTCGGGCCGCTGGTGTCGGAGGCCGCCGCCGAGCGTGTGGAGCAGTGGGTGCGCGAGGCGGTCGCCGCCGGCGCCCGCGTCCTGGCCGGCGGCACCCGCGAGGGCGCCACGGTCGCGCCGACCGTGCTGGCCGACGTCCCGCACGACGCCAAGGTGGCCTGCGAGGAGGTCTTCGGGCCGGTCATGATCCTGCAGCCGGCCGCGTCGATCGACGAGGCGTACGCCATGGTGAACGACTCCAAGTACGGCCTCCAGGCCGGCGTCTTCACCCGCTCCCTGGACGCCGCCTTCAAGGCCAACCGCGAGCTGGAGGTCGGCGGCGTGATCATCGGCGACGTGCCGTCGTACCGGGCCGACCAGATGCCGTACGGCGGCGTGAAGGACTCCGGCATCGGCCGCGAGGGCCTGCACTCGGCCATGGAGGACCTGACCTACGAGAAGGTCATGGTGCTCACCGGCCTGTCGCTGTAGCTCCCGGCCCGCCCCGCGCCTCTCCGCCCCGCGCCTCCCCGGCGCGGGGCGGTCGTGCGTCCGGCACCGTTGTCAGGCGCGTTCGGCCGTGGCGTAGACCGTCTTGGCGGCCTGGCCGAAGTACGGGCCGTACATGGTGTGCTGGTCGTCGCTGTACTTGAAGCTGCTCAGCGAGGTGATCGTGCCGCGGCCGGTCGTCGGGTCGAAGCCGGACAGCCAGGGGCCGCCGCTCGACCCGGCGGTCATGGCGCAGCCGAGCCCCTGGTCGTGCGTCTGCTTGTACGGGTCGTCGCGCAGCCGCCCGGCGCAGTAGACGAGCTGGTCGCCGTTGT
The DNA here is from genome assembly GCF_040298265.1 of Nonomuraea sp. NPDC001636. Lineage (NCBI taxonomy): Bacteria > Bacillati > Actinomycetota > Actinomycetes > Streptosporangiales > Streptosporangiaceae > Nonomuraea > Nonomuraea sp. NPDC001636. The sequence continues at coordinate 27,839 of NZ_JBEOZT010000030.1, forward strand.
AGGGCGGGTCGGCCGGGTAGCCGAAGCCGTAGGTCTGGCCGCCGCGCGCGGTGTTGAAGGCGATGTCCTGGGTGCCCACCACGTCGGCGACGTGCCGCCCGCCCGAGGTGGCCAGGGCGACCATGCCGACGTCGTGGTTGTCGTCGCCGGAGCGCGACCAGGGGGCTGAGACGAACATGCGGCGGGCCGCGTACTGGCCGTAGGGCTGCTCGCCGCCCCTGCCGTAGCCGGGGACGAACGTCCAGTTCTGGGCCCATTCGCCGGCGCCGTCCTTGACGCAGTGGCCGGCGGTGACGACGAGGTCTCTGCTGGCGCTGGTGACCGTGCTGGCCGAGCAGACGAAGTCGGCGCCCGCCAGGGTCAGGAACACCCGCCCGGTGGTCCTGGTCACGGCTCCGCCGGTGCTCCAGCGCGCGCCGATCGTGCTGGCCTGGGGCCTGGACGACGCCTGGTGCCGGCGGCCGACGTTGATCTCGGTACGGCCGCCGGAGCCCCCGGACCCGCCGGGCTTCGCCTGCGCCCCGCCGCGCCCGGTGAGGCCGCCGAGCAGGCCGTCGCCGTCGGTCACGGAGTCGAGCAGACCGATGGGCAGGGCCGCCGCCATGCGTCGCGGGGTCCAGTAGCCGACCACGCGCCGCTGCTCGGCGTCGCTCCGCGCGGCCTCGTGCTCGACCACCATGCTCTGCCGGGCCGCGGCCTGCTCGACGGCGTGCTCGACGGCGGGACGATCGACCTGGTGCTGGCCGGGGACCGCGCCGAGGATCGCCGGTCCCGTCAGCCCCGCGATCAGCGGGGCGGCCGCAAGCAGGGAGGTGCTCAGGGTCATGGCCCCCGAGTGTGCACCACGAGGTGTGTTCTTGTGGCTACTTTCCGTAAATTGATCAGAGTGCGCCGGCGGTCTGCGCTGCTTGGTAAACGGCCTGCGCTTCGTTTCCGAAATACGGGCCGAACATCCAGTTGGGGGCGAAGTTGTATTTGAAGCTGTTGACCGAGTTCTGCGTGCCGAGACCGGTCGACTCGTCGAAATTCAGCATCCACGGGCCGCCGCTCGCGCCGCCGGTCATGTCGCAGGTCAGGCCGAGGTCGTCGGAGAGCAGGAAGTCGTCGAACGTGCGTCCGCTGCAGTAGATGAGCTTCGAGCCGTCGTAGGGGGCGGCGGCCGGGTAGCCGAAGGAGTACATCTGCCGGCCGCGCGGCTGGTTGAAGGCCACGCCCTGGCCGCCGACGACGTCCACCAGGCTCTTGCCGTCCACCTGGGCCACCACGGCGGCGGCCACGTCGAAGTTGACGTCCTCGCCGGCGTTCCACTGGGGGGTGGTCAGCAGCTTGGCGGCCGGCCAGGTGCCGAAGGGGCGCTGGCCGGCGGCGTAGCCGGGCACGAACACCCAGTTGGTGTGGAAGGCGCCGCCGAGCTTGACGCAGTGGCCGGCGGTCAGCACCACGCTCTTGTTCGCGCTGGTCACCGCCGAGCCCGAGCACGAGGCGCTGCGTCCCTGGTAGGTGAAGAAGACCCGGCCGGTGGTCTTCACGACGGCGCCGCCGCCGCTCCAGGGGGCGCCGGAGCTGTTGGCCGAGCGGAGCTGCCGCCCGTCGCCCTGGCCGCCGGTGGGCGGCGCCTGCCAGGGGGTGCCGCCGCCGGGCTCGCCGGGCTCGGCCGCCGCGCTGTGGGCCGCCTTCCCGCCGGTCTTGGGCGCGGGCAGGTCGAGCGGCTGCGCGCTCTTCATGCGGGCCTCGGTCCAGTACCGCGTGACCTGCCGTTGCTCGGACGTCGAGTCCGCGGCGGCGTGCTGGGCGGGACGGGGTGCCGCGCCGGCCTGGGCCGCGGTGCCGGGGAGCAGGGCGATGCTCCCGGTGGCAAGGGTGAGGATGGAGAGCAGGGCGAATCTGCGGCGCATTACGTACCTCCCGAAACCGGAGCTGGGGCTTGGAAGGTAGCCGCACAATAATCAGGATTTCTCAAGATATGCGCATCCCGATATAGCGATATTTGGACATAAATGGCCTGGGTTATCGCGCGTCACTCAGGAGCCGGGATCGCGCCGGTCGGCCCCTCACGTGCCCGTCCGCGTCCGGCAGCGGGGACAATGGACACGTGCATGCAGAGACCCTCCGCTCCGTCGTCGTGCTCGGCTCCACCGGCTCGATCGGCACCCAGGCCCTCGACGTCATCGCCGCCGACCCCACCGGGTTCGAGGTCACCGGGCTCGCGGCCGGGGGCGGCAGGGTCGAGGAGCTGGCCGCGCAGGCGGCCCGGTTCGGCGTGGAGGTCGTGGCGGTGGCCGACGCCGCCGCCGTCCCGGCGCTGAAGGAAGCGCTGGCCGCGCGCGGGGCGTCCCCCGTCGTGCTGGGCGGCCACGAGGGCGTCGCCGAGGTCGCGGGCTGGCGGTGCGACACCGTGCTCAACGGCATCACCGGCGCGCTGGGCCTGACGTCCACGCTGGTTGCGCTGGAGGCCGGCCGCACGCTCGCGCTGGCCAACAAGGAGTCCCTGATCATCGGCGGGCCGCTGGTCAAGCGGCTGGCCGCGCCGGGGCAGATCCTCCCGGTCGACTCCGAGCACTCGGCGGTGCAGCAGTGCCTGTGGGCCTCCGGGCCGGGCGGCCACGACCCCGCCGCCGTCAAGCAGCTCGTCATCACCGCCAGCGGCGGCCCGTTCAGGGGCATGAAGCGCGAGGAGATGGCCGACGTCACCCCCGAGATGGCGCTGGCCCACCCCACCTGGTCCATGGGCCCGGTCATCACCATCAACTCCGCCACCCTGGTCAACAAGGGGCTGGAGGTCATCGAGGCCCACCTGCTGTTCGACATCGGCTTCGACCGCATCGAGGTCGTCGTCCACCCGCAGTCGGTGATCCACTCCATGGTCGAGTACGTCGACGGCTCCACCATCGCCCAGGCCAGCCCGCCCGACATGCGCCTGCCGATCGCGCTCGCGCTGGCCCACCCGGCCCGCGTGCCCGGCGCTGCCCGGCCCGTCGACTGGACCAGGGCCCACACCTGGACCTTCGAGCCGCTCGACGACGCGGCCTTCCCGGCCGTCGCGCTGGCCCGGCACGTCGGCGCCGAGGGCGGCACCGCGCCCGCCGTCTACAACGCCGCCAACGAGGTCTGCGTCGAGGCGTTCACCAGGGGCGGGCTGCGTTTCCCCGCGATCGTCGACACGGTCGCCAAGGTCGTCGAGGAACACCGCGTCACCCCGGCCTCCAGCGTGGAGGAGGTGCTGGCCGCCGACGCCTGGGCCCGGGCGCGTGCGGCCGAACTCACAGCCGGGCAGTCCTTCTAGCTACCTAGACTGGGTAGCGTCGTCACACCTAAGGGTAGAAATGTCTTCTGTAGCACTTGGCATCCCGACGGTCCGCCCCAAGCCGCTCGCCGAACGCCGGCACTCCCGCCAGATCATGGTCGGCAGCGTTCCCGTGGGCGGCGACGCGCCCGTCTCCGTCCAGTCGATGACGACGACGGTCACCGCCGACGTCAACGCCACGTTGCAGCAGATCGCCGAGCTGACGGCGTCCGGCTGCCAGATCGTGCGCGTGGCCGTCCCGTCGCAGGACGACGCGGACGCGCTGCCGATCATCGCGAAGAAGTCCCAGATCCCGGTCATCGCCGACATCCACTTCCAGCCGAAGTACGTGTTCGCGGCCATCGAGGCGGGCTGCGCGGCGGTCCGCGTCAACCCGGGGAACATCAAGAAGTTCGACGACAAGGTGGGCGAGATCGCCAGGGCGGCCGCCGACCACGGCGTGCCGATCAGGATCGGCGTCAACGCCGGGTCGCTCGACCCCCGCCTGCTCCAGAAGTACGGCAAGGCCACGCCCGAGGCGCTGGTCGAGTCCGCCCTGTGGGAGTGCTCGCTGTTCGAGGAGCACGGCTTCAGGGACATCAAGATCTCGGTCAAGCACAACGACCCGGTCGTCATGATCAACGCCTACCGGCTGCTCGCCGCCAAGTGCGACTACCCGCTCCACCTCGGCGTCACCGAGGCCGGCCCCGCCTTCCAGGGCACGGTCAAGTCCGCCGTGGCGTTCGGCGCGCTGCTGGCCGAGGGCATCGGCGACACCATCCGGGTCTCGCTGTCCGCGCCCCCCGTCGAGGAGGTCAAGGTCGGCGCCCAGATCCTGGAGTCGCTGGGGCTGCGCGAGCGGGGGCTGGAGATCGTCTCCTGCCCGTCGTGCGGCCGGGCCCAGGTCGACGTCTACACGCTGGCCGAGCAGGTCCAGGCGGGCCTGGAGGGGCTCAAGGTCCCGCTGCGGGTGGCCGTCATGGGCTGCGTCGTCAACGGCCCCGGCGAGGCCCGCGAGGCCGACCTCGGCGTCGCCTCCGGCAACGGCAAGGGCCAGATCTTCGTCAAGGGCGAGGTCATCAAGACCGTGCCCGAGTCGCAGATCGTCGAGACCCTGATCGAGGAGGCCCTGCGGCTGGCCGAGGAGATGGGTGTCGAGGTCGACCTCGACGACGACGACGTCTCCGGGCCCCAGGTGATCGTGGGCTGACCCCCTCCGGGGGCCGGTCACCCGGTGCAATGGCCCCATTACAAACTGGCAAGCCTTTCCCCATACCCAGCGTCATGACCCGCTCGCCCGCGGGAGCATCACAGGGCCATGACGAGGGGGAGGGGCTGGGTGAAGCGCGTATTCAGTGTTGCCGTCGGCATCGCGGTGCTGGTCGCCGGGGTTGTCAGCGCGGACGGTGTGGCGTCGGCCGGCAGGGGCGCGGCCTGGGGGGCGCAACAGGTGGTCTGGGGGCCGTGCCCGGCGAAGGAGGGCAAGACGGTCCGGGCCGACCTGGAGTGCGCCACCGTACGCGTGCCGCTCGACTACCGCGACCCCTGGGGCCAGTCGATCAAGCTGGCGATCAACCGCATCAAGGCCAAGGTGTCCAGGGACGGCAACCATCTCGGCACCCTGCTGATCAACCCGGGCGGGCCGGGTGCCTCGGGCCGTGACCTGACCGAGTTCGTCTCGAACGGGCTGCCGAACAGGCTGGGCGAGCGCTACGACGTCGTCGGGTTCGACCCGCGCGGGGTCGGCGGCAGCGAGCCGTCGCTCCACTGCGTGGACCCCGACACCTACTACCGGGCGCCGCGGCCCGACGCGGTGCCGCACACGGCCGGCGACGAGAGCAGGCTGCTGGCCAGGGCCGACGAGTACGCCACCCGCTGCGGCGACCTCTGGGCCTGGATGCTGCCGCACCTGACGACCGAGAACTCGGCCAGGGACATGGACACGATCAGGGCGGCGCTGGGCGAGGAGAAGATCAGCTACCTGGGCTACTCGTACGGCACCTACCTCGGGGCCGTCTACGCCACCCTGTTCCCGCAGCGGGTCAGGCGGCTGGTCATGGACAGCACGGTCAACCCCGAGGGCGTCTGGTACCGGTCGAACCTGGGGCAGGACGTCGCCTTCGAACGCCGCCACCGCGCCTTCCTCGCCTGGACGGCCCGGCACAACGACGTCTACCGGCTGGGCGGCACGCTGAAGCAGACCTCGTTCGCCTACTACGCGATGCGCGACCGGCTGCGCACCCGTCCGGCCGGCGGCGTGGTCGGGCCGAGCGAGCTGGACGACACCTTCACTCTCGGCGGGTACACCGACCGGGTGTGGCCGGAGTTCGCCCGCGCCTGGTCCGCCTACGTGCGCAAGGGCGACGTGCAGCCGCTGGTGGAGGCGTACAACCGGCGCGGCAAGAACGACGCCGACGACGAGAACGGCTACGCCGTCTACCTCGGCGTGCAGTGCCGCGACGCCGCGTGGCCGCGCGACTGGGCCAAGTGGCGCACCGACATGACCCGGCTGCACCGCAGGGCGCCGTTCCTGACCTGGCCGAACGCCTGGTTCAACGCGCCGTGCGCGTTCTGGCCGGTCAAGGGCGGCACGCCGGTCGCGGTGCACGGCTCGCCGAAGCTGCCGCCGGTGTTGTTCCTGCAGTCGCGCGACGACGCCGCGACGCCGTACCGGGGGGCGCTGGCCATGCATCGGCGGTTCCCGCGCAGCGGCATGGTGATCGACGAGGGCGGCAACCACGGCGTGTCCCTGGCCGGCAACCGGTGCGTGGACGGCCACCTCGCGGCGTACCTGGCCGACGGCACGCTGCCGGCCCGGACGGTGTCCTGCGCGGCCCTGCCGGACCCGGCTCCGGCCGCCCACATGGCCGCCCACATGACCGCCCACACGACCGCGCGCGGCGCGCAGGGTCACGATCGGCTCACCGACGTGCTGTCCCGGTGAGCTATTCGGGGGACGTTCGCGTAGTCTGACCATGTGATGCTGCGTACATCGGCGTCGCGCGTGCTCGACGACAGCGACCGGGACGAGGTTCTCGCCCTGCTTGACTGCGATCCGGTCGCCAACGTCTTCGTCTCCTCCCGGGTGCGGGCCGTCGGACTCAATCCGGCACGCCTCGGGGGGCAGATGTGGGGATTCGGGCCGCGCGGCGGGCTCGTGTCGCTCTGTTACGCCGGCGCGAACATGGTGCCGGTCAACGCCGGTCCCGAGGCCGTGCACGCGTTCGCCGACCGTGCCCGCAAGCAGGGGCGCAGGTGCTCGTCCATCGTGGGCCCCGTCGAGGCGGTGTCCCTGCTGTGGGAGCGGCTGGAGCCGCACTGGGGCAGGGCGCGGGCCATCCGGTGGGCGCAGCCGGTGATGGCGACCTCCAGCAAGGCTCCCGTGCCCGCCGATCCGCTGGTGCGCCGGGTGCGGCCGGAGGAGTTCGACATCGTGCTGCCGGCGTGCGTGGCGATGTTCACCGAGGAGGTGGGCGTCTCGCCCAACCTCGGCGACGGCGGCGCGCTCTACCGCACCCGGGTCGCCGAGCTGATCCGCATCGGCCGCTCCTACGCGCGCATCGACGACGGCCGGGTGGTGTTCAAGGCGGAGGTGGGCGCGGTCACGCCGCACGCCTGCCAGATCCAGGGCGTGTGGGTGGCCCCCGACCAGCGCGGCAAGGGCCACGCGGTGGCGGGCATGGCGGCGGTCGTGGAGGCGGCGATGAGCTGCTTCGCCCCCGTCGTGTCGCTCTACGTCAACGACTTCAACCACTCGGCGCGGGCCGTCTACCGCAAGGTGGGGTTCCGCGAGGTGGACACCTTCATGTCGGTGTTGTTCTGAGGGTGTGCGGCTAGAGGCGGACCAGCTTGTCGAACAGGCGGGCCAGCTCGGTGGCGGGGTCGGCGGTGAGGCCGGCGTGCACCGGCCCGGTCTGGACGATCGTGCTGCGCGGCGCGGTCAGCCAGCGGAACCGGCCGCCCAGCGGCTCGCCCGCGAGGGGGCCAGGCCGGTCGCCGCAGGCCCGCTCGTAGGCGCTGAGCGCGTGGCGCACGCCGTCGAGGTCGGCGCCGGGGTCGAGGGCGCGCAGGCGGGCCGGGTCGAGGTGCACGCGCGCGCACAGGTAGTCGCGCGGCTGGCAGTAGAGCAGCACGCCGGCGTTGATCAGCTCACCGCGCTCGACCTTCGGCATGACGCGGATCACCGCGTACTCGTAGACGTCTCTGGTCACCGGCTGCCTCCCCGCCAGAACTCGCCGACCGAACCGGGCCCGGCCGCCCTGCGTTCCTTGTCGGGGCCGCGCAGCAGCCACTCGCGCGGCCCGTGCGCCCGGCTCAGCAGATGGTCGGTGTAGGCCTCGCGCACGGCCTGGGCGGAGTCGAAGCCCGGCTCGCCGTCGAGCCATTCGTCGGGCACCAGGGCCGTCACCTCGCCGAGCAGCTCGCGGGTGATCCGGCCGGCCAGGTCGTCGCCGGCGGCGAGCACGTCGGGCGCGAAGGGCGCGAGCACGTGGTCGCCGGTGTCGAAGGGGCGCTGCGGGTCGGCCGTGCGCCAGTTGTGGTGGAACCACAGGGCCGCGCCGTGGTCGATGAGCCAGATGTCGCGGTGCCAGACCAGGAGGTTGGGGTTGCGCCAGCTCCGGTCGATGTTGTGGATCAGCCCGTCGAACCAGACGACCCTGGAGGCGAACACCGGGTCGGGGATCCAGCCCAGCGGGTCGAACCCGAGCGCGCCGGGCAGGAAGTCGACCGCCAGGTTGAGGCCGGTGCTGGCCTTGAGGAGGTCCTGGACCTCCTCGTCGGGCTCGCGGACGCCGAGCTGCGGGTCGAGGTCGATGAGCTTGAGCTCGGGAGTGCGCAGCCCCAGCCGGCGGCCCAGCTCGGCGGCGATGATCTCCGCGACGAGCACCCGCCGGCCCTGCCCCGCCTCGCGGAACTTCACCACGTACGTGCCGAGGTCGTCGGCCTCGACGACGCCCGGCAGCGACCCGCCCTCCCGCAGCGGGGTCACATATCGGGTGGCTGCGATCTTTTCCAGCACGGGACGAGGCTATCGTCCCCCTGGCCCCCTTCCGTAACTCCGGGCCGGTTCAACGCGCCGGTGGCCGGACAGGACGGGCGAAGGGGGCGAACGGCTGCTGCAACGAGGCTTCGACGGCGGTGAACGCGTAGTCGAGCATGGCGTGCTCGTAGGCCGCCTTGGCCTCGGCGAGCGGGCGGCCCGCGGCGGCGGCCGCGGCCAGGCCCGCGCTCAGGGTGTGGGCGTCGCGCAGCGCGACGTTCGCGCCTTCGCCGCGCCCCGGGCTCATGCTGTGCACGGCGTCGCCGAGCAGGGTCACCGCGGGCTCGTCCCAGGGGCGTACGCGCCGGGCCGAGTGGGTGTGCACCAGGAACGTCGCCTCGGGGTCGGCCCGCTCGACGATCCGGCGCACGCCCTCGTGCCAGCCGGCGACCGTGGCGAGCGCGAGCCGGTGCAGGGCGGCGGGGGAGGTGTCGTCCGGCCGGGGGCCGGGGGCGGTCAGCGTCCAGGAGAAGTAGCCGGGGACGTCGGTCAGCTCCAGGTCGGGGGCGTGCCGGGCGGCGGCCTCGGCCACTGGCGCGCAGGGGCGGCAGGTGGCGACCGAGATCGCGGTGTGGTCGGGTGCGGTGACCCGGTTGAAGGTGTCGACCAGGTCGGCAGGCGTGGCGGCCAGCAGGTCGGGGGTCAGGACGGTCCTGCCGTACAGGGCCCAGTCGAGCCGGTCCACGACGGCGTCGGGGAGGAGCTGGGCGCGGACGCGGGAGCCGACGCCGTCCGCGCCGGCGAGCAGGTCGCCGTCCAGGGTCGAGCCGCTCGCGAGGTGGGCGCGGACGCGGTCGCCGGGCAGCGGTTCGTACCGGGTGAGCTCGGTGCCGAAGCGCACGTCGAGGCCGGCCAGCAGGATCTCGCGCAGGGTGAGCCGGTTGACGCCGAAGCCGTCCACGCCGGGGAGCTGGGGCGGGACGTCCTTGGAGAACTTGGGGACCAGCCGGGTGTCCATGAACGTCATGCGGGTGGCCGGGCGGATGGAGGTGGCCACGGCCAGGTCGTACAGGTTGGGGGGCAGGCACGCGCGCAGCGCCGCGGCGCCGGTCTCCTTGAGGCTGATGCGGTAACCCTGGGGGCGGTGGCCGGCCGAGGGGTCGCGCTCCAGGACGGTGGCCCGGAGACCCGCCTTGCGCAGGCCCTGGGCCAGGGATAAGCCGCCGATGCCGCCTCCCGCGACGATGATGTGGGCAGAGGTGTCCATGGATCCGACGATAGACGATAGCTGTCGCGACAGTAAATGCTTGCGCCAGCTATTCTGATCGCGTGACCGACGATCGTATGCCGCCGCCGTTCGAACTGGTGCTGGGCGGCGGGTCGCTGCTCGTGCAGGTGGGGCGGGAGCTCAACACCGAGACCGAGCGCCGCCTGGCGCCGCTCGGGCTCACCGCGCAGCAGGCGGCGCTGCTGCTGCACGCGGCGGGCGGGCGCAGCACGCCCGGCGTGCTGAAGGGCCGGCTCGGCACGGACACGGCCGGGATGACCCGGCTGCTGGACCGGCTGGAGGTCAAGGGGCTGCTGCGGCGGGTCCGGCGGCCCGAGGATCGGCGCTCGGTCGTCATCGAGCTGACGGACGAGGGGCACGCGCTGGTGCCGCGCCTGCCGCCGATCTTCGGCGGGGTCAGCCGCCAGGTCTTCTCGGGCTTCTCGGGGGAGGAGATCGAGCAGGTCACGGGCATGCTGCGGCGGATCATGGCCAATCTGGCCGAAGGGGGATCGTGACCGGGACGCGCGCGTGCCGCGCTCCCGGCCAGGATCGTCGGGGTTCTGAGGCTCCGGGGCTCTGGCTTCTGTGGGCCGGGGGGCGGGCTCAGAGTTTGGCGATGACCTCCTCGGCGAAGCGCTCCATCGTGGCGATCTTGAGGTCGAGGCTGTCCTCGCCGTACCGGGCCTTCTCCTCGGGGGTGGCCAGCCACCAGGGGGCGGCCATGGTGGCGGTCACGCCCTTGGCGGCGAAGCGGCGGTAGGTCTCGGCGTCCGGCAGCACGGCCAGCGGGGCGACGATGTCGAACGGGCCCGTCCTGCCGTTCTCGTCGAGGTGCCGGCGGAGGGTGTCGAGCACCGGGTCGAGCTGCTCCTCGGTGTAGATGCGGTTGCCCAGCCAGCCGTCGCCGAAGCGGGCGGCCCGGCGCAGCGCCGCCTCGCTGTCGCCGCCCACGTAGACGGGCACGGGCCCGGCCGGCGTGGGGGAGATCGACAGCGGCGGCAGGCCGTCCAGCTCGACGGTCTCGCCGGACCACAGGGCCCGCAGCGTGGGCAGCATCCGGTCGAGGCGGCGGCCCCGGGTGTGGAAGTCCTGGCCGGTGCCGGCGAACTCCTCCTCGCACCACCCCACCCCGACCCCGAACGTCACCCGTTCCCGCGACAGCACCGCCGCCGTGGAGACCAGCTTGGCCACGGTGAACAGGTCGCGGGCCGGGGCGATGTAGACGTTCGGCGAGAAGCGCAGCGTCGTGGTCGCCGTGGCCATCGCGCCGATCGTCACCCACACGTCGGGCCAGTGCGTCTCGGCGTTCCAGCGGGGCGCGCCCGACCGCGAGTACGGGTAGCGCGAGGCGAAGTCGGCGTAGAACAGGTGGTCCGACAGCGTGAAGGTGTCGAAGCCGCAGCGCTCGGCCGCCCGCGCCAGCTCCACGAACTGGTCGGTCGGGACGAACGAGGCTCCCAGCCACATCTTCATCGGAACTCCGGCGCGACCTTGGTGGCGAACATCTCCAGGTTCCGCTTGACCGTGTCCAGCGGGAGCACGCCCTGCTGCCCCTGCATGTACAGGCCGAACCACTCCAGGTCCGGCATGCGGTCGAGCATGCGCTGGATGCCGCGCTTGACGTCGTCCGGCGTGCCGAACAGGGCCATCTCCACGTCGTTCATGCGCTTGGCGTCGCCCTTCTCGGGGGAGATCGGCTTGTGCTTCTCGTCCTCCTTCTTGCGCAGCACCTCCAGGTAGCCGAAGGGGCCGAAGAAGGCGGCGAAGTCCTTGGGGATGCTGCGGCCGAAGGTGTTGATCGCCTCCTCGGTGGTGTCCGCGATGCCGACGATCTTCAGGATGCCGGTGTGCTCACCCAGCTTGTAGTGGCGGCCCTGCCGGGCCGACTCCTCCTGGTAGAGCTTGGCCTTGGCGGCGTGGTCGTCGGGGTTGGGGGTGAACATCCACGGCAGGATGTCCTCCTGCGCGGCCCTGATCACCGACCGGTCGGAGATCGTGAACGGCTGCCACAACTCCGGATGCGGGTTCTGGTACGGCCGTGGGCAGACCGAGATGGCCTGGATCTTCCCGTCGTCGGAGACCTCGCCGGGCGCACCGAAGGTCTTGGTCCATTCCATCGCGGGCCAGCCCTCGATACCGTCGAAGGGGTATGGCACCTCGTAGTCCAGCACGTCGGACTTGTAGCGGAGGGTCTCCTGCGTCCAGGCCATCTTCATGATCTTCAGCACCTCGCCGAAGACGTCGAAGTTCCGCGTGTCCGAGGCCGAGCCGTCGGAGCGGGCGGCGGCGGCCTGCCAGCGCTGGCCGAGGACGTTCATCCAGCGGTTCTGGTAACCGCGGGCCACGCCGAGCCGCAGCCGGCCCTTGCTGAACTGGTCGAGCAGCGCCACGTCCTCGGCGGCCCTGATCGGGTCCCAGGCGGGCAGCACCATGCCGAGCGGGGCGAGCAGGATGCGCTCGGTCCGCGCGGCGAGGTCGGTGAGGAACATCAGCGGATTGACCGAGAACTCCATCCCCTCGGAGTGGAAGTGGTGCTCGGTCATCATCAGCGCGTCGAACCCGATCTGGTCGGCGTGGACGGCTATCTCCCGCACCTCGTGCAGCAGCCGCTGATACGACTCTGTGTCGCGTCCGATGGGACGCCGTGCCTTGGCGTTCTCCTCGGCCGCGTATCCAGAGCCTGGAATCTGCGGATTCAGGAAGATAGAGAACTTCACCGGGAACCTCTTTCCGCGGACGTCGCCTTGCAAGCTACCCTGGAAATCTTAGCCGAGCAATCGCTTGGTTGACATGAGGAGGCCGTATGAGGCTGGGTGTCACGATGTTCGCCACGGATCTGGCCATGCCGGTCCAGGACCTCGCGGCCGCGGCCGAGGAGCGCGGGTTCGACTCGCTCTACCTGCCCGAGCACACCCACATCCCGGTCAGCCGCCGCACGCCGCCCGCCGGCGGCCAGGCCGAGCTGCCCGAGGAGTACAAGCGCACCCTGGACCCGCTGGTCGCGCTCTCCTTCGCCGCCGCCGCCACCCGGCGGCTGCGCGTCGGCACCGGCATCCTGCTCGCCGCCCAGCGCGACCCGATCGTGACCGCCAAGGCCCTGGCCACGCTCGACCACCTGTCCGGCGGGCGCGTGGTGGTCGGCGTCGGGTTCGGCTGGAACGTCGAGGAGATCGAGAACCACGGCGTGCCGTACGGGCGGCGGCGCGAGGTCGCCCGGCGCAACGTGCTGGCCATGCGGGCCTTCTGGCGGGACGAGGTGGCCGACATCGAAGGGCTCGAACCGGCCTGGTCGTGGCCCAAGCCCGCGCACGACCTGCCCGTCTACCTCGGCGGGGCCGCCGGGCCGAAGCTGTTCGCCCACATCGCCGAGTACGGCGACGGCTGGATGCCCATCGGCGGCAAGGGCGTCAAGGACGCGCTGCCCGCGCTGCGCGAGGCGTGCGAGAAGGCCGGGCGGCCGATGGCCAGGGTGATCCCGTTCGGGACGCTGCCCACCAGGGAGAAGCTGGACTACTTCGCCGGGCTCGGCATCGAGGAGGCCGTGGCCACCCTGCCGAGCGGCCCGGCGGACGTCGTGCTGCGCGCCCTCGACGGCTACGCCGCGCTGCTGCAGGCGGTGTCATAATGACGCCCTATGTCCGAGCTCCGTGCTGATGATCCCCGACAGCTGGGGGAGTACCGGCTCTCGCGCAGGCTCGGGCAGGGCGGCCAGGGCGTCGTCTTCCTCGGTCACTCGGCGGACGGGGGACAGGTCGCGGTCAAGCTGCTGCACGCGAGCGTGTCCAAGGACGCCGACGTGCGGCGCAGGTTCCTCGGCGAGGTCGAGGCGGTGCGCCGGGTCGCGGCCTTCTGCACCGCCCAGCTCCTCGACGCCGACCTCGACGGCGACCGTCCCTATCTGGTCAGCGAATACGTCGAAGGGCCGTCGCTGGGCGAGCACGTGATGGCCGGTGGGCCGCGGCGCGGCGGCTCGCTCGACCGGCTGGCCATCGGCACCGCCACCGCCCTGGGGGCGATCCACCGGGCGGGGGTCGTCCACCGGGACCTGAAGCCGGGCAACGTGCTGCTCAGCCTCGACGGGCCGCGAGTGATCGACTTCGGGGTGTCCCGGCTGATGGACGCCGCCGCCACCACGACCAGGTCGCCCATCGGCACGCCGGCCTACCTGTCGCCCGAGCGCATCAGCGGGGAGCCGGCGGGGCCGCCCGCGGACATGTGGGCGTGGGGGCTGACCGTGGCGTACACGGCCGGGGGGCGGCACGCGTACATGGCGGACACCTACCAGGAGGTCCTGGCCCGGATCCTGTACGGCAAGCCGGATCTGCGCGGGTTGTCGGGGCGGCTGCGGGAGATCGTGGAGGCGTGCCTGGCCCACGACCCGCGCGACCGTCCGGACGCCGAGGAGACGTTGCGCGCGCTGCTCGGCCAGGACGGCGGAACGGGCGACGTCCTCCCCTCCGGCGCCCAGGCCGCCGCCCCGGCCCCGCCGCCCCCCTTCCCGCGTACCACCCCCGCCTTTGACGGAACCTCCACCCCGGACGGAACCCCCACCACAGCGCCCCGCCCCTCTCCGGACGGGGCGCCCGCCACGGTCCCCCGGCCCTCTCCCGGAAGGACCTCGGCCCCCGCGCCCGGGAGAGCGTCCACCGCACCTCTCGAAGGGGCGCCCGCCGACGCGCCCTCACCCCCCGGAGGGACGCCCGCCGTCGCGGCCGGGGGAGCGGCCTCCCCTCCTCCCGAAGGGACACTCGCGGTAGCGGCCGGGGGACCCTTCTTCGCTCCCTCCGGAGGGACGCCCGCCGTCGTGGGGCGGAGGTCGTGGCGGAGGTGGCAGGTGGTCGTGGCGGTGGCCGGGGTCGCGATGGGGATCGCCGGTTTCGTGTTCTGGTTGCGCGCGTCCCAAGCACCCGGCCTGGACGGCACCTGGACGGGATCGGCCGAGCACCCCACGGCCGGCCGGGTCTTCCCGGTCGAGCTGCGCCTGCGCGCCGACGGCGGATCCACCATGCGCTGGGGCGCCGACCTGCACTGTTCCGGCCGGCTCGCCCCCACCAGGAGCGCCGTCGTGTTCGCCCTCGGCCAGGTCAAGGGCCAGGCGTGCCACGCCGGGACGGTCCGCATCGTCCCCTCGGACGACCCCAACCGGTTCCAGGTCAAGGTGACCCGGTCCGACACCGGCGCCGTCATGTACTCGGGCCGGCTCTCCCGTGCCTCCTGACCGGCTGTGTCACGGTCAGGCGGCGATTGCCGTGCACACTGTTGACTGAACGCCGCCCGTTGCCTTCAGTGGAGAGCAAGAAGGGGTGGCGGCGAGGGGAGGCGCCCCGTGCCGACGGCGCAGCCGCTGAGAACGGGGGACCCGCACAGACTCGGCGAGTACGAGCTCGCCGGGCGGCTGGGTGAGGGCGGACAGGGCGCGGTGTTCCTCGGTTCGCGAAGCGGCGAGAGGTACGCGGTCAAGCTGCTGCACGGGCCCGTGGGGGACGAGCAAGGGGCGTTCCTGCGGGAGGTGGAGCTGGCCAAGCATGTGGCGAGGTTCTGCACGGCCCAGGTGATCGACGCCGGGTTCGACGAGGGCCGGCCGTACATCGTCAGCGAGTACGTCGACGGGCCCTCGCTGCACCGGGAGGTCTCGCTGACCGGGCCGCGGCACGGCGGCGCGCTGGAGCGGCTGGCGGTCGGCACCGCGACCGCGCTGGCCGCGATCCACCGGGCGGGCATCGTGCACCGGGACTTCAAGCCGCAGAACGTGCTGCTCGGGCCCGACGGGCCGCGGGTGATCGACTTCGGCCTGGCCAGGGCGCTGGACGCGGCGGCCACGGTGACGAACAGGGGCGTGGGCACGCCGGCGTACATGGCTCCCGAGCAGATCACCGCCTCGGCCGTGACCGGGGCGGCCGACGTCTTCTCCTGGGGCGCGACGATGTGCTTCGCGGCCAACGCGAGCGCGCCGTTCGGGCAGGACTCGGTGGCGCCGGTGCTGCACCGCATCCTGACCGCGCCGCCCGAGCTGGGCCGGCTGGACGGGCGGCTGCGGGTGCTGGTCGCCGCCTGCCTGGACAAGGACGTCAGGAACCGGCCCTCCAGCAGGGAACTGCTGCTCGCGCTGCTGGGCGAGCCGGACGCGCCGGACCATGGGCACGACGACGTGCCGCTGGTCCCGGGGCAACGTCCGCCCGTGCCGCTGGCCGAGCCCGAGGTCACCGGCGTGGCCGGCGCCTACCACCTGCGCCCGCGGACGGGCGCCGGCCCGGAACCGTTCACGTCCACCGGCCCGACGACCCCGCCGGGCCCGACGACGCCGGTCGAGACGCCCCCGCGAGACCCGCGGACGCCGGACGAGGCCGGCCCGCCGGCCGGCCTGCGGACGCGGGCAGGCACCGGCGCGCCGGACCGCCAGGGCCGGGGGCGCGGGGCCGGGTGGGTGCAGGCGGTCGTGGCGGTGTGCGCGGCGCTGCTGGTGACCGCGGTCGTCCTCACCGTGATCGTGCCCGCGCTCAACGGCCACCGCTCCGGCCAGGCGTCCGTGCTGCCGCCGAACCCGCCGAGCTCGGCGCGTTCGGCGCACGTCTCCTCGCGGCCGGGCGGGAAGCCGGCGGAGCGGCAGCGCGTGCCCGCCGTCGCGCCCACTGTCGCGCCCACTGTCGTGCCCACTGTCGCGCCCGCCGTCGAGCCCACCGGCGGACCGGCCGGTGAGCCGACGGCCGGGCGGCCGGTGACGGTCGTGGTCCCGCCGCTGACCGGCCTGGACCGGGCCGACGCGGTCAAGGCGCTCAAGCAGGCCGGACTCGCCGTCGGCGCGGTCACCAGGACCGACTCGCCACGGGAGATCGGCCGGGTGCTGGGCAGCCGTCCGGCGGCCGGCACGGTGGTGGGCCGGGGCGGCGCGGTCGCGCTGGAGGTGTCGGCGGGGGTGCCGGTGCCGTCCGTGGTCGGGCGGCAGCGCAAGGCGGCCGAGGCGGCGCTCACCGCCGCCGGGCTCGCGGCGGGGACGGTCACCCGGGCCTGCTCCGACCAGCCGGACGGCCAGGTCCTCGCGACGCGGCCGGAGGCCGGCGCGCGCCTGCCGGGCGGCGCGACGGTGGCGCTCACGGTGGCCCGCCGGGGCGTGGAGGTGCCGTCCGTGGTGGGGCGGTCCCGCGCCGACGGCCGGGCCGACCTGGTCGCGGCCGGCTTCACGGTACGGTCCCGCACGCAGGTCGTGGACGACGACGCCAAGGCGGACACCGTCCTGAGCCAGAGCCTGAACCCGGGCGCCTGCGCCGCGCCCGGCGACGTGGTGGTGATCACGGTCGGCGTCGTCGGCCAGTCCGGCGGCCCCGGCCCCGACGAGCCCACGCAGACCCCGACCGGCCCCGCCACCGACCCCTCCACCGGCCTGTAGCCGCCGCCGTCGCGCCCGGAAGCGGCAGGGAAGCGGCGGGGAAGCGGTGGGGAGGGAACGGCGACGCGGCGGGGGAAGCCGTCAGAAGGCCAGCGCGGACTCCAGCATGACCGCCGTGACCTGGTCCTCCGGCAGGTCCATGGTCTTGACCACGCCCCACTGCAGGGCCCCGAGCAGCGCCCAGCACCTGACCCTGGCCTCGGGGCCCGGGTTCTCGCCGGCGAGCTTGGCGAAGATCTCGTCCCTGAACGTGCCGACGACCGCGCGCTCGGAGCCGGGCGGCTGGCTGTCGTCGGCCGCCAGGTCCTCCATGAACAGGCGGATCACCGCGCGGTGCCGCACCGCGAAGACGGCCAGGGCCTCGACGAACGCCTTGCGGTCCGGGTGTTCGGTGTCGAGCAGTGTGATCATCTCGGCCGCGGCGGGCGAGAGCAGCTCGGAGGCCAGCCGGTCCTTGGGGTGGAAATGGTAGGCGACGGCGGTCTTGGTCAGCCCGACCGCGGCGGCGATGTCGGCCAGCGAGGTGCCCGCGTAGCCGCGCTCGGCGAACAGCTCGCGCGCGGCCGCCAGGATCCGGGAGCGCGTGTCGTCGGGTGTGGTCATCGTCTCATTTCCCACGGGATCCGGAATTTCCGATGCCTTCCGTTTTATCGTAGTCCTGTACGACCGTACAGGACGGCCGTCGGGCAGGGGCGAGACGATGACGCGGTTTCTTGGTCGGCTGGGTGGCTGGTGCGCGCGGCACGGGCGGATCGTGCTGGCTTTATGGGTGGTCCTGGCCGCGGGCCTGATGGGCGCGAGCCTCGCGCTCGGCAGCCCGGTCAGCAACGACGCCTCCATCCCGGGCACCGACGCGCAGCGCGCGCACGACCTGATGAAGGAGGGCTTCGGCCCCGGCTACGCCACCGGCGGAACCGTGCAGCTCCTCCTGTACTCCGCGGACGGGAAGCTCACCGACGAACCGCGCAAGCAGGCCGTCGAGCGCGCGGTGGCCGCGATGCGCACGATGCCGCACGTCGTCCAGGTGGACACGCCCTACCGGATGGGCGGCATCGCCTCGAACCTGCAGATCGGCGTGATCACCGTCAAGATGCAGGGCAACGACCCCGACAAGGTGGGCGAGGACACCCAGGCCCTGTCCGACGCCGCGGCCCCGGCCAGGGACGCCGGGCTGGAAGTGGTGCCCGCCGCCGACTCCAACCCGGCGAGCAAGGAGATCAAGACCGGGCCGAGCGAGATCATCGGCGTGGTCTGCGCGCTGCTCGTGCTGGTCTTCGCGTTCGGGACGCTGGTCGCCGCGATGGTGCCGATCTTCGCCGCGCTGGTCAGCGTCGCGACCGGGCTCGGCGTGATCGGCCTGCTCGGCTACGTCGTGGACATGCCCAAGCAGGCCGGGATCATGTCCACGATGATCGGGCTCGGCGTCGGCATCGACTACGCGCTGTTTCTGCTGTCGCGCCACCGCAAGCTGCTGGCCGACGGCGTGCCGGTGGTGGAGTCCGTACGCCGGACGGTTTCCAGCTCGGGCGGGGCCGTCGTGTTCGCCGGCGGCACGGTGATCATCGCGTTGAGCGCGCTGATGCTGGCCGGGTTCCCGCTGCTGAGCACGCTCGGCTGGGTGACCGGCATCTCCGTCGTCTTCGCCGTGCTGACCTCGGTCACCCTCGTGCCCGCCCTGCTCGGGCTGCTCGGCCACCGCGTCAACGCGCTCAAGGTGCCGCTGGTGCGCGGGCGGTCGTCCACCCGCGGCGGGGGCGCCGGCTGGGCCGGGCTCGGCGCGTGGGTGGCGCGCCGGCCGTGGCGGGTGCTGTTCGGCAGCGTCCTCGTGCTCGGCGCGCTGGCCGCGCCCGCGCTCGCGCTGCAACTGGGCCCCCTGGACGAGGGGTACGCGGCCAAGGACTCGGCCGGGCGGCGCGCGTACGAGCTGATGGCCACGGCCTTCGGCCCCGGCAGCAACGGCCCGCTGATCGTGGTCGCCGAGCTGCCGGAGCAGGTCTCCGGCGCCGGGGACGCCACCGTGAAGCGGCTCGCCGACGAGGTCGCCCGCGTCGACGGGGTCGCCCACGTGTCGGACCCGAAGGTGAACGACTCCGGCCGCTCGGTGCTGCTCCAGACGATCAGCGACTACGCGCCGAGCGACCCGAAGGCGGCCGAGGTGGTCAGGGAGGTCAGGGCCATCTCGATCCCGGGCGTCCAGGTGCACGTCGGCGGCAAGGTGGCCGGGCTGACCGACGCCGGGGACCGCATGAACGAGCGCACCCCGCTGGTCATCGGCGTGGTCGTGCTGCTCAGCGCGCTGCTCCTGCTGTTCGCCTTCCGCGCGCCCGTCGTCGCGGTCAAGGCCGCCGTGATGAACCTGGTGTCACTGGGGGCCGCGTTCGGCGCGCTCGCGCTGGTGTTCTCGATCGGCCTCGGCAGCGGCCTGGTCGGCATGGACGCCCCGATGGACTCCTCCTACCTCCAGACGCTGTTCTTCTCCGTGCCGATCGAGAGCTACGTGCCGCTCATGCTGTTCGCGGTGCTGTTCGGCCTGTCGATGGACTACGAGGTGTTCCTGCTGACGGCGGTGCGCCAGGCCCACGCCCGGCACGGCGACAACAGCCGGGCGGTGGCCGAGGGCCTCGGCTCGACCGGCCGGGTCATCACCTCGGCCGCCCTCATCATGGTGGCGGTGTTCGTGGCGTTCATCGCCTACCCGGACGCGATGGTCAAGACGTTCGGCGTCGGGCTGGCCGTGGCCATCGCGGTGGACGCGACCGTCATCCGCGGCTTCCTCGTGCCGGCCACGATGGTGCTGCTCGGCCGGGCGAACTGGTGGTGCCCGCGCTGGCTGGACCGGCTGCTGCCGAACCTGTCGGTCGAGGGGCACGAGGAGGACGAGCCGGAGCCGCGCCGCGAGCGCGCGCAGGAGCCGGTGGGCGCCGGGCGCTGACCCCGCCGGCGACCGGCAAGCCGGTGGGCGTCGAGGTGGCCGGCCGGTCAGTCGGGGTCGTCGAGGTGGCAGGCCGGCACCCACCCGACGACGCCGGTGGCCGCGTCGGTGCCGTGGTGCCACAGGGTGCTGTCGAAGGCGTCGTCGCAGCGGAACAGCTCGTGCTCCTCCGACCGGTCGGAGTCGAAGCCGTCGCCGGGACGGCCCACGCCGAGCTGGGCGGCGCCGTCCTTAGGCTCGCTCCAGATGACCACCTCGCGGCTGCGGAAGTCGTAGCGGAAGCGGGCCTGCGCGGGGCCGGCGCCGCCCACGGTCACGACCGCGAGCAGGCCGGCCGCGACGGCTCCTCTGGCGAGCATGCGGACCTCCCTCACTGTGGGCGATTACCCGCTCACAGTACGCTCCCGCACGACCTCGTGCCCGGCACGCCGCCAGCCGATCAGGCCGCCGTCCAGCGGGCGGGCGTCGAGGCCGCGCTCGCGCAGCAGGCGTGCGGCCTGCGGGGAGAGCACGCAGTACGGCCCGCCGCAGTAGGCCACGACCCGGGCGTCCGACGGCAGCTCCGCCAGGCGGCCCGCCAGGTCGTCCAGGGGCACCGAGATCGCGCCGGGCACGTGCCCCTTGGCGTAGGCGGCGGCCGGCCGGACGTCGACGACCACCGTGCCGGGGTCGGCCAGCCTGGCGGCCAGCTCGTCGGCCGTGACGCCGGACAGGTCGCCCAGGTGCTCCCGCACCGCCTCGCGCAGGCCGGACAGCCGGTCGTGGGCGAACCGCTGGAGGTCGCCCAGGAAGCGCGAGACCTGCTCGTCGGCCAGCCGGTAGCGGACCCGGGTGCCGTCCCGGCGGCTGGTCACCAGGTGGGCCGCGTGCAGGTGCTGGAGCTGGGCCGAGGTGTTCTTGACCGGCACGCCCGCCGCCCGGGCCAGCTCCTCGACCGTGCGCTCGCCTTGGTCGAGCACGTCGAGCAGGCGCAGCCGCACCGGGCTGGCCAGCGCCTTGCCGACGCGGGCCAGGTGCCGGTAGACGGGCTCTTCGGGGAAATCCGCCATCAGACCGCGTACTGGTCGTGGCGCAGCCAGAGTTCGGTCCACTCCTCGGGGGTGAGCTCGCGGCCGCTGTGGGTGATCTCGGCCAGCTCCTCGAAGTACGCCTCGCGCGGCGCGCCCGGCGTGAAGAGCACCAGCATCGAGGCCGGCTCGCCCGAGGCGTTGCGGAAGGCGTGCACGCCGCCCTCGGGCACGTGCAGGAAGTCGCCGGGGCGGCCGTCGGCCCACTTGTCGCCGTCGTAGAGCTGGACGGTGCCGGTCAGCACGTAGAACGACTCGGTGATGGTCCGGTGGAAGTGCGGGGACGCGCCGCCGGGACGCGGGCCCATCTCCCAGCGGTACAGGCCGTAGGCGCCGTTCGTCGAGCCGCCCGTGCCCAGGTAGTGGACGCGGGTGCCGGTCGCCATCGACAGGTCGGGGCCGTTGTCCGCAGGGCGCAGGGTGGCACTGATCTGGCCGGTCTCGCCGAGGTAGCGCTGCTGGGGGTACGACATGGGACAACCTCCACTATTCCAAAGAAAACGAGAATAGCGCCTCAGAACGTGATGACCGTGCGGGCGACCGTCCCCTGGCGGACGTGCGCGACGGCCTCGTTGATCTGGTCGAGGGGGAGGCGTTCGGTGATCAGGCCGTCGAGGTCGAGGCGGCCACGAAGGTACTGGGCGGCCAGCATGGGCAGGTCGCGGTGCGGCGCGGCGTCGCCGCCCTGGGTGCCCATGAGGCGGCGGGAGGAGAACAGCAGGCCGGTGTCCAGCGCCATGGGGTGGCCCTGGGGCGGGCTGCCGACCATGACCGTGGTCCCGCCCGGCTGGGTGGCGGCGAAGGCCTCGGCCAGCACGCCGGGCACGCCGGTCGCGTCGAAG
Source organism: Nonomuraea sp. NPDC001636 (assembly GCF_040298265.1). Classification (NCBI taxonomy): domain Bacteria; kingdom Bacillati; phylum Actinomycetota; class Actinomycetes; order Streptosporangiales; family Streptosporangiaceae; genus Nonomuraea; species Nonomuraea sp. NPDC001636. The sequence continues at coordinate 49,598 of NZ_JBEOZT010000030.1, forward strand.
GCGTAGTCGACGCCGCCGCGGACCAGCGCGCCCACCTGGCGGGGCAGGTCGCCGGCGGTGAGCAGGTGGGTGGCCCCGAAGCGCTCGGCCAGCTTGAGCTTCCCCTCGGCCACGTCCGCGGCGATGATCGTGGTGGCGCCGGCGAGCACCGCGCCCTGGATGACGTTGAGCCCCACGCCGCCGCAGCCGACCACCAGGACCGAGGCGCCCGGCGGCACCTCGGCCACGTTGAGGACGGCGCCCACGCCGGTGACCACGCCGCAGGCCAGCAGGCACATGGCGGCGAAGGGCGCGTCCTTGGCGATCTTGACGCACATGGCCTCGGCGACCACCGCGTACTCGGCGAACGAGCCGATGCCGATGAAGCGGCGGGTCTCCCGGCCGTCGAGGGTGACCCTGGGCGGGCCGCCCATGATGGTCGGCAGCCGCTGCGGGCCCGAGCACAGGTGGAAGCGGCCGGAGCCGCAGTGGCGGCAGCGCCCGCAGGGGCCGCTCATGGCGATGATGACGTGGTCGTCCGGCCTGACGGAGGTGACGCCCGCGCCGACGCTCTCCACCACGCCCGCGCTCTCGTGCCCCAGGATGAACGGCGGCGCGGCCACCACCGGGCTCTTGCCGTCGATGGCCTTGAGGTCGGAGCCGCACACGCCCGAGGCCCTGATCCGGACGCGCACCTCGCCGGGGCCGGGGTCGTCGATCTCGACGTCGCGGATCTCCATGGGGGCGTGGAACCCGGTCAGCACGGCCGCGCGCATCAGCATGCGCCCACGCTAGCCCGGCGCGCCGCCTGCGAGCAAGCGGTTGCTCGGTAGGCCGTTGACACCCCTTCCCGGCAAATCTACGCTCAGCGAAACCAAGCGAGCGCTAGGCCGAGTCGCGAGGAGAACAACATGGTACGGCGGGGCGCGGCGGCGCTCACCCTGACGCTGCTCGTCGCCGGCTGCGCGGCCCAGCAGACCGGCGCGGCCCAGTCGGGCGCGGGAGTGACGGACACCACGATCAAGATCGGCGGCGTGCTGACCAAGACCAGCGCGAGCGGCTACTCGACCAGGGACGCCGAGATCGGGGCGAAGGCCAGGTTCGCCCGCGCCAACGCCGAGGGCGGCGTGCACGGCCGGAAGATCGACTTCATCGGCGCCGAGGACGACGCCCAGGACGCGGCCAAGGGCGATGCGGCGGCGAAGAAACTCGTCCAGAAGGACCAGGTGTTCGCCCTGGTCCCGGTGCACGCCCCGAACTTCGGCGGCGCGGCCTTCCTCGAACAGCAGGGCGTGCCCTGGTTCGGCTGGGCCACCGGGCCGCAGTGGTGCGGCACCAGGACCGGGTTCGGCTACAACGGCTGCCTGGCCCCCAAGCAGGGCGCCGGCTCCCAGACGTGGTGGGGCAGGCAGATGGCCGACCTGCTCGGCGGCGCCGCCGGCAAGAGCGTCTACGTGCAGACCAGCGACTCCAGCGGCAGCAAGTACGGCGGCACGACCATCTCCCAGTCGTTCACCGCGGCCGGGTTCGAGCTGGCCGGCGTGAACTCCGGCCTGCCGGCCGCCGCCCCGCCCCCCGACTGGCTCCCGTACGTCAACAAGATCATGACCTCGGACGGCGGCAAGGCCCCGGACGTCGTCGTCTCCGTGATCGCCGGCACCAAGTTCAACGTCGGGCTCTACGCGGCGCTCAAGCGGGCCGGGTACAAGGGCGTGCTCACCGACGCCACCAGCTACGACCTGGCCATCCTCAAGGACCCGGCCGGCGCGCAGGCGCTCGACGGCGTGATCGCCGCGCCCATGTTCGAGCCGTTCGAGTCCCCGGCCCCCGAGATCGCCCAGCTCAAGAAGGACGTCGAGCAGGTGGCCCCCGGCACCGCGCTCACCCAGCACCTGGCGATCGGCTACTGGGCCGCCGACATCTTCCTCGACGTCCTCAAGCGCACCGGCAAGGACCTGACCAGGGAGAAGTTCCTGGCCACCGCCAACGGCGACTACCTCTACGAGAACCCCGGGTTCGGCCGCATCCGCTACCCGCGGGACCACAGCGAGCCGAACGGCTGCGGCGCCCTGGTCAAACTGGAGGGCGGGGCCTTCCAGGTGGCCAGGAGAATGGCCTGCTTCGACAACGTGCCGCTGAAATGATCCTCCAGTACGTGCTCAGCGGCCTGGTCACCGGGGCCGTCTTCGCGATCATGGGCTCCGGCCTGACCCTGTCGTACGCGGCGACCGGGGTGTTCAACTTCGCCCACGGCGCCGTCGGCTTCCTGGCCGCCCTGGTGTTCTACGAGCTCACCGCCGCCGCCGGGCTGCCCGCCTGGCTGTCGGCGGTGGTGGCGGCCGGGCTGTTCGCGCCCGCGCTCGGCTACCTGCTGCACCGGGCCATGTTCCGCGGGCTCGCCCAGGCGGGGGAGACCGCGCAGATCGTCGCCACCATCGGGCTCACGATCGCGCTGCCCGCGCTCGGCCTGCTGGCCGTGGAGCTGGCCGGGCTGCCCGCCACGGACGCCACCTCGCTGCCGCGCGGCGTCGGCCCCCATCCGGCCGTGTCGCTCGACCCGCTCGGCGTGCGGCTGGACACCGACCAGCTCATCACCTTCGCCTTCTCGGCCGTCGCGGCGGCGGGGTTGTGGGCCTTCCTGCGGCACACGCCGTACGGGCTGCGCATGCGCGCCTCCGTGGACCGCCGCCGCCTGGCCACGCTCCGGGGCATCGACGCCGACGCCACCTCGGCGCTGGCCTGGATGCTCGGGTCGGGGCTCGCCGGGCTGGCCGGGGTGCTGGCGGCGCCGGTGCTCGGGCTGGACGCGACGGCGTACACGGTGCTGCTGTTCGCCTCGGCGACGGCGGCGGTGTTCGGGCGGCTGCGCTCGATCCCCTGGACGTTCGCCGCCGGGCTCGCGCTCGGCGTCGTGCAGAACCTGGTCGCCGGGTACACCGACTTCCTGGAGGAGGTCACCGGGCTGCGCACCGCCGTGCCGGTGATCCTGCTGTTCGCCGGGCTGCTGCTGCTGAACCGGTCGCGGGAGCGGGTGGCGGGCAGCGCCGCCGAGGACGTCCCGCCGCCCGACCACCTGGCCGGGGTGCCGGCCTGGCGCAGGCGGCTGCCGTGGGCCGCGGGCCTGGCCACGCTGGCGGCCTTCGCCCTGCTCGGGCCGGAGTACTACGTGGGCGTCGCGGCCCAGGGGCTGGTGCTGGCGCTGATCTTCTGCTCGTTCGTGGTGGTGACCGGGATCGGCGGCATGGTGAACCTGGCGCAGGCCGCCTTCGCCGCCATGGCGGCGCTGACCTGCGGGTGGGCGTTCGCCTCCGGGCTGCCGTTCGGCGTGGCGATCCTGCTCGGGGTGGCCGCCGCGGGGGCCGTCGGGCTGGTCGTGGCGCTGCCCGCGCTGCGGCTGGGCGGCCGGGTGCTGACGCTGGCCACGCTGGCCCTGGCGCTGCTGGCCGACCAGGTGCTGTTCCAGGTGGACGCCTTCAGCAACGGGACCATCGGATGGGCGCTGCCGGCGCTCGGGCTCGGCTTCGCCGACACCTCCGACCCGCGGGTGCGGGTGGCCGTGCTGCTGGCGCTGATCGGGCTGGTGGCGCTGCTGGTGCGCAACCTGGAGCGGTCGGCGTCGGGACGGGCCGTGCTCGCCGTGCGGTCGGCGCCCGCGGCGGCCGTCACCTCCGGGCTGTCCGCGCCGCGGGCCAAGATCGTGCTGTTCGTGCTGGCGTCGGCGATCGCCGGGCTCGGCGGGGTGCTGTTCGCGATCTCCAAGGGGTCGGTCACGGCCACCGACCTGCCGGCGTTCGCCGGGTTCGTCTGGCTGGCCGTGGTGGTGCTGCAGGGCGTGCGCAGGGTCGGCGGTGCGGTGCTCGGCGGGCTGGTCGCGGTGGCCGTGCCCGAACTGCTGGCGACCTGGGACGTGTCCGCGCACGTCGGGTCGATCCTGTTCGGCGCGGGCGGCATGATCCTGGCCCGGCATCCGGACGGCGTGCTCACCCAGCTCGCCGAGGCCCGCCATCGCCGCCGCGCCCGCCGCCTCCCCGCCGCTTCTTCGGCCGCTTTCTCCACCGCTTCTTCCGGCACGCCTGCCGCGCCTTCGACTGGCGGCGGCGGGCCCGGTGGGCCGCTGTTCGTGCTGGAGGACGTCGTGGCGGGTTACGCCGACTGCACCGTGCTGCGCGGGGTGCGGCTGGAGGTGCGGCCCGGCGAGGTGGTGGCGCTGCTCGGCGCGAACGGCGCGGGCAAGTCCACCGCGTGCGCCGTCGCCGCCGGGGACCTGCCGGTGACCGGCGGCCGGATCCTGCTCGACGGCGTGGACGTCACCGCCTGGCCGGCGCACCGGCGGGCGCGCGCCGGCGTCCTGCTGGCCCCCGAAGGGCGGGGCGTGTTCCCCGGGCTCACCGTGGAGGAGAACCTGCGTACCTGGCTGGACGATCCGGAGCCGGTCTACCGGCGCCTGCCGCAGCTCGCGGCCCGCCGTACGGTGGCCGCGGGCGCGCTGTCGGGCGGCGAGCAGCAGCTCCTCACGCTGGCCCCGGCCCTGGTGCGCCCGCCGCGGGTGCTGATCGCCGACGAGCCCTCGCTCGGCCTGGCCCCGCTCGTGGTGCGGCAGGTGTTCGACGTCTTCGCCGAGCTGCGCGACCGGGGCGTGGCGCTGCTGCTGGTCGAGGAGAAGGCGACCGAGGCGCTGGCTCTCGCCGACCGGGTCGCGTTCATGCGGCTGGGCGCCGTCACCTGGACGGGCCCCCGCTCGGAGGTGGACGGCGACCGGCTGACCGCCGCCTACCTGGGGGTGAGGTGAATGCTGGCGGTGCAGGGCGTGTCCGTGGCCTTCGGCGGCGTCAGGGCGCTGGACGGCGTGTCGTTCGAGGCCGGGCCGGGCCAGGTCTGCGGCGTGATCGGGCCGAACGGCGCGGGCAAGACCACGCTGTTCGACGTGGTGTCCGGGCTGCGCAGGCCGGTCGCGGGCCGCGTCATGCTGGACGGGCGCGACCTGACCGGCGTGTCCGCGCTCCGGCGGGCCAGGGCCGGCGTGCGCAGGACGTTCCAGCGCACGCAGGTGTTCGGCCGGCTCACCGTGGCCCAGAACGTGCTGGCCGCGCTCGACTGGCACGGCGGCGGCGGCGGACTGGCCGCCGACCTGGCCGGGTGGCCGGGCCGGCGGCGGATCGAGCGCGAGCGCGGCGCGCGCGTGGCCGAGGTGCTCGACCTGTGCGGGCTCACGCCGCTGCGCGACGCGTACGCCGCCGCGCTGCCGGTCGGGCAGCGCCGGATGGTCGAGCTGGCCCGCGCGCTGGCCGACCGTCCGCGGCTCCTGCTGCTGGACGAGCCCACCTCCGGCCTGGACGCCGCCCAGACCGCCCGGCTCGGCGCGGTCGTCAGGTCCCTGGACACCACCGTGCTGCTGGTCGAGCACGACATGGGCTTCGTCATGGAGATCTGCGACCGGATCGTCGTCCTGGACCTGGGCAGGGTCATCGCGTCCGGGACGCCGGCGCGGGTCAGGGACGATCCGGTGGTGCGGGCCGCCTACCTAGGCTGAGTGCCGTTCGGTGAAGGACAGGATGCGGCGCCAGGCGTCCTGGCAGATGTCCTCCCACTCCTTGAACGAGCGGTCGAAGAAGGAGTGGGGCGCGCCCTCGTAGACGTGGGTCTCGTGCTCGGTGCCCACCCGGTCCAGCGCCGCGGTGTAGGCGTCGAACTCTTCCGGGCTCGACACCTTGTCGGCGCCGCCCCTGAGCAGCAGCAGCGGCGCGCCGGGGCCGGTCTTCGGCTCGTCGATGAAGCGCAGCGCGCCGTAGAAGCCGATGCTCCCGGCCAGGCCGTTGCCCTCCGCGCCCTGACGCCACGACAGGGCGCCGCCCATGCAGAAGCCGACCGTGAACACCGGGCCGCCGGCGGCCAGCTCGGCGGTCGCCGCCGCCGCGTCGGCCTGCACCTGGTCGAGCTTGAGCTGGTCGACGTGGGGCATGTAGTCGAAGTCGTCGCCCCGGTCGTCGGTCCCGGCGGTGCGGCCGAAGTAGTCGATCGCGATCGTGCGGAACCCGGCCTCGGCGAAGCGCACCGCGAGGTCGCGGTAGAACGGGTGCAGGCCGCGCACGTCCGGCATGATCACCACGCCGCGGCCGTTCGGCTCGGCCGGGTCGGCCCGGTAGGCCATGAAGCGGGTGCCGTCGGCGGAGGTCAGCGTGATCTGCTCGTGCGCCGCCACCTCGCCCCGGATCGGCGGGGCGGGCGGCCGGCTGTCGGTGGAATGACACATGTGCCCAGCATGCCCAAGGTGATCGCCCGTCATCCACCTTCGTCCTCAGTACGGCGGCGCCGCCCGGAACGCCGCCAGCAGGTGGGCCCGCACCCGCCCCACGGCCGGCCTGGCCGGTGCCCCCGACCGTACGGCCAGGTAGCCGGTGTTGATCGGCGGCTCCGCCGGCTCGGCCAGCACGACCAGCGTGCCCTCGGCCAGGTCGCGCCGGCACAGGTACGCGGGCAGCACGGACACGCCCATGCCGGCCCGCACCGCGCTCAGCACGCCGCGCAGGTCCGGGATGACGACCTGCGCGGCCATCGACGGCCGCCGCCCGAAGACGGCCCGCCAGTAGCGGCGCACGATGGGCAGCTCCTCGGCATAGGCCACCACGGGCACCGCGGCCAGCTCCTTGGGCCCGACCCGGCCGGGCGGCAGCCCGCGGGCCACGGACGGCGCCGCCACCAGGACGAACTCCTCGTCGTAGACCGGGTCCGCCTGGATGCCGCGCACCCGGGGCCGGATCGTGGACAGCACCAGGTCGAGCCGTCCGGCCGCGAGGTCGGCCAGCAGGTCGTCGGCCAGGCCGAGGGTGGTGCGCAGGCGCAGCCCGTCGCGGACGAGCGGGGCGAGCATCGGCATGACCTCCTCGCACAGGAACTCGGCCGGGCCGCCCAGGTGCACGGCCTCGTCCGAGGGCAGCTCCGCGCCAGCCACCTCCTCCAGCGCGTCGAGGGCGGGGGCCACCCGGCGGGCCAGCTCGTCGGCGGCGGGGGTGGGCGCGACGCCGCGCGGCAGCCGGTCGAACAGCGGCCGGTCGAGCGTCGCCTCCAGCGTCTTGACCTGGGCGGTCACCGCGGGTTGCGAGAGGCCGAGTGTCTGCGCGGCGGCGGTGATGGAGCCGGTCCTGTGGACGGCGAGGAAGGTCCGCAGCAGGTCCAGCGAGAGAGATGACACATCACTATTCTGATGGCACGACCGACATTTCGCTATTTGTGGCTGATGGGCTTTCCCGGCCATGCTCGAAGGCATGAGCAAGCGCATCCTGATCGTGTTGACCAGCCACGACGACCTCGGCGGCGTGGAGCGTACCGGATACTACGTCCCCGAGGCGGCCCATCCCTGGCAGATCTTCACCAAGGCCGGCTTCGAGGTGGACGTCGCCAGCATCGCCGGCGGCCGGCCCCCGCGCGACGGCCACGACCCGGACGACCCGGCGCAGGCCGCCTTCCTCGCCACCGGCCTGGACGAGGACACCGCCCCCCTCTCCGGCGTGGACGCCTCGGCCTACGACGCCGTCCTGTACGCCGGCGGCCACGGCACCATGTGGGACTTCCCCGCCGACCCCGACGTGGCCCGGGTCGGCCGCGACATCTACGAGCGCGGCGGCGTGGTCGCGGCGGTCTGCCACGGCCCGGCCGCGCTGGTCGGCCTGACCTTGTCCGACGGCTCCCACCTGGTGGACGGCCGGCGGGTGGCCGCCTTCACCAACAGCGAGGAGACCGCACGCGGCGTGGCAGGGGTGGTGCCGTTCCTGCTGGCCGACGCGCTGACCGGGCGCGGCGCCCGGCACGAGCCCGCCCCCGACTGGCAGCCGCAGGTCGTCGTGGACGGCCGGCTGGTCACCGGCCAGAACCCGGCCAGCGCCGCGCCCCTGGCCGAACAGGTCGTCGCCCTGCTGAGCTGACCCGCTGACCCCCGCTGACCCCGGCTGATTCCGGCTGACCCCGGCCAACCCGGCTGCCCTCCGGTCGATCCCCGGCCCGAGGTCGCCGGACGGCGGGCGTCGCGCGCGCAACGGCAGCCGGATGGCGGTTGCGGCGCCGTCGCGCGAGATCCGACCATCGAGGGGTACGGCAAGCCCCCTCCGTGGAAGGAAGTCCTCATGGCGTTCCACCCCAACCTCGATCCGGACCTGCGTGCCGCCCTGGAGAGCGCGCCCTTCCCCGCCTTCGACGTGACGGCGCTCGACGCGGAGCAGCTGGCCGGGTACCGGGCCCAGATCCACGCGATGCTGGCCGCGGCGCCGCCCGCCGAGACCGAGGTGCGGATCGAGGACCGCCACGTCCCCGGCCCCGACGGCGAACCGGACGTCCGGGTCCGCGTCTACCGCCCCGCGCAGGACGGCGCCGGCCGGCCCGGCCTCTACTGGATCCACGGCGGCGGCATGATCGTCGGCATGCCCGAGGGGGACGAGGCCACGATGATCGAGTACGTCGAGCGGCTCGGCGTCGTCGTGGTCTCCGTCGACTACCGTCTTGCGCCCGAGCACCCGCACCCCGCGCCGGTCGAGGACTGCTACGCGGGGCTGGTGTGGACCGCCAAGAACGCCGAGGAACTGGGCATCGACCCCGCCCGGCTGGCCGTCGGCGGGGCCAGCGCGGGTGGGGGGCTGGCCGCCGGGACCGTGCTGCTCGCCCGCGACCGGGGCGGGCCCGAGGTGGTGCTCCAGCTGCTGATCTGCCCGATGCTCGATGACCGCAACACCACCCCGTCGAGCCTGGAGTTCACCGAGGCCGTGGTCTGGGACCGGGCCGCGAACCTCTACGGCTGGTCCGCCCTGCTCGGCGACCGGGCGGGCGGCCCGGACGTCCCGCCGTACGCGGCGCCGGCGCGGGCCGAGGACCTGTCGGGGCTGCCGCCCGCGTTCGTGGACGTGGGCGAGCTGGAGGTGTTCAGGGACGAGGACATCGACTACGCCCAGCGGCTCGCGCGGGCCGGGGTGTCCACCGAGTTCCACCTCTACCCGGGGGCGTTCCACGGGTTCGACGTCATGGTGCCCGACACCCCGCTGAGCAGGCGGGCGCGGGAGACCCGGCTGGCCGCGCTCAGGCGGGCGTACCGCCTGTAGCGGCGGCGTCAGCGGCGGCGTCAGCGGTGGTGGCGGCGTTGGCGGTGGTGGCGTTGGCGGTGGTGGCCACCAGCGCGGCCTGGGTGTCGCCGATCCTGGCCGTGCGCACCCGGTGCCCCATCGCCCGCAACCCGGCCGCATGCTGCCCAGGCCGCCGCTCAGCTCCCTCGTCCGCGCCCCCTCCGGGGGGCCTTCCCCGGCCCCCTTCCCGGCGCCCGGTGTCCGGGCCTCGGCGGCCCGGCCGTCCGGGCCCGTCCGGAGGCGCCGGCCGGCGGTGGCGTCGTGCGGGCCGACCGGGCGTCGCGCCGGCCGCGCGGTGGCCGCGAGCAGCACGGGCACGGTGACGTGGTCGCGCACCAGCGAGTCGAAGTAGGCGATGACCCGCACCGCGCTCCCGGCGTCGGTGTCGAGCGTGGAAAGCCGGAGCAGAAGACCCTGCACGACGTCCGGACCAGGCCGACGGACAGCGGCCTGGCCAGTAGACCAAGCGTGCGCTAGTTTGGTTTCGTGGATCTCGACTTCTCCCCGGCCGAGCTGGACTTCCGCGCCGAGGTTCGCGACTGGCTGGCCGCCCACGTGCCCGAGCGGCTCCCGCCGATGGACACCGGCGAAGGCTTCCAGGCCCACCGTGACTGGGAGGCGCTGCTGGCCGGCGAGCGGCTGTCGGTCGTCTCCTGGCCGCGCGAGTACGGCGGCCGGGCCGCGTCCCTGATCGAGTGGCTGATCTTCGAGGAGGAGTACTGGGCCGCCGGCGCCCCGGCCCGGGTCAGCCAGAACGGCATCTTCCTCCTGGCCCCCAGCCTCATGCGCTTCGGCACCCCCGAGCAGCGGCGGCGCTGGCTGCCCCGGATGGCGACGGCCGAGGACGTGTGGGCGCAGGCCTGGTCCGAGCCCGAGGCCGGCAGCGACCTGGCCGCGCTCACCGCCCGCGCCGAACGCGCCGACGGCGGCTGGCTCCTGTACGGGCACAAGACCTGGAGCTCCCGAGCCGCCCACGCCTCCCACGGCTTCGGCCTCTTCCGCACCTCCGGCGCGCGGCACAAGGGCCTGACGTACTTCCTGTTCCCCCTGGACGACGTCGCCGTCCGGCCGATCGCCCAGCTCGACGGCCTGCCCGGGTTCGCCGAGCTGCACTTCGACGGGGTGTTCGCGCCCGACTCCATGGTGCTCGGCGAGCCCGGCGACGGCTGGCGGATCGCGATGTCCACCACCTCCTCCGAACGCGGCCTGACCCTGCGCAGCCCCGGCCGCTTCCTCGCCACCGCCGACCGCCTCCTCGACCTGGCCTTGGACGCCGACCCCGCCCTCGCCGACCGGGCCGCGCGCTGCTGGACGGCGGCCGAGGCGTACCGGCTGCACACCTTCGCCACCGCCCGCCGGATCATGGCCGGGGCCGAGATCGGCGCGGCGGCCAGCATGGGCAAGGTCTTCTGGTCGGAGCTGGACCTGCGCATGCACGAGCTTGCCATGGAACTGCTCGGCGACCGCGCCGGCGGCACGGCCTGGCTGGACGGCTTCCTGTTCTCGCTGGCCGGGCCCATCTACGCGGGCACCAACGAGATCCAGCGCAACATCATCGCCGAGCGTGTCCTGGGCCTGCCCCGATGACCCCTCTGGAGTCGCCCTCATGCACTTCGCCTTCACCGACGAGCAACTCGCCCTGGGGGCGACCGTCCGCGACGTGCTGCGGGCGCACTGCCCGCCCGGCGCGCTGCGGACCGAACGCCGTCCCGCCTGGGACCGGCTGGCCGAGCTGGGGTTCTTCGGGCTGCTGCTGCCGCCGGAGCTCGACGGGCTCGGGCTCGGGCTGACCGACGTGCTGCCCGCGGTCGAGGAGACCGGGCGGGCCTGCCTGCCGGGGCCGGTGGTCGAGACGGCGGTGGCGGCGGCGTTCCTGTCGCCCAGGCTGCCCAAGCTGGCCTCGGGCGGGGTGTGCGTCGGGGTGCTGCTGCCGGGGGAGGCGTACATGGCCGACGCCGATCTCGCCGACGTGCTGGTCGTGGCGCGTACGGGGGAGGGGGTGCGGGTGCTGCCGGGGCACGAGGCGCGGCTCACCGCCGTGCCGGGGGTGGATCCGTGCCGGCCGTTGTTCGAGGTCGCCTTCGAAGCGTCCGGACGTGCCGAGTCCGGCGCGGACCGGGTGGCGCTCGCGGCGCGGGCCGTCGCGGTGGCGACCGCCGCCCAGCTGATCGGGGTCGCGCGGGAGCTGCTCGCGGTCTCGGTGTCGTATGCGGGGGTCAGAAGGCAGTTCGGCGCGGCGATCGGGTCCTTCCAGGCCGTCCGGCACCGGCTCGCCGACGTGGCGGTCGCCGTCGAGTTCGCCGCGCCGCTGGTGCACCGCGCGGCTCTGTCCGTCGACCGGGACGCGCCCACGGCCGGACGGGACGCGAGCGCCGCCAAGGCCGCGGCGGGCGAGGCGGCGGCGCTGGCCGCCCGCGTCGCCCTGCAGACCCACGGCGCGATCGGCTACACCGAGGAACTGGACCTGCGGTTCTGGCTCGCGCGGGCCTGGTCCCTGTCGGCCGCGCACGGCACCGCCGCCGCCCACCGCGAACACGTCCGCGCCAGCCTGAGCGCCCGCGACCTGCGGAGGTACCCGTGAAGTACGGCGTGCCGCTGGGCCTGCTGCACCCGGACGCCTGGAAGGACGTGGCCGTGGCCGCCGACGAGCTGGGGTTCGAGTCGGTGTGGCTGCCCGAGCACCTGGTGTTCGCCACCGACCTGTCGCTCGCCGTCTACCCGGGCACCGAGGACCCCGGCATCAAGCCGACGACCCCGCTGTTCGACGCCCCGGCCTACCTGTGCTGGCTGGCCGGTCTCACCACCCGCGTCCGGCTCGGCACCGCCGTCCACCTGCTGGCGCTGCGTCACCCGTTCGTCTCGGCCCGCGCCTTCGCCACCCTGGACGTGGTGTCGGACGGACGGGCGATCTGCGGCGTGGGCGCGGGCTGGTACCGCGGGGAGTGGGTGGCGGCCGGGCTGCCCTTCGAGACCCGCGGCGCCCGCCTGGACGAGGTCATCGAGATCGTCCGGCGGCTCTGGACCGAGCCCGTGGTCGCCCATTCCGGACGGTTCTACCGGTTCCCCGAGGTCGCCTTCGAGCCCAAGCCCGTGCAGGGGCGGCTGCCGGTGCTGGCCGGCGGGGAGTCGGCGGCGGCGCTGCGCCGGGCGTCCCGGCTGTGCGACGGGTGGATCAGCATGCCGCACACGATCGAGTCCATCAGGCCGCAGCTGGCGCGGCTGGGGGCGGGGGTGCCGGTCACGGCGCACGCGTACGCGCTGGGCTCTCCCGGGGAGGTGGCCGCCTGGGCGGAGCTGGGGGTGGAACGGCTGATCGTCCGGCCGTGGACGCGCAGCCGGGACGCGGTCACCCGCCTGGCCGCCTTCGCCGCCGAGTACGACGTGACCTGACCCGGCCGGCCCGCCCCGGCGGGCCGTCCTCAGGCGGGCTGACGTTCCCGGCCGGGGGTGCGGTGACGGCGGCCGCGCAGCGGGGCGTCCTGGACGAAGGCGTCGAAGGCGTCGATGGTGGTCGTGCCGCCGGACTCCTGGCGCAGGCCGCGCGGGTGCTGCGAGACCGTGGCCCCGGCGGCGGCGGTTCCGGCGCGACGGTGGCGGCGGCCGCGCGGGACGGAATCGGCGGTGAACTCGTCCATGAAGAAGGGGTGCTCGGAGGCGGACGCGTCCGGGTGCGGGTCGCTGCGGCGGCGACGGCCCTGGTACGTCGCGCCGATCCCGGACGCCTGGGCGGCCCGCGGCGTCGTCCTCGTCCGGGCGGCCACCTCGGCGCCCGGCCGGGGGCTGGGGGAGAAGGCGCTGAACGTGCTCGTCGCCGGGGGGAGCGAGATCGGCACCATTGGGCCGGTGTCGAACATGGGCTCGAAGGGCGCCGTGTCGGTGGCGGGCCGGAACGAGGCGCTGTCCAGCCGCCGCGGCGGGGCCGTTCGGGCGGTGAACGGCTCGAACGCGTCCACACCGGCCGCGACCTCGGCGCCGCCCGCCGGGCCGAACTCGGGGACGGGGGCGGCGAACTCGAAGGTGCGGCTCCGACCGGCCTCGAAAGAGCCCGCGTCGAGCTCGATGCGGTCCCTCCGACCGGTCTCGGGCGAGACGGTCGCGCGTTCGAAGGCCGTGCCGGAAGGGGCGGCGGTGAGTTCGAAGGGGGCGGCGGGCTCGGCGGTGGTCCGCAGCGAGGAGGGGCGGGTGTGCTCGTGGCGCGTCTCCACGGGACGGCGGCGACGCCGGTGGCGCGAGGGGGCGGCGTGGGTGCCTCGCCTGGAACGCGTCCCGGGAAGGGGAACGGCGACGGGCACGGGAACAGGCAGCGCAATGGGCACGGCGATGCCCGCAGAGACGCCCGCAGAGACGCCCGCGGTGACGCCCGCGGCGGTGGTCTCCGCCGAGGTGACGCTCAGGCCGGCGGTGCTCAGGGTGGCGCCTTCGCCTGCGGAGAGGGTCGCGGCGGCGCGTGCGCGGGCGGCCTTCGCCGAGGCGGTCGCCGGGCGGAGGCGGCTCTGGCGGGTCTTCGCCAGGGCGACGAGCGCCAGCGCGGCGATCAGCGCGGACCCGACCAGCGACGGGGAGCCGATCGCGGGCATCGAGCCGGTCGAGGAGGCGTCCACGAGCGTGGGAAGGGGCTCGGCGGTGGCGGACGTGGTGTCGGCGGTCGTCGCCTTGGCGTGCTTGGACTTCTGTCCCGACCTCCCGGCCGCCGCCGTCGGCACGGGCGCCGCCCCCGTCGCGGGCGAGGCGGACGCGGAGGGCACGGCGGGGGACGCCGAAGGCGAGGACGCCGTGGTCCTGGCCGGCTTGTCGGATTCGGCCTTCGGCCGCGCGGCGAGCGGGGCCTCGGCGGCGCGCTCCTGCTCGACGTGCGGGATCAGGGAGCTGAGCGAGTCGGCGGGGAGCTGGAGCGTTCCCACGTCGGTGCCGGGCCGGGCGGGCGTCGCGGCCTGCTCGTCGGCCCGCTTCTGGGCCGCCTCCTCGTCGAGGCGGGCCTTGACGCGCTCGGGGTAGCCGTAGCCGACGACCTTGCTGGTGTCGCGCTCCTTGCGCTTGGCGACGCCGCCGTCGATGTTGCCCTCGATGGTGAAGATCGTGTCGCCCTCGACCCGCGTGACGATGCCGACGTGGTCGATGTTGTCGATCTTGCCGGTGCCGCTCCAGTCGTAGAAGACGAACGCGCCGGGCTTGGGCGTCTTCCCCCAGGCTCCCTGAGCCTTGAACCATTCGGCGTGCCGTACGGTCCAGGCGAACTGCCCGATCCACTCCTGGTAGCCGAGCTTGTGCGCGGCCCAGGAGAGGTACATGTCACACCAGGGTGCGGCGGAGTAGTCGGCGTCGAACTCGACGGTCTTGCCGTACCAGTCGCCGAACTTGGTGTACGCACCGGCCTTCTCGGCGTAGCCGAGCTGGCTCTCCAGCAGGTCGATGTACTTCTGCATCTCGGGCGTCATGGAAGTATGGGGGAACCTTCCGGTCAAGATCCGGATTTATCCACACATAGTCGGGTACACGGGGGTAACCCGGGACATGTGTGGCAAAACCGGAAACCTGTAGTCTTCCGTGCGGTGCGAGGTTACCGCTTCGTGACCAAGGTCAAGCACGCCCCAAGAGAGGGTAAAGACATCACCGGGCGCATAATCGCAGCTCAACCAGGCTGTCGGAGATGCCCAGGGTGGGTGATCTAACAGGAAAAGGCGCGCGTGTCGCGCCCACGGAGCCTAGTAACCGGCCCCCGTCAGCAGCCCTCCGTCCACCGTGAACTCGCTCCCCGTGCAGTAGCTGGCCCGGTCCGAGGCCAGGAACGCCACCACGTGCGAGACCTCCACCGGCTTCGCGAACCGCTTGATGACCATGGACTTCACGAACGCCTCCGCGTCCACCTCGGCCATCAGGTCCGGGTTCACCGCCATCGCCGTGTTGATCGCCCCTGGATGCACCGAGTTAACCCGGATTTTGAACCGGGCCAGCTCCCGCGCGGCCGACTTGGTCAGCCCGCGCACCGCGAACTTCGAGGCCGCGTACGCCGACAACCCCTCCGCCCCGACGAACCCCTCGATCGAGGAGATGTTCACGATGGCGCCGCGCCCGGCCGCCTTCATGGGCTCGATCACCGACTTGACCCCCAGCCAGGTGCCCTTGAGGTTCACGTCGATCACCCGGTCGAAGTCCTCGGGCGCCATGTCCTGGATGCGGCCGTAGGTGAGGATGCCGGCGTTGTTCACCAGGACGTCGAGCCGGCCGTGCAGCTCCGTGGCCGTGCCGACGGCCCGCCGCCATTCGTCCGGGCTGCGCACGTCGTGCCGCACGTACGCGGCCCCGGTCTCGGCGGCCAGCGCCTTGCCCTCCTCCTCCAGCACGTCGCCGAAGACCACCTGCGCGCCCTCTTCGAGGAACAGGCGCACGTGCGACTCGCCCATGCCCCTGGCCCCGCCCGTGATCAGCGCGACCTTGCCGTCAAGCAGTCCCACGACTACCTCCTGCCACGACGGCCGCCGCGGCCGCCTCCATGGAGCGGTAGACGGGGACGCCCGCCGCCGCCGCGATCCGCCGTACCTCGTCCTCCACGCCCGCGGGCGCGCACTCGCCGTTCCTGGTGACGAGCGTGATCCTGACCCGCGGCAGCGCCTCCTGCGCGGCGGCCAGGGCCCGCGCGTAGTCGTACAGGGGCTCGGCCGCGTCGCCGTAGGTGAAGAAGCTCTGCACGTTCACGTGGGCGACCACGTCCGCGTACGGCTCCCGCCGGACGATCGCCCCGATCACCTCCGGCACCAGCCCGGGACGCCCGCGCGGCCCCACCGGCACCTCCAGCGGGTTGCCCGCGGCGGCCAGGCCGAGCCCGTCGAGCACGCCGTCCGGCAGCGGGGCGAGCCGCACGCCGGCCCGGTCGAACGCGTCGGCCGCCAGCACGCCCGCGCCGCCGCTCGGCCCGATCACCAGCACCCGGTCGCCGTCCGTCACGCGGGAGCCGTGCGCCTGGAAGAAGGCCAGCACGCCGATCAGGTCGTCCTGGGAGGACACCAGCGCCGTGCCGGTCTGGGCCGCGACCGCCGCCCACACCCGCAGGTCGCTCACCATGCCGCCGGTGTGGGAGAGCGCCGCCCGCTGTCCCTGCGAGCTGCGCCCGCCGACCAGCAGCGCCACCGGCAGCTCCGCCGCGCGCAGCGCCTCGTGCAGCTCCCGGCCGCCGCGCGGGTCCTCCAGGTAGAGCCCGACGGCCCGCGTCTCGGGGTCGCGGGCCAGCCAGGACAGCAGCTCGGCGGGGGTCACGTCGGCCGCGTTCCCCACGGTGACGACCCGGCTGAACGCCAGCCCGCGCCGCTCCCCGACCTTGATCACCTCGCCCGCGAGGCCGCCGCTCTGCGAGATCAGCGCGACCGTCCCCGCCGGTCCGACGCCGCCGCCGACGAACGTCTGCCGGCCGCGCGGGCAGTACACGCCCATGCAGTTGGGGCCGAGCAGCCGGGTGCCCGCCGCGCGCGCGGCCGCGGCCAGGTCGCGTTCCAGGTCCGCGCGTCCGGCCTCGCCGAACCCGCCGCTCATCACCTGCACGTACGGGATGCCCGACGCCTGCCGCACGACCTCGGCGCACCGCTCGGCGGGCACCGCCACCAGCGCGTAGTCCACGTCGGCGGCGGCCAGCGACGGCACCGCGGGCACCCCCGCCACCTCGGCGGCCGACGGGTGCACGGCCACCAGCGGCACCCCGGCCGCCCGGTAGAAGTCGAGGAACATGTTCCCGAAGTTCGGCCTGCTCGCCGAGGCGCCGACGACGGCCACCGCGCGGGGCTCGAAGAGCGGCAGGAAGTCGGCCGGCTCGCGGACGGCGGGCGGGCGCGGCCGGCCGGGCAGGTGGCGCGCGTCCACCGCGGTCACGCCGGAAGGGGTGGCGATGACCGGGTTCAGCTCGAACTCGCCCAGTTCCAGCCGTTCCCACAGGCCGCCGGGTCCGCCGACCGTCATGAGCAGCTTGACGACGGCGTCCACGTCCACGGGCGGGTGGCCGCGGTGGCCGCGCAGGAGGGCCGCGCCGCGCAGTTCGTCCAGCATGAGCCGCGCGTCCCGCTCGGAGATCGGGCAGAGGCGCAGCGCCGTGTCGCGCATCGCCTCCGTCCAGACGCCGCCCAGCCCGGCCAGCAGCACCGGGCCGAACCCCGGGTCGCCGACCAGCCCGACGATCAGCTCCACCCCGGCGGGCGCCTGCTCCTCGACCAGGAACCCCTCCACGTCGAGCCGGGAGCGCATCTCCGCGGCCGCCGCGGCGAGGCCGTCCGCCCGCAGGCCGAGCCGTACGGCCCCCGCCTCCGACTTGTGCACCAGCCCGGGGCCGAACGCCTTCAGCACCAGCGGCTCGGCCAGCTCCCCGGCCGCCGCGAAGTCCAGGTCGCGCACCACGACCCCACGCGGCACCGGCACCCCGGCCGCGGCGACCAGCTCCTTGACCTCGTGCTCGCGGGGGACGCGGGGGATGTCCCGGGTTTCGTGCTCGCCAGTGGCACGGGGGGCGTCCTGGGGGTTGTGCTCGTGCGGGGCGCGGGGGAGGTCCCGGTTTCCGGGTTGCTGGGCGCTCACCCGAGCAGGTGCCCGTGCTGCTCGCGGATCCGGCGGCGCAGCAGCTTGCCGGGGCCGCCGGAGGCGTCCTGGGAGTGCGGCAGCTCGCCGGTCACCACGATGTGGTCGGGCCGCTGGTGCGGGGGCAGCGTGTCGGCCAGGGCGAGCGACAGCTTGGCGGCGTCCAGCGACTGCCCGGCGCGCGGCACGACCGCCAGCAGCACCCGCTGCTCGTCCGCCCCCTCGGGGACGCCCACCGCCCCGGCCTCCGCCACGCCGTCCAGCGCCGAGACGGCCTCCTCGATCGTGGCGGGCTGCGTCCACTGGCCGTGCTTGAGTATGGAGTCCTCGCGGCGGCCGAGGACGCGCAGCACGCCGTCGGCCGACAACGTCCCGAGGTCGCCGCCCACGTACCACTCGCCGCGCAGGACGCCGTGGTCGTCCGTGCCGTCGTAGCCCGCCATGCGGTGCGGCCCGGCCAGGTTGATCTCGCCGACCTCGCCGGTCACCGCGGCGCCGGACGGGCCGGTGACCCGTACGGCGTTGCCCGTGCGCGCCCGCCCGGACGACCCGAGCGGCGTCGAGCCGTCGTCCACGCGGCCCATGCACGTGTAGGGCGCCTCGGTCTGCCCGTAGTAGGAGTAGACGCCGGCGCCGGGCAGCCTGGCCTTGATCCGGTCGAGCATGGTCGCGGTCAGCGGCTCGCCGCCCAGCATGATCACCTGGATCGACGACAGGTCCACCCCCTCGTGCTCGGACGTCCCCAGCAGCGCCGCGTAGAACGACGGGATCTGCGACACGTGGGTGACCCGTTCGCGCGGCACCACGCGCAGGAAGTTCGCCGGCCCCCAGTCCTGCTCCAGCACCAGGCGCATGCCCGCGTACAGGGCCGGGCCGACGATGGCGGGGAAGCCGATGCCCCAGATGATCGCGCCGGTGCCGAACACCGAGTCGGGGCCGCGCGGCACGTCCAGCCAGATCTGGGCGGTCGCCAGGGAGGAGGCGTGGGTGTGCACGACGGCCTTCGGCAGGCCGGTCGTGCCGGAGGTGTAGTAGAGGGCCAGCGGGTCGTCGTGGAAGCCGCCCAGCGGCGGTTCCTCCTCCTGGCCGGCGGTCAGCTCACCGGCGTCGATCCAGGTGGTGACCTGCGGGAGGGCGTCCCTGATGCCGTCGACCAGGTCGGCGACCGTGGAGTCGTACACGAAGGCCGTGCAGCCGGAGGCGGCCACCACCGCCCGCAGCGTCTCGGCCGGCCAGTACGGGTTGAGCGCCGCCGTCACCGCGCCGATCTTGGCCTGGGCCAGGTAGACCTCGGCGACCAGCAGCGTCTCGTTGAGCAGCGCCGCCACCCGCTGCCCGGCGGTGAGCCCGGCCGCCAGCAGCGCGTTCGCCCGGCGGTTGACGGCCCGGTTCAGCTCGTCGTAGGTGAAGCTGCGCTCGCCGCAGTACGTCAGCGCCACCCGGTCGGGCGTGCGCAGCGCTCCGGCGGTCAGGATCGCGTGGCCGTAGTTGCCGTAGGGTGATCGCGCCATGGGGGGGTGGCCTCCAGGTCAGAGGGGCGAGTAGAGCACGAACGTGTTTCCTGAGGGGTCGCGCAGCACGGCCCGCCTCTCGTGCGGCCCGTCCTCGGGCGCGCGCACCACCTCGGCCCCGCGCGCCGCCATCTCGCGCACCGTGACCGCCACGTCGTCCACCTTGTACGACGGCGCCGCCGACGCGGTGACGTGCTCGGCCGGCCCGGCCAGCGCCACGGTGACGCCGCCGCCGTCCAGCGCGGCGAAGCGGTCGCCGTCCCTGAACTTCACCGGCAGGCCGTAGAAGGCGATCGCCTCGTCCAGGTCGGCTACGGGGATGAGCACGTTGCCGAGCTTCACAGGGGCCTCCAATGCGGCAGATCGTCCACGAACGTCACCCGCACCGGCATCCCGACGCGGACCTCCTCCGGCGCGCACCCCACGACGTGCCCGAACGCGCGCACACCCTCGTCCAGGTCCACCCACGCCGGCACGTACGGCTCCCGCCCCCGGTAGCCGGGCGCGAACGACCGGTGCACGACGGTGAACGTGTGAACCGTCCCCGTGCCCCTGGCGGGCTCGGCGGCCAGCTCGGCGCCGCCGCACGACGGGCACGACGGCTCGGGCAGGCAGCCGCGGCGGCCGCAGGACACGCAGCGCCGGATCACCAGCTCGCCACGCGCCTCTACGGCGCCGGTGGGGGAGGTGTCACCGCTCATCGCTGCCAAGCTAGCGCACGCTTGGTTGGCGGACAAGAGCCACCGCTGCACGGCTCCTTTGCGCCTAATGGCCGGGCACCAGGCCGCCCTCCCCGGAGGGGGAGACCGGCGGGAGGGCGGCCTCCGTGGGGTAGGTGGTTCCCGGCGTGGGGTGTGCCACGGGCCGGCCGCTGACCGGCGGCGTCGCCCCCGAGGTCGGGTGGTCCACGGGCTGCCCGCCGGTCGGGGACGCGGTGCCGGTCGGGGTGGCCGGGCCCGAGCGGGTCGGCGGTGGGGCGGTGCAGGCGGGGCCGTCCACCGCGACCTCGCTCACCTGCGGCCCGTTGACCGCCGCCGGCTCGGTCATGACGACGATCCCGAGGTAGGCCCGCACCCCGCAGTCCACGCTCCCGGGATCGTGCCGGACCCCGCTGGTGTAGGCGGTGCTGCCGCGCAACGTGAGGGTCTCCCGCCGCAGGGTGGTGACCGGCCCGTCGCCGAGCCGCCGCGTGTACGCGATCCGCAGCCGCACCGGCCCCGTGCCGTCCGCGGACACCTTGATCGCGCCCGCCGAGCCGCTCCACCGCGCGATGCTCGCCTCCCGTACGGCGGGCGGCGGCAGGGCGGTCCCGCTCTGCACCCGCGTCGGCCCTGTGGGAGGCCCTGTGGGAGGCGCTGTCGGCGGTACGGCGCTCGTGGGCGCGGGCGGTCCGGTCGGGACGTGCGGTCCGCCGGTGGGCGCGGGCGGCGACGCGCTGCCGCGGGCGGTGGCGGGCGTGCTCCTGCGGGGCGTCGGCGTGTGGGCGTCGACCGGCGCCGGGTTCAGCTCGCCCGACGGCTTCGGCTGCGGCATGAGGATCGTGCCCGCCCCCGGGGACAGCCGTCCGCCGGAGATCACGAGGGCGATCGCCACGGCGACCACCGTCGCGCCCGCCACCCACAGGTGCGGCGGCAGGGCGGGCAGCCGGACCGCCCGCCCGCGGATCCCGGCGCGCGGCCGGCCCGGGGCGCGGGCGTCCTGTTCGGTCCTGGCCGCCAGCGGGAAGCGCAGGGCCAGCAGCGTGGCCAGCTCGGCGAGCCGGCGGCGGCCCCGCTGCTCCCAGCCGGGCCCGTACCCCGCGACGGCGTCCTCCTCCAGCTCGGCCGCGAACTGCCGGGCCGAGGCGTACCGGGCCGCCGGGTCCTTCGCCAGCCCGCGCCTGAGCAGGTCACGCAGGGCGTCCGGGACCACCTCCAGCGGCACCGGCGCCGCCAGGTGCAGCTCCCGCAGGGCGGCGACGTCCTGCTCGCCGTCGCCGCCCTCCTTGTACGCCCGGTAGGGCGGCCGCCCCCTGACCGCCTCGAACAGCACGCAGGCCGCCGCGTACAGGTCGGCCGGCGGCCCGGCCCGTCCCTGCGTCCACAGCTCCGGCGACATGTACGCCGGGCTCCCCGCCGGCACCCCCGGCTCCTCGGCGTGCACGACCACCCCGAAGTCGGCCAGCTTGCTCGTGCCGTCCGCCTGGACCAGGACGTTCTCCGGCTTGACGTCCCGGTGCGGCACGCCCTTCTCGTGCGCGGCGGCCAGGGCGGCGAGGATGCCCTTGAGCAGCACCAGGGCCGCCTCCGGGGGCGTCCGGCCGTGCTCGGCCAGCAGTGTGCGCAGCGAGACGCCGTCCACCAGCTCCATGACGACGGCGGCGCGGGCCGGGGTCTCGACGTACTCGTAGAGGCGGACCACGTTGGGGTCGTCGAGCTCGACGAGCTGATGGGTGTCGGTCCTGAAGCGGTCCATGAACTCGGGGTCCCTGCGCAGGGTGGCGTTCAGGTACTTGATCGCGACGTAGGCGCCGGTGGACTGGTAGGTGGCGAGGAACACGCGGCCGGTGCGGCCCGCGCCGAGCTGACGAACTTCACGGTAACCAGGGACCAAGTCCAACCCCCATCAGCCATGCCGTCGTGCATTCGACGGTCTCACCCGGGGTGTGGGTTGTCACGTCTGGAGAAATTTCGCCCTTTGTGATGAAAGGTGACGTCCGGTGAGGCCGTGGGGGCGGTGTTATGCTGTGGCGAACCCAAGCAAGCGCTCGGCTAAATGACGGAGGGTGCGGGTGGAGCGGTCGGCCGTGCTGGTGATGGAGATGCAGCGGGGGGTCGTCGGCGATCTCACGAAATTTCCGGATTTGGTGGCGGCCTGTGCCCGTCACGACGTCGTCCCCAACGCCGCCCGCGTCCTGCGCACGGCCCGAGCGGCCGGGCTCCCGGTGATCCACTGCACGGCCGCCTTCCGGCCGGACCGGGCGGGCTCGCACACCGGCAACTGCCCGTTCATCGTCTCCCTGCTCAAGGACCCCGCGCACATGCTGGAGGGCACGCCCGCCGTCGAGGTGCTGCCCGAGCTGCGCGAGGACGGCGACCTGGAGAGCCGGCGGCATCACGGGTTCTCGCCGTTCACCGGCACCTCGCTGGACATGACGCTGCGCTCCCTCGGCGTCTCGTCCGTGGTCGCGATGGGGGTCTCGCTCAACCTGGGCATCCCGGGGCTGGCGCTGGAGGCGGTCAATCT
Source organism: Nonomuraea sp. NPDC001636 (assembly GCF_040298265.1). NCBI lineage: Bacteria > Bacillati > Actinomycetota > Actinomycetes > Streptosporangiales > Streptosporangiaceae > Nonomuraea > Nonomuraea sp. NPDC001636. Next base: position 71,970 of record NZ_JBEOZT010000030.1, read on the forward strand.
CGGCTACCGGGTGACGGTGGTGCGGGACGCCGTGGCCGGGATCCCCGAGGACTACGCCAAGGCCGTCCTGCGCAACACGATCGGCCTGCTGGCCACCCGCGTCGCCGCGGCCGACCTCGTCCGGGCGTGGACGTGATGGACGGCCTGCGCCTCGACGGCCGCGTCGCCGTCGTCACCGGGGGAGCGGGCGCGATCGGCACGGCCGTCGCGACCGACCTCGCCGCGCTCGGGGCCCGCGTCACCGTCGCCGACGTGGACCTGCCGGGCGCCCGCCGGACGGCCGCGGCGCTGCCCGGGGCGCGGGCGCTGGCCGTGGACCTGGCCGCGCCCGCCTCCGTCGAGGCGTTCTGCGCCGCGGCCGGGCCCGTGGACGTGCTCGTGCACAACGCCGGGGTGTCGGTCGTGCGGCCGTTCACGGCGAGCGATCCGGCGGACTGGGACCTCATGTGGCAGGTCAACCTGCGCGGCCCGATGCTCATGACCAAACTGCTCCTGCCCGGCATGACGGCCAGGGGCTGGGGGCGGCTGGTGTTCGTCTCCTCCGACGGCGCCAGGGCCGGGTCGGGCGGCGAGGGCGCGTACGCGGCCACCAAGGCGGGCCTGTTCGGCCTGGCCAAGACGCTCGCCAGGGAGGCCGCGAGAGGCGGGGTGACCTCGAACGTCGTCTGCCCCGGGCCGACCGACACCCCGATGCTCCGGCGGATCTCCGAGGCCGAGCCGGGGCTCGTGGACAAGATCGCCAAGGGGATCCCGCTGCGCCGGCTGGGCACGCCCGCCGACGTCGCGGGGCTGATCGCCTACCTGTGCACCGACCGCGCCGCCTACATCACCGGCCAGACGCTGTCGGTGAGCGGCGGCGTGACCATGCAGTGACGCGCGCCGTGGGGTCACAGGGAGCGGTAGACCGCCTCGATCAGGCGCAGGCCGCGCAGGTTGCCGGTGAGGCTGTCGGCCATCCGGTTCATCACGTACCCGAAGGCGAGCCTGCGGTCGGGGTCGCCCATGCCGAGCGAGCCGCCCATCCCCGAGTGGCCGAATGCGGTCGCCGACGGCATCGGGAACGCGAACGACGGGCGCATGTAGCCGAGCCCGAACGCGGTGTCCATGAACAGCACGCGGTCGGGGCCGCTGACGCGGGGGCGCAGGGCGTCCTGGAGGGTCGCCGAGCTCAGCAGGTCGCCGCCGACCAGCGCGCGGTAGAACCCGGCCAGGCCCTTGGCGGTGGTGACGACCCCGGCGGCGGGCCATCCGGCGCGCAGGATCACCGGGTTGTTCGCGCCGCCTTCGAGCAGGCGGATGGCCGGGTTGCCGAGCGCCCGGTTCATCAGGCTGCCGGGGTCGAGCACCGCCCGGCCCATCTCGCCCAGCAGATCCCGCCCCCCACCGGCGCCCGGCCCGGTCCCGCCGCCGGAGGGAGCGGGGGTCCCCGGGGCGGCCGAGGGGCTCTCGGAGGCGGGCGCTGGGGTCGGGGAGGCTCCCGAGGCGGGCGCGGAGGTCTCAGGGGCTCCCGAGGCGGGGGCGGGGGCGGCGTTCTCGGGATCGGGGCGGGGGCGGGTGGGGGCCTTGAGGCGGGCGGCGCGGGGGATCACGTCGTCGGGCGCGCCGACCCACAGGTCCAGCCCCAGCGGCCCGGCGATCTCGGCCGCCACCAGCTCGCCCACCGACTTCCCGGTGACCCGCCGCACCACCTCCCCGACCAGGAAGCCGTACGTCAGCGCGTGGTACCCGTGCGCCGTCCCCGGCTCCCACAGGGGCCTCTGACCGGTGAGCCGGGCCGCGATGGCCGGCAGGTCCTCGAACTCCGCCACCGGCACCGGCGTCTCGATCACCGGCAGCCCGCAGGAGTGCGTCAGCACGTGCTCGACCGTGACCGCCTCCTTGCCCTCGGCGGCGAACTCCGGCCACACGTCGGCGACCGGCGCCCGCACGTCCACCAGCCCCCGCTCGGCGAGCCGCAGCAGCACGGTGGCCGCCACCGCCTTCGTGCACGAGTACGCGAAGGCCGGGGTGTCCGCCTCCCAGGCGCGTCCCGTGTGCCGGTCGGCGACGCCGTCCCACAGGTCCACGACCAGCTCGCCGTCGAGGTGGACGGCCACCGCCGCGCCCAGCTCCTCGCCCTCGGCGAAGTTCCGCTCGAACGCCTCGCGCACGCGGGAGAACCGGGGATCGCAGTACATCAGACCTCCGCAGGAAAGGAAGCGCTTACTTGGTGCACGAGCCTAACAACTGGGGACGATTCGGCCCAGACGATCAGCGGGGCACGCTCAACCTGCTGACCCCCGCCGTCGTCCTGGAGGCCCTGCGCAGCGCCGTCACGGGCGAGGTGCTGAGCCTGGCCATGCCGATCAGGGGAGCCACCTCCTCGGCGGCCCCCACGACCGTCCCCCACCTGCGGGGCCGCCCGCTGCCGCAGCACTTCATGTCCGTGGACGGCGGCGACTACGCCGCGGGCGCCCGCCCGGTCGGCGACGGCCTGCGGGTGGCCGACGACGCCCTGCTGGTCAGCCACCACGGCACCACCACCCACATGGACGCGCTGTGCCACATGTGGACCGGCGACCGGCTCTACAACGGCCACCCGGCCGCCCGCGTCCGCTCCTACGGCGCCACCAGGTGCGGGATCGAGCACGTCGGCGGCGTGGTGGCCAGGGGCGTGCTGTTCGACGTGCCCCGGCGGCTCGGGCTCGACCACCTGCCGGCGGACTTCCGCATCCCGGCCGGGCTGCTCCAGGAGATCGCCACGCCGCGCCCCGGCGACGTCGCGGTGGTCCGTACGGGATGGCCGCTGGTGTGGCAGCGGTCGCGCGAGGAGTACTGGGCGGGGCAGCCGGGGCTGTCGGCGGAGGCCGGCGCCTGGCTGGCCGCCCGGGACGTGTCGGCGGTGGCCTGCGACAACGCCGCCGTGGGCGGCCTGAACGAACACCAGCTCGCCGACGAGTGCGCCGCCGACGACCTGCACCTCATCCTGCTCCACCGGCACGGCGTGCACCTGGTCGAGATGTTGTGGCTGGAGGAGCTGGGCGCGGCCGGGCGGACGGAGTTCGTCTTCGTGGCCGCGCCGCTGCGCATCGAGGGCGGCACCGGCAGCCCGATCACCCCGCTCGCCGTCCTGTGAGCGCGCCGGGTCACCAGGTGACGGGCAGGCTCCGGACGCCGTACACCGAGGCGTCGTGCTTGACCGGCACCTCGGCCGCCGGCACGGCCAGCCGCAGGCCCGGGAAGCGCTCGAACAGCGCCCGGTAGCCGATCCGCAGCTCGATCCTGGCGAGCTGCTGGCCGAGACACTGGTGCACGCCGTGCCCGAAGGCCAGGTGGCGGCGCGCCTCCGGACGGTCCGGGAGCAGCCGGTCGGGGTCGGCGTACACGGCGGGGTCGCGGTTGATCACGGGCAGGGACAGGGCCACGGTCTCGCCCGTCCTGACGGTCATGCCCGCCACCTCCACGTCCTCCAGCGCGGCTCTGGACGGCGCGCCGAGATGCAGGATCGACAGCCGGCGCAGCAGCTCCTCGACCGCGCCCTCCTCGTAGGGGCAGCCGCGCTCCAGCAGCGCGAACACGCCCAGCGCCAGCATGTTCGCCGTGGTCTCGTGGCCCGCCACCAGCAGGATCACCGCGAGTCCGGCGAGCTCGTCGTCGCCGAGCTCGCCGGTCAGGTCGCCGATCAGGCCGCCGTCCGGCTCCACGCGCCTGCGGCGGGCCAGGTCGCGCAGGTAGCCGGTCAGCTCGCCGAGCGCCCCCGCGCCGTCCGCGCCGAAGGTGACGAGCCGGGCGCTGAGCTCCTGGAACCGGTCGTGGTCGGCGTATGGGACGCCGAGCAGCTCGCAGATGACCAGCGACGGGATCGGCAGCGCGTACGCCGTCACGAGGTCGGCCGGCGGCCCGGCGGCGGCCATGGCGTCGAGGTGGTCGGCGGCGATGCGCTCGATCCGCGGTTCGAGCAGGCGCATCCTGCGCAGCGTGAACCGGCCGGTGAGCAGCCGGCGGTAGCGGGTGTGCTCCGGCGGGTCCGTGGCCGCGAAGAAGCCCGGCGGCGCGGGGGCGCCGAGCCCGGCGGGGCCGCCGGGCGCGGCCCGGTGCTTGAGCTCCTGCCGGGCGCTGAACCGGGGATCGCCCAGCACCGCGCGGGCGGCCTCGGCGGTGGTGGCCAGCCAGCCGAGATGGCCGTCGGCGAACTCCAGACGGCTCATCGCCGGACGGCCGGCCAGCCCGGCCGGGGGATCGAAGGGGCATTCCGCAGGACGTTCGATGGGAAGTCGCATAATCGTGAGAGTAAACTCTCAATTGAGAGTTGCATAGCAAAATCGACCAGTCTCCGACGAGTGGACGCGCGGGACGCCGGCCCGGAGAATGCGGTGACATGAGCGAACGACCTGCCCAGGGCCTGCGCGAGCGGAAGAAGGCCAGGACCCGCGCCCTGATCCAGAAGGAGGCGCTGCGCCTGTTCCGCGAGCAGGGCTACGCGGCGACGACCGTCGAGCAGGTCGCCGAGGCGGCGGAGGTCGCGCCCAGCACCGTCTTCCGCTATTTCCCGACGAAGGAGGACCTGGTGCTGGTCGACCAGTTTCCGCCCTTCGTCGAGGCGCTCAGGGCGGTGCCCGCCGAGGTGGGGCCCGTCCAGGCCGTCCGCGCGGCCATGCGGGCGGTCACGGACGCCCAGACGCCGGAGGAGATCGCCGACGGCATGGAACGGGAGAAGCTCATGCTCACCGTCCCCGAGCTGTGGGCGGCCAGCCTGGAGAACGTCACCGGCGTGCTGCGGACGCTGCGGGAGGAGCTGGCGGCGCGCCAGGGCCGGGACCCGGGCGACCCGGAGATCAGGAACGTCACGGGGGCCGTCACGGGCGTGATGGTGGCCCTGTGGTTCGAATGGGTCCGCAACCCGGCCATGGACGGCCCCGCCGAGCTGGACAAGGCGCTCGCCCACCTGGAGGCCGGGCTTCCGGTATAGCCCGGCCGCACCCGGAGGCCCGGCTTCCGGGTGCGGCCCGGCCCGCGCCTGGAGTCCGCGCTCGGGGGTCAGGCGCCCGGGTAGTTGCCGCCGCCGTACGCGGCGTCGAGGGCGTCGTAGTCGGGGGTGAAGCCCTGCTTGGGGATGGCGTCGGCGAACACCACCTCGCGCGGCCTCTTGTACGCCGCCAGCTCACCCCGGACGTGCGCGACCAGGTCCTCCTGAGAGGCGGCGGCGTCCGGCTTCAGCACGACCACGGCCTTGACCGCCTGGTGCCAGCGCGGGTCGGGCACGCCGATCACGGCGGCGTCGGCGACGGCCGGGTGGGTCCTGAGCGCGCGCTCGACCTCGGCCGGGTAGATGTTCTCGGCGCCCGACTTGATCATGCGGAGGCGGGGGCCGATGAAGGTGATGGTGCCGTCGGGTTCGCGGCGGCCGAGGTCGCCGGTGTGATGCCAGCCGTACCGCGACTTCTCCGCATTTAAGTCGGGCCGGGCGAAATATCCGGAAAAGAGGGTCTTGCCCCTCGCGCAGATCTCGCCCACCTCGCCTGCCGGCACCTCCACGCCCTCCGGATCCAGGATGCGCACCTGGACCAGCGGCGACGGCCGCCCCGCGAACCCCGCCCCGCCCTCGGCCAGCCCGAGGAAGGTGAGCATGCCGCCCACCTCCGTCTGTCCGTACCCGCCCATCTTCGAGCGGCACCAGGGCGAGTCGTCCACGGTGATCATGTCGTCCCACTCGGCGGAGTGGGCGACGAAGCGCAGCGAGGACAGGTCGTACTTGCCGCCCGCGTTCGCCGCCGCGACCGCGTCGATCATCGGCCCGAACAGGAACGCCTGCGTCACCCGCTCGGCGTCGATCAGCCGGCAGACCTCCTCGGCGTCGAAGGCGGGCGTGAACACGTTCGTGCCGCCGATCTGGAGGGTGGCCAGGCAGAACATCATCGTCCCGACGTGGAAGAGCGGCCCGTCGTTGAGGAAGGTGAACCCCGGCTCCATCTGCCGCACGACGAGCAGCGTGGCGCTGTGGGCCACCAGGGCGGCGCTGCTGAGCAGGGCGGCGCCCGGCCGGCCCCCGAAGGCGGCGGTGTACAGGGCGAGCACCGGCTCGGCGTCGTCCACCTGCGGGAACTCGCGCGGCGTGCCCCCGGCGACCAGCTCCTCGTACGCCTCGCCCGCGCGCACCCACGTCGCCTCGTCCGCCAGCCCGGCGGCGGTGTCGGAGTGCTCCCAGACGACGACCCGCGGCGCCAGGTCGGCCAGGACGAACCGCAGCTCGTCCGCCGACTGCCGCCAGTTGGCCGGGCAGAGCACCGCGCCCAGGCGGGAGCAGGCCAGCAGCAGCTCCAGCACGGCGTGCGAGTTCTGGCCGAGCCACAGCACCCGGTCACCGGCGGCCACGCCGCGCCCGGCCAGGGCGTCGGCCAGCCGCGTCACGCGGGCGTCCAGCTCGGGGTAGGTGAGCCGCACGTCCCCGTCCACCACGGCGGTGACCCGGGGGCGGCTGCGGGCGTGGTCCGCCAGGACGTCGGACAGGGTGAGGCTGTGGATCATCGTCATCCTCCTGCGGGGGCGAAGGCCGGCATGACCTCGGCGGCGAAGAAGCGCATGACCCGCTTCATGTCCTCCAGCGGCATGGGCCTGGTGCTGCCGAAGTCGCACAGGAGGTTGCTGAAGCCGGCGTCCCTGAGCAGCGAGATCTGCTCGATCACGCGGGCGGGGGCGCCGATGACCTCAAGCTGCTCCCAGCGGAAGTCCGGCGAGACCGAGCCGCCCTTGAGGTAGCGGTCCTGGTAGTACTCGAAGCCCTCGGCGGCCTTGCCGGTCTTGGGGTCGATGGGCGCGCTGCGCTCGTTGAAGATGCGCGAGCGGTCGAAGGACGCCTCGAACCTGGCCTGGTCCTCGCGGGCCCGCTCCAGCGTGGGGGCGACGTAGACGCTGCGGGCCACCACCAGGTCGGCGCCCGCCGGGTGGCCGGCTCGCGCGGCCGTCTCCCGCCAGGTCTCGGCCGCCTTGACGACCTTGCGGAACGTCGCGGCGGGGTCGGCCAGGACGGGCAGGCCGCGCTCGGCGTACATGGTGACGGTCTCGGGGGAGACCGCGGCCACGTGCAGCGGCGGGTGCGGCGACTGCAGCGGACGCGGCACGAGCGAGACCTCGGCGCCGGTCCGGTAGAACTTCCCCTCGTGCCGGTACGACTCCCGCGTCCACAGCCCGAGGATCACCTCCAGCGCCTCGTTGAACCGGTCGCGCGCCTCGGCCAGGTCGATCCCGAAGCCCTCGAACTCGAAGCTCTGGTACCCCCGCCCGATCCCCAGGTCGAGCCGCCCGCCGGAGAGCACGTCCACCTGCGCGGCCTCCTCGGCCACGTGGACGGGGTTGTGCAGCGGCAGCACCACGATGCCGGTGCCGAGCCGGAGCCGGGAGGTGCGGGCGGCGGCGTGGGCGAGCATGGTGAACAGGTTGGGGGCCACGCCGTAGTCGCGGAAGTGGTGCTCGGCCAGCCGCACCCCGTCGAAGCCCAGCTCCTCGGCCAGCTCGATGAGCTCCAGATGGTAGTCGTAGACGTCCTTGAAGCTCTGGCCGTCGAAGCGGTGGAAGAGGTGGAAGGTCGAGAACTTCATGCGGCGGCCTCTCCGTATGTAAACCAAGCGCTCGCTTGGGAGCGTATCACGCCGGCTGCCGCTCCAGGGCCACCTCCCGGGCCGCCTCGCGCGGCCGCAGCACCGGCGCGAGCAGCGTGAGCGCCACCAGGATCCCCGTGATCAGCGCGAACGCCGCCGGGTACGACACGCCGTCGGCCACCCATCCCGTCACCGCCGGCGCGGTCAGCCCCGACAGGTACGTGATCGTCGCGACCCCGGCGACCCCCTCGCCCGGCGTGGGCCCCGCGTTCCCCGCCGCCGCGAACACCAGCGGCACGATGACCGCGACCCCCAGCCCGACCAGCGCGAACCCGACGATGCCCAGCGCGGGCGTGCGGGCCAGGACCACCAGCACGCCGCCCGCGACCGCGACGATCCCGCCCGTCCTGACCGCCCGCACCGGGCCGGTCAGTCGCACCATGCGGTCGCCCAGCAGCCGGGCGCCGGCCATGCAGAGCATGAAGATCGTGTAACCCGCGGCGGCCACGCCGGGCCCGGCGTCGGCGACGTTGGTGAGGTAGACCGCGGCCCAGTTGGAGCTGGCGCCCTCGGCGAACGTGCCGCAGAAGCCGACCACGCCGATGGCCGCGATGGCCCGCGAGGGCAGGGCGAAGCGGCGCGGCGCGGGCCCGGCGGCGGCCCGCGGCCCGTCGGGCAGCAGCCCGCGCCCGGCGATCCCGCTCGCGACCACCAGGACGGCGGCGACGACCCCCAGGTGCAGGCGGGCGTCGATGCCGGCGTGCGCGGCCAGGGTGCCGAGGCCGCCCGCCGCCAGGCTGCCGACGGCCCACATGCCGTGCAGGCCGGAGATGACCGGCTTGTTCAGGTGCCGTTCGAGCGTGACGCCGTGCGCGTTCATGACGACGTCGCACATCCCCGCCGACGCGCCGTACAGCAGGAAGATGACGAACAGCCAGACGGGGGCGGGGGCGAAGGCGGGCAGGGCCAGGCCGCCGCACCACAGCGCGAGCAGCGCGCGCGTGGTGGCGCGGCTGCCGAACCGGTGGGCCAGGCGACTGGCCAGCGGCATCGCCGCGAAGGCCCCGATCGAGGGGCAGAGCAGCGCGAACCCGAGCATCGCCGCGCTCAGGTGGACGTGCTCCTGGAGCCACGGGATGCGGGTGGCGAAACTGCCGGCGACGGCTCCGTGTGCGGCGAAGACGGCCGCGATGGCGCGATGAGGGCTCATGGCTCCAGAAACTATCAGGCAACCTTCCTGATGAAAAGAGCTATCAGGGAGGCTTCCTGACTATTATGGGCGGCGTGAAGACCGCGACCCCGTCCATGGCCCGTGCGATCAACGACCGGCTCGCCCTCGACCTGCTGCTGGAGCACGGCCCGCTGACCGCTCCGCAGCTTCGTGAGCTGACCGGCCTGTCCCGGCCCACCGTCTCCGACCTGATCGAACGGCTCAAGGGCGGCGGCCTCATCGAGGAGGCCGGCGAGCGCGGCGAGGACCGTCGCGGCCCCAACGCCCGCCTCTACGCGCTGGTCGCCGGCCGGGCCCACGTCGCCGGGGTCGACCTGCGCCGTACGGCGATCAAGGTCACGGTCGCCGACCTCACCGGCCACGTGGTCGGCTCGGCCGTCCGCGAGATCTCCGGCGACCTGGTCGCCCTCGTCGCGGCCACGGTCGCCGAGGCCGCCGGGGGCCGCGCGCTCGACAACGTGGTCATCGGCGCCCCCGGCCTGGTCAAACCCATGGACGGCGAGCTGGCGGTGGCCAACGACGTGCCCGGATGGCGGCCCGGCCTGGTGGGTGCCGTGCGCGAGCGGCTGGGCGTGCCCGTCGTCCTGGAGAACGAGGTGAACCTGGCCGCGGTCGCCGAGCTGCGCACCGGCGCCGCCCAGGGCAGCGACGACTTCGTGCTGCTCTGGCTGGACGACGGCATCGGCGCCGCGGTCGTGCTCGGCGGGCGGGTGCGGCGCGGCGCGTCAGGGGGCGCGGGCGAGGTCGGCTTCCTCGACGTGGAGGGCACGCCGCTGTGCATCCTGCTCCAGAACACGACCCGGCCCGAGGAGCTGGCGCGCCGGGTGGCCAAGGGCGCCTTCGCCTTCGTCACCCTGCTCGACCCCGGCCTGGTGGTGCTCGGCGGGGCCACCGGCCAGGAGGGCGGCGACGAGCTGGCCGAGCAGGTCGCCGTCCGGCTGGGCGAGCTGTCGCCCGCGCCCACCGAGGTCAGGGCCACCCGGGTCGGGGGCAACGCGGTGCTGGAGGGGGCCGTGCTGACGGCCCTCGACACGGCGCGGGACAACGTCTGGTGACCCGCGCCGCGCCGGAAGGCCCGCCTCAGACGGTCCGGCTCACTGGACGGCGGCCGGCTCGCGCAGCGGCAGGCGCACCTCGAACCAGGTCTCGCCCGGCACCGAGCGCACCTTGATCTCGCCACCGTGCCGCCCGGCCACGATGCGGTAGGAGATGTCCAGGCCGAGCCCGGTGCCCTCGCCGACGCTCTTGGTGGTGAAGAACGGCTCGAAGATCCGGTCCTTGATCGCGTCGGGCACGCCGGGGCCGGTGTCGCCGATCTCGACGATCGCCTCGTCCTCGTCGTGGGCCGTGCGGACGGTCAGCGTGCCCTCGTCGCCCATGGCGTCGAGCGCGTTGTGGATGAGGTTCGTCCACACCTGGTTGAGCTCGCCCGCGTAGCAGGGGATGAGCGGCAGCGTGCGGTCGTAGTCGGTGACCACGCTGACGCCCGGCGGGGTCTTGCCGCGGAAGATGGCGATCGTGCTGTCGAGCAGGTCGTGCACGTCGATCATCTGGAACGGCGCCCGGTCCATCTGCGAGTACTGCTTGGCCGAGCGGATCAGCGAGGTGATGCGCTCGGTGGCCTCGGTGACCTCGTTCAGCATCTGCGAGATCTCGACGGCCTCGGCCAGCCAGTGGAGGGCGGCCGGAGTGTGCTCCTCGCCCACCTTGCCGCGGATCTTCTGCAGGTACTCGGCGGTAAAACCGGCGTTGACCAGCGCGGGAGCCAGCTCCCACGCGTCCTCGACGCCGACGTCCTCCAGCGCCTCGCCCAGCACGTCCTCGGCGTCGGAGATCTCCAGCGGGGAGCGCTGCGGCTGGTTGCCCAGGTTGCTCGTGCACGCCTCCTGGGCCTCGATCAGCGTGCGCAGCTTCTCCGGCGGGATGCCGGCCTCGGCGAGCTGGGCGAGCTGGATGCGGGACGCCTTGATCAGCGAGCGCAGCTCGCTCACCGCGCGCACGGCCGCCGCCGCCGGGTTGTTCAGCTCGTGCGTGAGCCCGGCCGTGATCGTGCCGAGCGCGGTCAGCCGCTGCCGCCGGTCGATGATCTCCCGCTGCATGCGCCCGCCCGACATCATGCCGTCGAGCAGGTGCATCGCCATCGGGAACCACTCGGCCACGATGTAGGCGAACTTCTTGGCGGGCAGCAGGAAGATCCGCGAGGGCGCGGTCGCGCGCAGCGTGTGCTGGTAGGTCTCCGGCGCCCGGTCGCCCAGGTACGCCGAGGTCGCGCCGCCGTACACGCCGGGCTGGGAGGCGCGCGGCATGGCGACGGTGCCGGCGCTGACCGTCTCGTTGATCATCTGCACCTCGCCCTCCAGCAGCACGGCGAAGCACTCGGCCGGCTCGCCCTGCCGGACGATGTCCTCGTCCTGGGCGTACGAGCGCACCCGGCCGCTGGCGGCCAGCTTGCCGAGCTGCTCGTCGGTCAGCCGCTCGAACAGGAAGAGCTTGCGCAGTTCGTCGATGTCGACGGTGTCGGTCATTGCTTCTCCAGATAACGATGCACCAGCGCGACGGCCATCGCGCCCTCACCGACGGCGGAGGCAACCCTCTTGATCGACTCGGCCCGCACGTCCCCCGCGGCGAACACGCCCGGCACGTTGGTCTCCAGGTAGTAGGGCTCGCGGCGCAGCGCCCAGTTGCGCGGCCGCCTGCCGCCCTGCACCAGGTCGGGCCCGGTCAGCACGAACCCCTTGGCGTCCCGCTCGATCGTCTCGCCCAGCCACGACGTGTACGGCTCGGCCCCGATGAACACGAACAGGTACTGGGCGTCGACCGTGCGCTCCTCGCCCTTGGTCGACAGCGTGAGCCGTTCGAGGTGGTCGTCACCGGCGCCGGCGACGACCTCGGTCAGGAGGCTGACCTCGATGTTGTCGATCGCGTTGATCTGCTCGATGAGGTAGTGGGACATGGACTTCTCCAAACCATCACTCCTCACCAACAAATGGACCTTGCGCGCAAATCCCGCCAGGTAGACGGCCGCCTGCCCGGCCGAGTTGGCCGCGCCGACGATGTAGACCTCGTTGTCCTTGCACGCCGGCGCCTCGGTCAGCGCGGCGCCGTAGAAGACGCCCCGGCCGACGAACTCGTCCAGGCCGGGCGCCTCCAGCCGCCGGTAGGTGACGCCGGTGGCCAGGATCACCGCGTGGGCGGCGATCTCCCCGCCGTCCTTGAAGCCGATCACCCGGGCCTGGCCGCGCGGCTCCAGATGGGTGACCTTGCGCGCGCTCAGCAGCTCGGCCCCGAACTTCAGCGCCTGCCGGCGCGCCCGGTCGGCGAGCTGCTGCCCGGACACGCCGTCGGGGAAGCCCAGGTAGTTCTCGATCCTGGAGCTCTGGCCCGCCTGGCCGCCCGAGGCGTGCGCCTCGACCAGCACCGTGTTCAGGCCCTCCGACGCGCCGTAGACCGCCGCGCCGAGGCCCGCGGGCCCGCCGCCGACCACGATCAGGTCGTAGAAGTCGGTGGCCGGCGTGGTGGACAGCCCGACCGCGGTGGCCAGCGTGGCCTGGTCGGGGGACTCCAGCGTGGTGCCGTCCTCGGTGACCACCAGCGGCAGGTGACAACCCTCGCCCGCCGCCTTGACGAGCTGCGCGCCCTCGGGGTCCTCGGCCAGCATCCACTGGTAGGGCACGTGGTTGCGGGCCAGGAAGTCCCGCACCTGGTACGAGCGCGCCGACCAGCGGTCGCCCACCACGCGCAGCTCGGGACGCGCCGTGCGGTCGGTCCGCATCCAGGCGTCGAGCTGGCCGTCGATCACCGGGTAGAACTTCTCCTCCGGCGGGTCCCACGGCTTGAGCAGGTAATGGTCGAGGTCGACCACGTTGATCGCCTGGATCGCGGCGTCGGTGTCGGCATAGGCGGTCAGCAGCACCCGGCGCGCGTACGGGTACATGTCCATGGCGGCCTCCAGGAACTGCACGCCGTTCATCTGCGGCATCCGGTAGTCGGCCAGGATCGCCGCCACCTCGTCGCCGCGCAGCCGCATCTCCTTGACCGCCTCGATGCCGTCGTGGGCCGCCTCGGCGCGGACAATCCTGTACTCATGGCCGTACCGGCGCCTGAGGTCACGAGCCACCGCCCGCGACACCCCCGGGTCGTCGTCGACCGTCACGATGACCGGCTTGTCCATTCCCCTACCTTCTCCCCAATGGTCCCTAAGGGAAGGATGTCATGCACGCGTGGGTTGGTGAGCACTCGCTCATATCATGGGCGGATGAGCACCCGTGAGCGCATCCTCGACGCCGCCGAGCAGGCCATTCGGGAGTTCGGCATCTCGGGCGCGACCACGCGGCGCATCGCCCAGGCGGCCGGCTGCTCCGAGGCGCTGCTCTACAAGCACTTCGCCGGCAAGGAGCAGATGTTCCTCGCGGTCCTGCTCGAACGGCTGCCCGCGCTCGCCCCCGCGCTGGCCCGGCTGCGGCTGAGCGCGGGCGAGGGCGACCTGGCCGACAACCTCACCCGCTTCACCCTGGCGGCGCTGGAGTTCTACACCGAGGCCGCCACCATCGCCTCCGGCATGCTGGCCGACCCCTCGCTGCTGGCCCGGTTCAAGCACATGCTGGCCACCACCGGCACCGGCCCCCACCTGCCGATCAGGGCGCTGGCCGAGATCCTCGACGCCGAGCGGGCCGCCGGCCGCGCCGACCCCGGCCTCGACCCCGGCGCGGCGGCCGCCCTGCTGATGGGCGCCTGCTTCCACCGGGCCAACCTGTCCTACTTCGTCGACCCGGCCGACAAGGACGAGGAGTGGGCGGCCGGCGTCGTCGCCGCGTTGCTCAGGCGATGACCCGGCTGGCGCCGCCGTCGACCAGCATCGAGACGCCGTTGACGTACGAGGCCCGCTCGCTGGCCAGGAACGCGATCACGTCCCCCACCTCCTCGGCCTGACCGACCCGCCCGACCGGCACGGCCCGGCCGCGCTCCTCGACCACGTCGTCGCCGCCCGACATGCCGCGCAGCCGTTCGGTGTCGATCGCCCCCGGCAGCACGTTGTTGACCAGCACGCCGTCGCCGCCCACCTCGCGGGCCAGCGTGCGCACGAGCCCGGCGACGGCCGGGCGCATGGCGTTGGACAGCGCCAGCCCGTCGATCGCCTCGCGGACGGACGAGCTGGTGACGGTGACGATCCGGCCCCACCCCCGCGACCGCATCTCCGGCAGCACCGCCTGGATCAGCCGGACGGTGCCGAGCAGGTTGCGCTGCACCGCGACGTCCCAGTCCTTGAGGCCGACCTCGTCGGAGCGGCCGGTGGGCGGGCCGCCCGCGTTGGCCACCAGGATGTCGACCGGGCCGAGCACGTCGCGCGTCTCGTCGGCCACCCGCTGAGCCGCCGCCGGGTCCTCCACGTCGGCCAGCACGGCGTGCACCACGTGGCCGAACTGCTGCAGCTCCACCACCGCGTCCGCGAGCCGTTCCGGGTTGCGCGCGCTGACGCACACGTCGCAGCCCTCGCGCGCGAGGCTCTTGGCGGCGGCCAGGCCGATGCCCGCGCTGCCGCCGGTGACCAGGGCGACCTTGCCCGAGATGCCGAGATCCATAAGCCGACTATAGTGACGGGCCGATCAGTCCGGCCGCACCCGGGTCAGCTTGTCGGGGTTGAGCACGCCGTAAAGCCCCTGGATACGGCCGTCGCGCACGTCGAGGGCGATGAACTGGTCGGACCCGGCCACGTGCGTCCACAGGGCGGGGCGGCCGTTGGCCTCGACGAGGCGCGCCCGGCTGAAGTCGTAGCGGGCCAGCAGGCCGCCGATGAAGCCGCTGACCTTGCGCCGGCCCAGGATCGGCCGCAGGGCGGCCCGGACCTTGCCGCCGCCGTCGTTCCACATGACGACGTCCTCGTGCAGCAGCTCGGTCAGCGCGTCGAGGTCGCCGCCGGCGGCCGCCTCCATGAACTTCGTCAGCAGCCTGGTGTGGTCCTCGTTCGTCGGCGTGAACCGGTCGCGGCCCTGCGAGACCCGGACCGAGGCGCGGTGGTGCATCTGCCGGGCGTTGGCCACCGACGAGCCGACGATCTCGGCGATCTCGTCGTACGGCAGCTCGAACGCCTCCCGCAGCACGAACACCGCCCGCTCCGGCGGCGACAGCTTCTCCATCAGGTGCAGGGTCGCGAAGGAGACGGTGTCGCGCAGCTCGGCCGTGTCCAGCGGCCCGGCCTCGCCCGTCGCGACCGGCTCGGGCAGCCACGGCCCGGTGTACGCCTCCCGCCGCACCCGGGCCGAGCGCAGCTGGTCGAGGGCCAGCCGCGAGACCACGGTCAGCAGGAACGCGCGGGGCTCCCTGATCTGGCTCCGGTCGGTGCCCTCCCACCGCAGCCAGGCCTCCTGCACGACGTCCTCGGCGTCCCACATGCTGCCGAGCAGGCGGTAGGCCAGGCCCAGCAGCATGGGGCGGTATTCCTCGAAGTCCACGTCCGGCATCATGCCCTGCCGCCCGGCCGGGCGGCTCGGTGGGGGCTCGGTGGGGGCTCGGTGGGGCGGCTCTGTGGGTGGCCAAGGCGGGCCGGGCGTGATGGGCTGGGGGCGTGGCGAGAAATCTGATTCTTTCAGGAGGGCTCTTCCACGACTTCGCCGCCACGTCGGCCGCGCTCGCCGACGTGCTGGGCGAGGTGGGCGTCGAGTCCGAGATCACCGAGGACATCGCGGGCGCGCTGAGCGAGCCGCCGGAGGTGCAGCTCATCACGGTCAACGCGCTGCGCTGGCAGATGGGCCAGGACCGCTTCGCCGACCTGCGCGGCGAATGGCGCTTCGCGCTGCCCGCCGAGGCCCGCACCACGCTCCTCGACCACCTCGACCGGGGCGGCGGCCTGCTGTGCATGCACACGGCCGCGGTCTGCTTCGACGACTGGCAGGGCTGGCCGCGGGTGCTCGGCGGCAGCTGGAACTGGCCCAAGTCCCACCACCCGCCGCTGGGCTGGACCGGCGTGCGGGTGCACGGCGCCGCCCACCCCATCGTGGCCGGCCTGCGCGACTTCGACCTGGTCGACGAGGTCTACAGCGACCTCGACGTGCTGCCGGACGTGCGTCCCCTGGCCTCCGTGCACGGCCAGCCGCTGGTGTGGGCGCGTCCGGTGCGCCGCGGCCGGGTGGTCTACGACGCGCTGGGGCACGACACCAGGTCCTACGACAACGAGATCCACCGGAGCCTGCTCCAGCGGGCCGCGTCGTGGCTGCTGAAACGGCCGGTGGACGACACCGGCTGACATGTCCGGTTCGGACAAGACCCGAGCTCGCGCGGCGGGCACGATGGCTCCATGAACGTCAATCTCTCGGCGGTCGCCGGGTTCCTGGCCACGCACGCGCGCGTCCTGGACCGGCGCCGCTTCCACTTGCTCATGGGGGAGACCGGCCCGGCCTCCGTGCTCGGCGCCCTCGACGCCTACCGCAACGCCGACGGCGGCTACGGCTGGGGCCTGGAGCCCGACCTGCGCTCGCCGGAGAGCCAGCCGGGCGCGGCGCTGCACGCCTTCGAGGTGTTCGAGGAGATCGGCCCCGACACCGCGCCGCAGGCCGTCGCGCTGTGCGACTGGCTGGAGTCGGTGACGATGCCCGACGGCGGGCTGCCCTTCGCGCTGCCGCTCACCCTGACCGAGGGCACCGCGCCCTGGTGGGCGGGCGCGGACACGAGCACCTCGTCGTTGCAGATCACGGCGATCTCCGCGGCGGCGGCCCACGGCGTGGCCGCCCACGACCCGGCCGTGGCCGCGCACCCGTGGCTGGAGCGGGCCACCCGCTACTGCCTGGACGCGATCCAGGCGCTGGACGAACGGCCGCACGCCTACGTGCTCTCCTTCGCCGTGCGCTTTCTGGACGCCGTGCACGGGACGCGGCCCGAGGCGGCCGGGCTGCTCAAGCGGCTGGCCGCGCACATCCCCGAGGACGGGCGGGTGCCCGTGGAGGGCGGCACCGCGGAGGAGCGGCTGCACCCCCTCGACTTCGCCCCCTACCCCGGGCGGCCGGCGCGCGAGCTGTTCGCGCCCGAGGTGATCGCCGCCGACCTCGACCGGCTGGCCGGGACGCAGCAGGAGGACGGCGGCTGGGTCGTGGACTACGCGCGGATCTCGCCCGCCGGCGCGCTCGAATGGCGGGGCGCGGCCACCGTGCGGGCCGTCGAGATCCTGCGGCGCAACGGCGTGCTCTGACCGGCCCTGATCGGCTCCTACCGCCGGCGCTGTCCCACCCGGCGGGCCGACTCCGACTCCTGGGCCATGCGGCGCAGCGTGTCGAACGCCTTGCCGTACAGGACGGTGCCCAGCACCAGGGCCTCCACGGCGGCGTCGCGCGGCCCGTCGAAGGGGATGGTGTCCATCTCGACCTCGGTCACCAGCTTCCTGGCGGCCTCGACGTACGGCGCGAGGTCGACGCGCAGGCCGAGCTGGCGCATGCGGACCATCGTCTGCGCCAGCTCGTCGCGGGTGGGGGCGTCCTCGACGACGTTCCAGCCGAGCTCGTCGATCAGCCGGTCGACCTCGGCCCTGGCGGTTCGCCACTCCTCGTCCTGCTCGGGCTCGACGACCGGGCCGAGCGCGTAGTGCGCGATCCCCAGCATGTGGTGGATGGGCAGCGTCTCATCGTCGACGGCGGCGATGACCTGCTTGATGGCGGCCACGGGGAGCCTGCCCACCTCCAGCAGGGCCCGGATCAGGCGCAGCCTGCGCAGGTGGGAGTCGTCGTACTCCGCGCGGGTCGCGGCGGTCTGCTCGCCCTGGTGCAGCATGCCCTCACGCAGGTAGTACTTGATCGTGGGGATGGCGACACCGGATCGGGCGCTCAGTTCTGAGATGCGCATCGATAGATAATAGCGCTATCCAGAGCGGGAGACGTGGCGGGCCGCGCTCACCACCTCGTGGACGTCGGCCTGCCGGTTCCACAGGAAGACCGCCTCCAGCGGCGGCACGTCCTCCTTGATGGGGACGAAGGTGAGCGCGTCGGGCACCGCGCTGCCCTCGTGGACGCACAGGCTGTAGCCGGCCCCCGCGCCCACCATGTCGATCACCAGGTCATGGGTGGCGGCGGCCGGGCCCAGCCGGGGATGCAGCCGATGCCGGACGAACCCCTCCAGGAACCGCCGGGCCCCGGCGACCGCGTCCGACTCGGGCATGATCAGCGGCTCGCCGGCCAGGTCCGCCAGCGACAGCGCCTCCTGCCCGGCCAGGGGGTGGTCGCGGGGGAGCAGCGCGCGGACCGGGAAGCGGTGGACGAGCATCCGGGCCACGCCCCTCGGCAGCGAGCCAGGGGCGTAGCCGAGGCCGGCCTGCAACGTGCCGTCGGCGATGGAGACCAGCTGCTCGGCCGTGCTCATCGGCGCGATCCGCACCGGCACGTGCTGGAGCTGCGCGAGCAGCCGGGCGGCCACGTCGGCCAGCCCGTCGGCCACGCCCAGCCGGGTGGTGCGGCCCTTGCCGCGGGCGGCGGCCACGGCCCGTTCGTAGGCGTCGAGCGCGACCGTGGCCTGGGCCAGGAACGCCTCGCCCGCCTCGGTGAGCCGCACGCCGCTGGACGAACGGCTGAACAGCTCGACGCCTATCTCCTTCTCCAGCGCCCTGAGCTGCTCCGACAGCGTGGGCTGCGCGATGTGCAGCGCGGTCGCGGCGCGGCGGAGGCTGCCGGCGCGCGCGATCGCCATCGCGTATCTGACGTAGCGCAGATCCATCTCTCACCTCGGGGTGATGATGATGGGCTATCGGTTGATCACATCTCCGTATTACAAGACGGGGCAGCCCGCGTGAAGACATCCAGTCACGGCTTGTGCCCTCCCGCTGCTCAGGACCTCGCCCAACCTGGCGGCGACGGCCTTCGGACGGGAGACGCCGCCGTTGTGGCCGCCCGGAAACTCCGCGTGCGGCACCCCGGCGCCGTGGCCGTCCGCTCACCGAGCAAGCGCTTGGCTCGGCGTGTTATCGTGCGGGATGCAGTCCTTCGCCGGGTGCGCGGCCGTGGCCGGGATCGGGATGACCGCGCTGACCAGGCAGTCCGGGCGCACCGAGCTGGAGCTGGCCGCCGAGGCGTGCCGGGCCGCCTGCGCCGACGCCGGGATCGTGCCCGGCGAGGTCGACGGGCTGCTCAGCTACCACATGAACGACTCCGCGCCGGTCGTCCAGGTGGCCCGCGCGTTGGGGATCGAGCGGCTGCGCTGGCACAACGACATCGCCGGCGGCGGGACGCAGGCGGCGTCCGTGCTGGGGGACGCGGCCATGCTGATCCACGCCGGCGTGGCCAGGAACGTCCTGGTCTTCCGGGCGCTCAACGGGCGGTCCGGCACGCGGATGAACACCGCCTCCACCGGCCCCCTGGAACGCCACACCTACGGCCTGGCGGGGCCGATCCCACTGTTCGCCATGGCCGCGACCCGCTACCTGCACGACACCGGGCTCACCGCCGAGCACCTGCACGCCGTCGTCGCCCAGTCCAGGCGCAACGCCGCCGCCAACCCGCGCGCCCTGCGCCGCGAGCCCCTCGATCTGGCCGCCTACCTGGCCAAACCGTACGTCTGCACACCGCTGCGCACCGCCGACTGCTGCCTGGAGACCGACGGCGCGTGCGCGCTGCTGGTGAGCGGCGTCCTGGACGGCCCGCGCATCCGGGCGGTCGTCCGCGGCGGCGGGCCCGGCTGCTCCTCCATGGACCGCTCGCCGGACGTGACGGCCGTCTTCTCCGCGCACGTCGCGCCGCTGTTGTGGGCGGCGTCAGGGATGCGGCCCGCGGACGTCCGGGCGGCGCTGCTCTACGACGCCTACTCCTGGCTGGTGCCCCGGCAACTGGAGGACTTCGGGCTGGTGGCACGGGAGGACCTGGGGGCGTACCTGCTGGAGCGGCGGCACGCGTGGGTGAACCCGCACGGCGGCCTGCTGTCGGAGGGGTACGTGCACGGGCTCAACAACGTGGCCCAGGCGGTGCGGGAACTGCGCGCCGGGCGCGAGACCGCCCTGGTGACCGGGTTCGGCGGCAGCTACGGCAGCGCGGCCCTCCTCACCCGGTGAACGTCAGGGAGTGAACGTCAGGGAGTGAGCGTGAACGCGGCGTGCGAGCCGCGGCCGTCGTCGCCGGGCAGCACGCCGCGGGCCGCCAGCCAGGCCGCCGCGCCCGCCGCGTCGCGCGCCGTGCGCACCCGCTCGCCGGACAGCCGCGCCAGCACGGCCCGGCGCACCGGCCCCTCGCTGGTCAGCACGCTGCCCGCGAGCACGACGTCGCCCGAGACGTGCACCCTGCGCAGGGTGGCCACCAGACGGTCGGCGGCCTCCTCGGCGACCTTGAGCGCCATCGGGTCACCGGCCTCGGCCGCCCGGCTGACCAGGGCGGACAGCGCGGCCAGACGCATGTGGTCGGCCTGCGCGAGCCGGACCAGCCGGTCGGCGACCGCCCGCGGCGACCCCGGACGCTCCTCACCCAGGAAATGCTCGACGACGAGCGCGACCAGGCTGCCCGGCTCGCCCGCCGCGCCCCGGTCGAGGGCGGAGACCACGGCCTTGGCGGCGGCGCGGCCGATCCAGAAGCCCGATCCCTCGTCGCCCAGGAGCCAGCCGAGTCCGTCGGCGATCGTGTCGATGCGGTGGCCCGTGACCCTGGCCGCGACCGCGCCCGTGCCCGACAGCAGCAGCGAGCCGTCGGGCTCGGCGGTGCCGGCCGCGTAGGCCACCGCCACGTCGCGCTCGATCAGCGGGCCCGCCTCGATGCCGTGGCCGGCCCACACCCGGGCCAGCTCGGGGACCAGCGTGTCGACCTGGCCCGCGACCCCGGCCAGCGAGGCCACGACCCGGCCGCCGTCGTGCGACCCCAGCGCCTGCCCGAGCGCGGTGCCGATCGCCGCCACCGCCTTGTCCAGACCGTGTGCCGAGGGGTTGCCGGCGCCCGCCCGCGCGTAGCCGACCCGGGTGCCGTCGAGGGTGTGGACGGACACGCGCGTCGAGGTGGCTCCCGCGTCGACACCGACCACCAGCGATTTGGTCACGGTCGAATTCTGGGGGTTGACGTGACCGGGAAGCAAGAATAATTTTCGCCAGAAGACCGAGTATTCGGAAGGAATATTCGTGACTTCAGGAGCCCTCGGGCGCGTCGAAACGGAACTGCCCGGTCTGCCGGAGGCGTTGCGCCGGGTCGGCGAGGTGATACTCGGCGACCCCGCCGAGGCCGCGCGGTCGACCATCATCGCGCTGGCCGAGCGGGCGGGCAGCTCGCCCGCCACCGTGACCAGGTTCTGCCGGGCGTTCGGCTTCTCCGGCTACGCCGAGCTGCGGGTCGCCCTCGCCACGGAGACCGGCAGGGCCGCGCAGGCCGGCTGGGGCGCGGGCGTCGGGCACGAGATCGGTCCCGACGACCCGCTCGACTCGGCCATCGAGGTGATGGCCGCCGCCGACGCCAGGCTCATCCAGGACACCGCCGCCCAACTCGACCTCGCGGTGGTCGCCCAGGTCGCCGACGCCGTCGTCAGGGCCCGCCGGGTGCTGCTGATCGGCGTCTCCACCAGCGGGAACGTCGCCACCATGCTCGAAGGCAGGCTGCGCCGCATCGGCATCCCGTGCTGGAGCGCCGGCGACGCGCACGTGGCGCTGTCGGAGGCGGCGCTGCTCGGCGCGGACGACGTCGCCATCGGCATCAGCCACCGGGGCCGCACCCGCGAGGTCATGGAGGCGCTGGCCGAGGCGGGCAGCCACGGCGCGACCACGGTCGCCGTCACCTCCTTCGCCCGCTCGCCGCTGGCCGAGCTGGCCGGCCTGGTGCTGACGACGGCCAGCAGGGAGACCACGTTCCGGTTGGGCGGGCTGGCGGCCGTGCACTCGCAGATCTTCGTGCTCGACGCCGTCTACGTGGCGGTCGCGCAGCGCACGTACGAGCGCACCAACGAGGCGTTCGAGCTGACGATCAGCGCGGTGGAGAGCCACCGCGTGGAGAGAGGCTGACATGCGGTACGCGTCCAAGGCCCTCGCCCTCGCCGGACAGGTCGCCGAGAGCCAGGCGGAGCCGGTGCGCCGGGCCGCCGCCCTGATCGTCGCCGCGCTGCGCGCCGGCGGGGTGGTCAACGCGTTCGGGTCGGGGCACTCCGAGGCCATCGCCATGGAGATCGCCGGACGGGCCGGCGGCCTGGTGCCCAGCAACCGCCTCTCCCCGCGCGACCTCGTCCTGTACGGCGGCCGGCCGCCGAGCGTGCTCACCCCGGAGCTGGAACGCGACCCGGCCGTCGCGCACGAGATCTACGACCTGGCCCCCGTCGCGCCGCAGGACGTGTTCGTCCTGGTCTCCAGCTCCGGCGTGAACGGCACGGTCGTGGAGCTGGCCACGCTGGTCAAGGAGCGCGGCCACCCGCTCGTCGCGATCACCTCGGTCGCGCACAGCACGCGCATGACCTCGCGCCATCCCTCGGGCGGCAAGCTGATGGACCTGGCCGACGTCGTGCTCGACAACGGCTCCCCGTACGGGGACGCCGTCCTCGACCTGCCGGACGGCGGCACGTACGGCGCGGTCTCCACGATCACCTCGGCGCTGCTGGCGCAGATGGTGGTCACCGAGGCGGTGGAGGAGCTCGTCGCCCTGGGCGAGCGGCCCCCCGTCTACCTGTCGGTCAACGTGACCGGCGGCGACGAGCACAACAAGGCCCTGGAAAGCCGGTACGCAGGGCGCATACGACGAGGATCATGAAAATCTAGGAGCCATCCATGCCTGACACCCCCCATATCAGCCGTCGTGAACTCCTGCGCGGCGCGGCTCTCGTCCCCGTCGCCGGGGCGCTGGCCGCCTGTGCCACCCCCGCCGCCAAGCCCACCGCCACCGCCTCGTCGGCCCCGGTGGCGACCAGCGCGGCCAACCCGTTCGGCGTCGCGGACGGCAAGCCGCTGGAGGTGTGGATCTTCGACGGCGGCTTCGGCCAGGACTACGCCAAGACCATCCACGAGCCCCTGTTCAAGACGAAGTACCCGAAGAGCGAGATCAAGCACAACGCCACCAAGGAGATCACCAAGGTCCTCCAGCCGCGGTTCGCCGGCGGCAACCCACCGGAGGTGATCGACAACTCCGGCGCCAACTTCATGGACTTCGGCGCCCTGTCCCAGGACGGCCAGCTCCAGGACCTCACCGCCCTGCTCGACGCGCCGAGCTGGGACGACCCCGCCGTCAAGGTCAGGGACACCATCGACCAGTCGGTCATCGACATCGGCACCTACGACGGCAAGTTCAGCGTGCTGGGTTACGTGAACTACATCCACGGCATCTGGTACTCACAGAAGGTGTTCAGGGACAACGGCTGGGAGATCCCCAAGACCTGGGACGAGTTCGTCAAGCTCTGCGAGACGATCAAGAAGTCCGGCAAGATGGCGCCCTTCACGTACGCGGGCAAGTTCCCCCAGTACCTCTACGAGCCGCTGCTGACCATGGCCGCCAAGATCGGCGGCAACGAGGTGCTGGTCAACATCGACAACCTGGAGGACGGCGCCTGGACCACCGAGGCCATGAAGACCGCCGCCACGGCCTGGGCCGAGGTGGGCGCCAAGTACCTCATGGAGGGCACGACCGGCCTCGACCACGTGCAGACCCAGACGGCCCAGAACAAGTACAAGGTGGCCATGCTGCCGTCCGGGTCGTGGCTGGAGAACGAGCAGAAGAGCACCACCCCGCCCGACTTCGAGTACGGCATGTTCCCCATCCCCGACGTCACCGGCTCCGACAAGATGCCGTACGGCACCCTGCACACCCAGCCCGGCGAGAACTTCATGGTCTCGGCCAGGAGCGCCAACCCGCAGGGCGGCATCGAGTACCTGCGCGGCATGTTGTCGAAGAAGGCGGCCGGCGACTTCAGCGAGATGGTCAAGACGGTGACCGCGGTCAAGGGCGCGACCGAGGGCCGTACGATCTCGCCCGGCGTCACCAGCGCCTCCAAGGCCGTCGCCGACGCGGGCGCCAACACCGTCTACTACCGCTGGTACACCTGGTACGGCCAGCTCAAGGACGAGGGCATCGCCGCCACCGGCGAGCTGATGTCCGGCGGCCTGACGCCGGAGAAGTACCTGGAGCGCATGCAGAAGAAGGCCGACGAGATCAAGAACGACTCCTCGATCAAGAAGTACAAGCGCTGATGTTGTTCAACAGGTATCGCCGCGGGCTGTTCATCACCGCGTTCCTGGCAGCCCCGGTGATCCTCTACCTCGCCTACGTCATCTCGCCGCTGATCCAGGCGTTCCGCATCGCGATGACCGACTGGCGCGGCGTGACGGCCACACCGGACTTCATCGGGCTGGACAACTTCGCCCGGCTGTTCAAGGACGGCGTCTTCTGGAAGGCCGTCAGCCACAACGCCATGCTGCTCGTGCTGCTGCCGCTGCTCACGATCGTCATCGCGCTGTTCTTCGCCTTCCTGCTCAACGTGGGCGGGCGCAAGGGCTCCTCGGGCATCGCGGGCTCGAAGTTCTACCGGGTGGTGTTCTTCTTCCCGCAGGTCCTGGCCGTGGCCGTGGTGGGCGTGCTGTTCCAGCAGGTGTTCCGGCCCGACGGCAGCGGCATGCTGAACGGGCCGCTGATCGCGCTCGGCGCCAAGCCGGTCGGCTTCCTGTCCGACCCCGGCGTGGCCTTCTGGTCGGTGCTCGGCGTGCTGGTCTGGCAGGCGGTCGGCTTCTACGTCGTGCTGTTCTCGGCCGGGCTGGCCTCCATCCCGCGCGACATGTTCGAGGCGGCGCAGATCGACGGCGCGGGCCGGTTCAGCCTGTTCTTCCGCATCACGCTGCCGCTGCTGTGGGACACGATCCAGGTGGCCTGGGTCTACCTCGGGATCCTGGCGCTCGACGCGTTCGCGATCGTGTGGGTGATGACCGACCAGCACGGCGGCCCCGACTGGTCGACCACCGTCATGGCCGCCGAGATCTACCGCAACGCCTTCCAGTACTTCCGCTTCGGCTACGCCTCGGCCCTCGGCGTCATGATGTTCTTCTTCACCGTCGGCTTCGCCATCCTCTCGCTGCGCCTGTCACGCCGCGAACGAATCGAGTACTAGATGACAACGACGACCACGTGGACGGTGGCGAACTCCCGCAAACTGGCCCGCCAGGAGCGCCGGCGGCGGCTCGGGCCGATGGCCGTGCTCTCCCACGTCGCGCTCCTGGTGTGGACGGTGCTCGTCGTGGTGCCGATCCTGTGGACCTTCCTGGCCTCGGTGAAGAGCGAGGACGAGATCTTCGGCGAGGCGTGGGGGCTGCCGGCCAAGCTCAACTGGGACAACTTCGCCCGCGCCTGGGAACAGGCGCACATCGGGCAGTACATGCTCAACAGCGTCATCGTCGTCACCTTCAGCGTGGCCGGCACCATGCTGCTCGGCTCGATGGCCGCGTACGTGCTGGCCCGGTACCCCTTCCGCGCCAACCGGCCGATCTACTTCCTGTTCGTGTCCGGGCTGGCCTTCCCGGTGTACCTGAAGCTGACGCCGCTGTTCTTCGTCGTGCAGAACATGGGGGCGGTGCCGCTGGTGGGGCCGTACATCGGGTTGAACACGCATGCGGGGCTGGTGCTGGTCTACATCGCGTACTCGATGCCGTTCACGGTGTTCTTCCTGACCGCGTTCTTCCGTACGCTGCCCACGGCGGTGGGGGAGGCGGCCATGGTGGACGGCGCCTCGCACACCCGCGTGTTCTTCCAGATCATGTTGCCGATGGCCAGGCCGGGCATCATCAGCATCACGATCTTCAACGTGCTCGGGCAGTGGAACCAGTACCAGCTGCCGCTGGTGTTGCTCCAGGACCGGGACAAATGGGTGCTCACGCAGGGGATCGCCGACATCTCCACGTCGGCGGGGTACGACCAGGACTGGTCGGCGCTGTTCGCCGCGCTGACGCTGGCGATCCTGCCGATGCTGGTGGTCTACACGGTGTTCCAGCGCCAGATCCAGTCCGGGCTGACCTCGGGAGCCCTCAAATGAACAGCTTCACCTAAGGGGCTTCGCCTCTGGGCTCAGTGGGCTTCGCCGAGGGGCGCTTCGCGCCTGGAGACTCAGGCGGTCTTCCTCGGGGCGCCTGGCGGCGCAACCCCCGCGCCTGGCGGCGCCATGGCCCCCCGCCGGCGCCAGTGCTCTGACCGCGTGCGTTCGCCGGATCGGTGGTCGCTTCGCCGGCCCTTGGAGCAGCCTGTGTTTCTGGGAGGCGGTGTCACAAGAAATCGATTGCCTGGGGGCCAAGGCTCATGTTGGCTGGCCGGCATGGCTGAACTGCGTACCGAGCGCCTCATCCTGCGCCGATGGCGTGACTCCGACCTTGAACCGTGGGCGGCCATGAACGCCGATCCCGAGGTCCGGGAGCACTTGGGCGACCTGCTTACCCGCGAACAGAGCGACGCCTCCGTGTCGCTCTTTCAGGCCGAGTTCGACCAGCGAGGCTACGGGTGGTGGGCGGTCGAGGTGGAGGCCACGGGCGAGTTCATCGGCTTCGCGGGCTTGGACGAAGTGGACGACCACATGCCGTTCACAGGAGTGGAGATCGGCTGGCGGCTCGCCCGCTCGGCCTGGGGCCAGGGCTACGCCACCGAGGCTGCGCTGACAGTCCTGGCCCACGGCTTCGACGTTCTTGAGCTTCCTGAGATCCTCGCTGTCACAACGGCCACCAACCTTCGTTCCCAGGCGGTGATGCGCCGGATCGGCATGACCCGGGACCCGGCCGACGACTTCGACGACCCCACCGAGCCCGAAGGGCCACTGCGTCCGAACGTGCTGTACCGCATCGCCCGTAGTGCGATCATCTGACGTTCTCCACCAGGGGCGTTTGATCAGACTGCGGTGGGCGTCACCGCACATCGAACCGCTACCACGGCGAACCTGTGCGGTCAGAGCACCAGGTCGTCGGACTGGTCGGCTGGGATTCCGGCCAGGAGTCGCGTCCAAGGGCAGTGGCTCTTGAAACCGGATGCCAGATGTCTCCGGGCGGCGGTGCCATCTCGCTGGTCGCGCCTCAGAATTCGTCGTACCCGGAGACCTGGCCGATGGGGAAGATGTGCCGACTCGCGGCACAGATCGTCTCAAGGACATGGATCGGCGTGCCCTCGGTCGAATAGCTCGCGCGCAGCACCTGGACCACCCACTCGCCTGGATCAAGCTCCAACGTCTCACGCTCGAAGGTGGTCGGTGACCGGGCGGTCAGATTCTCCTCGGCGTGGCCGAACGCGTAGCCCAGGGCGGTCAACGCCGACTGCAACGAGGGCGTCACGAACTCCGGCTCGGCGATCCGGGTATCGCCGAACAGGTCCGCCCGGAAGTAGCTCGTCGCGATCCGCACCGGTACGTCGTTCGCGCTCATCATCTTGCGCCGGGCCACGATCTCGGCCTCGGGTTCGATACGCAGGCACGCCGCCACATGCTCACTGGCGGGCTCCAGCCCGACGTACAACATGCGACGATCCGCCTTGAGCCCCTGCCGTTCCGCCTCGGCAAGGAAGAGCGATTTCGAGCCCCGGACTGCCGGTTCGGTCGGCAAGGCCCGCTGCACCAGCACCCGAGGGGCGGACGAGGCGGGCCCTTCCGGCGCGCGGGCCGCAGGTCCCTTCCGCATCTGCGAGATGCGTCCCGGTGAGACGCCCAGCCGCCCAGCGATGTCCTCCAGGCTCATGCCGGACTCCCGTGCCTCGGCGATGGCCTGCCGCCGCATCTTGGCGGCCTCGGTCACCAGTCCCTGTTCCTCGGTCATGAGCCGGCTGAGAACACGGGCTCGTTCCACGGGATCACTGACCTGGGCGACTTCCCTCAGCGTCTTCAAGTCCATCCGTGTGCCGCCTCCTCAGCGACCGACATTCGGCGCACTTTAGACCCCCTGTTGCAGGGGTCTCACCTCGGCTCTACCCTCGACTTTAGCCCCCCTAAATCGGGGCTGTAGTAGACCCCCACCTACGGGACAAACGGTGCTGTAACACCACTCGTAAGCAGGGGTCTGGGCATCGAGAGCTTTGGGGCGTCAACGATGCAGGACAAGGTTATCGCCGTACCCAAGAACGGCAAGGAACTCCAAGCCGGACCATCCGCAGATCTCCTGTGCAAGGTCCTGCGAGACGAGCACGGCATTCAGACGGACAGCCACATCGGATACGGCCTCGCCTTGGTGTGGGTGTGGGACGGACTGGTGATCTGGTGCGACGGTGAGTGGTACTGGTGGCGAGCGGACTGGGACGGCTGGCGTACGCGGGTGTTGTACGCCCGCCATTCGGCCATCGAGTCAGCACGGGCCGCGCGCCGGATCGCCTTCCGCTACGCGGAACTGCGCAGGTCGCAGGAGGGGTCCGCGCTCACCGTGGGAGCACGGGCATGAGCCTGACGGTCCAGGAAGTTCTCGGCAGGTTTCCCGGGTGGCGGATCATCGACGTGACCGGCGGCTGGGTCGCCTTCCGCGTCCCCCTCGTGTCCCGTGACAGCGGGCTCTCCAACGTCCGCTGCGGGGCGACCCTGGCGGAACTGGCCGGCAACCTCCAGGCCGAGGGCAGGCTGCAACAGCCACGTTCACCTGAGCCGCCGGCCTAGCCCTGGGTGACGGCCTTGTGGACGTCGGTGAGGAAGCGTTCGATGGTGGCCTGTTCCGTGCTGTCGTACCGGCCCATGAGGGCGACGATCTCCTGGATGAGCGGGCCGAAGAAGCTCCAGCCCAGCGTGACGGCGCTCTCGTCGACCTTCAGCAGCACCCGCCGCCGGTCGCGGGTGTCGCGTTCCCGGCGGACGTGACCGAGCCGTTCCAGGCGGTCCACCACCGCCGTGGTGCCCGCGGAGTTGAGGCCGAGGTGCGTGCCCAGCGTTCCGGGGGTGGCGGGGGTGCCGGTGCGGGCGGCGTCGAGGAGGCAGATGAGGGCGCGTACGTCGGTCGGGTGCAGGGCGTGCGCGGCGGCGAACCGCTCGCCCATGCGGTCGAGTTCCACGGTGACGGCGCGCAGCAGATGGACCAGCCGCATCCCGGCGTCCTGATCGTCCACGTTTCCGGCGTGCTCCGGCGGCAGCGTCATGCCACCAGTATGGCATTATCTCGCCCAGCGAGATTGTTGCTGAGCAAGCTAATCAGTTAGGTGCGGCATGTCCGACTTCCTCTCCGCCTACGACGCGGTCCTCGAACGCTGGCCGGTTCCGGTCGAGCCGATCGACCTGCCCTCGGCGTACGGCACGACCCGGGTGAACGCGTGCGGCCCCGCCGACGGCCCGCCGCTGGTCCTGCTGCACGGCGGTGGCACCACGGCGGCGACGTGGTTCGCCAACGTCGCCGCGTTCGCCCGCCGCCATCGGGTGTACGCCGTCGACCGCATCGGCGAGCCGGGACGGAGCCTCCGCGGCGAACGCCCCCCGCGCGGCGTCGGCGACCTGCTCGGCTGGCTGGACGGCGTGCTCGACGGCCTCGGGATGGACAGCGCCGCGGTGTGCGGACACTCCTACGGCGGATGGATCGCCCTGACGTACGCGCTCCACACCCCCCGTCGGGTCAGGAGGCTCGTCCTGCTCGACCCGACGCAGTGCTTCGGCGGGTTCCGGGCGGGATACCTGGCCCGCGCGCTGCCCACCCTGCTGCGGCCGACGGCCTCGCGCGCGCGGGCCTTCCTGGAGTGGGAGACCGGCGGCGCGCCCGCCGACCCCGCCTGGCTGCGGCTCTACGGCCTGGCCGCGGAGTTCCCGGACACGAAGGTCGTCACCGGGAAACGACCCGACCCCGGATCGCTGCGCACGCTTCCCACGCCGGCCCTCGTGCTCGTCGCCGGCCGCGGCGAGGCGCACTCCCCGCACCGCGTCGCGTCGGCCGCCGCCCGCCTGCTGCCGGGCGCGCGGACCGCGGTCCTGCCGCACCTGTCCCATCACGCGATGCCGTGGCACGAGCCCGCCGACCTCAACGCCCGAGTCGCCGACTTCCTCGACGAACGAGCCACCTGACCCGCCGCCCGCGCCGCCGCCAACCTCGAATGCCCACTGAGGACGCCCATCTCGCCGCCCCGGCTCCTAGACTCCTTGGCATTCCGCGACGCAGCAGGCCGTGAGGAGACTCCCATGTCATCCGCGCCCGAACAGCAATCACTCGCCGCCCTCGCGACCCGGCACGGGCTGCGGCGGGCCATGGCCCGTCCGGACATGCACGTCTACCTGCGCCGATTATGGGAACGCCGGCACTTCGTCCTGGTGTACGCCACCTCGCGCACCGCCTCGAAATACTCCGCCTCCGCGCTCGGGCAACTGTGGCAAGTGGTGACGCCGCTGCTGAACGCCGGCATCTACTGGGTCATGTTCGGCCTCGTCCTGGGCGGACACGAGCACATCGAGAACTATGCGGCCTTCCTCGTCACGGGGATGTTCGTCTTCACCTACAGCCAGCGGTCGGCCTCGGCGGGGGCCAAGTCCGTCTCGGGGAACCTCTCGCTCATCCGCGCCCTGCACTTCCCCCGCGCCGCGCTGCCCCTGGCCTACACCCTTCAGGAACTGCGGCAGGCGGCCGTCTCCATGGGTGTGCTGCTCGTCCTCGTGGTCGTCATGGGGGAGTTCCCGACCTGGTTCTGGCTGCTGGTCCCGGTCGTCCTGCTCCTGCAGACGATGTTCAACATCGGGCTGAGCCTGGTCCTGGCGCGGTTGGGGGCCTCGCTGCGCGACGTGAACCAGCTCCTGCCGTTCGTCCTGCGGACCTGGCTGTACGCCTCCGGGGTCTTCTTCTCGATCCAGTACAAGATCGTGGGATATCCGGACCCGGTCACCGGTGAGCCGGTCGGCGGGGTCGGGCTGCCGCAGTGGGTGGCCGACGTCATGTATCTCAACCCCGCCGCCTCCACCATCGAGTTCATGCGCGACATCCTGATCCACGCCGCCGGCCCTCGCCCGCTCGTCTGGCTGAGCTGCGCGTTCTGGGCGGTCGCCGGACTGACCCTCGGCCTCTGGTACTTCTGGCGGGCCGAGGACACGTACGGGCGCGGGTGAGGGCCGGAAAAGGGTTCGCGCGCGGGAGGCGTGCTCTGGTTTGCTCCACATCATGACGTCTGCGTGGGTCGGCGAGCGCGTGCGCCTGAGGGCCATCGAACCGGAGGACTGGGCGGCGCTCTTCGCCTTCGAGGAGGACACCGACGCGGCCAGGAACGGCTGGCGGCTGCCTCCGCCCCGCTCGGCCGCCCAGGCGCAGAAGTGGGCCAGGGAGTTGGCCGAGCAGGAGCCCGACATGGACGAGCTCCGCCTGGTGATCGCCGACGCGGCCGACGGCCGCCCGGTCGGCATGCTCAACACGCACGAGGTCGAGCGCACGCACGGCACGTTCTGCTACGGCATCTCCATCGGCACGCCGCACCACCGCAAGGGCTACGCCAGCGAGGCGATCGTCCTGCTGCTGCGCTACATGTTCGCCGAGCGCCGCTTCCAGAAGGCCGAGGCGTGGGTCTACAGCTCCAACGAACCGTCGCAGGCCCTGCACCGGCGGCTCGGCTTCGTCGAGGAGGGCCGCCGGCGCAGGAGCCGTTTCGCCGCCGGGCGTTACGACGACGGGATCCTGTTCGGGATGACGGTCGAGGAGTTCACCGAGCTCTACGGCTGAAGCTCGGCCCGCAACCGCCCGGTGGCCTCGACGACGTGCGCCAGCGACGCTTCCACCTGCTCGTACGTGCGCGTCTTCAGCCCGCAGTCGGGGTTGACCCAGACCCGCTCGGCCGGCAGCGCCGCCAGCGTCCTGCGCAGCAGGTCCTCGACCTCGTCCGCGCCGGGCACGCGCGGGGAGTGGATGTCGTACACGCCGGGGCCGAGGCCGCGGCCGAACGCGCGCACCGCGCCCAGGATGCGCGCACCCGAGCGGGCCGACTCGATCGTGGTGACGTCGGCGTCCAGGCCGTCGATGGCGGCCAGGATCTGGTCGGCGTCCGAATAGCACAGGTGGGTGTGGATCTGGGTGCGGTCGGCCGCGCCCGAGGTGGCCCGCCGGTACGCCGCCACCGCCCACTCCAGGTAGTCGGCCTGCGCGGCCCGCCGCAGCGGCAGCAGCTCGCGCAGGGCGGGCTCGTCCACCTGGATGATCGACACCCCGGCCGCCTCCAGGTCGCGCACCTCCTCGCGCACCGCGTCGGCCACCTGGAACACCACGTCCCGCAGCGGCAGGTCGTCGCGGACGAACGACCAGGCCACGATCGTCACCGGCCCGGTGAGCATGCCCTTGACCGGCTTGGCGGTGAGCGACTGCGCGTAGGAGGCCCAGCGCACGGTGATGGGCCCGGGACGGCCGACGTCGCCGTGCAGGATCGGCGGCCGGGTGCAGCGCGACCCGTACGACTGGACCCAGCCGTTCCTGGTGACCGCGAAGCCGTCCAGGTGCTCGGCGAAGTACTGCACCATGTCGTTGCGCTCGGGCTCGCCGTGCACGAGCACGTCCAGGCCGAGGCGTTCCTGCACCCTGACGACGCGCTCGATCTCGGCCTCGACGTGCCGCTCGTAGTCCTCCTCCGGCAGCGTGCCGGCCGCCACGGCCGCCCGCGCCGCGCGCAGCTCGCCGGTCTGCGGGAACGAGCCGATGGTGGTGATCGGCAGCACGGGCAGGCCCAGGTGGGCGGCCTGGGCGGCGGCCCGCACCGCGTACGGCGCCCGCTCCTCCGGCGCGGCCGGCGCGGTCAGCGGCACCGAGGGCCCGGCCGGGACCGGCCCCCGGAAGTCCGGCCCCTCGGCGACGGTGCGGGCCAGCGCCACCACCTCGGCCACCTTCTGCTCGGCGAACGCCAGCCGTTCCCGCAGCGCCGGGTCGAGGTCGGGCTCGGCGTCCACGTCGTAGGGCACGTGCAGCAGCGAGCAGGACGTGCTCACCGTCACCCGGTCCGCGCGCACGCCGCCCAGGGCGGCCAGGGCGCGTTCCGGCGAGGTGCGCCACACGTCGCGGCCCGACACCACGCCCGCGACCACGGTCTTGCCCGGCAGGTCGGGCACGGCGCCGCCGCGCACCAGGTCCACGCCGATCGCCTCGACGGGCGTGCCGGCCAGCACCGGCAGCGCGGGCCCGAGGTCGCCGAA
Organism: Nonomuraea sp. NPDC001636; assembly: GCF_040298265.1. Classification (NCBI taxonomy): domain Bacteria; kingdom Bacillati; phylum Actinomycetota; class Actinomycetes; order Streptosporangiales; family Streptosporangiaceae; genus Nonomuraea; species Nonomuraea sp. NPDC001636. The sequence goes on from NZ_JBEOZT010000030.1 coordinate 104,751, forward strand.
GTAGGAGGCCACGAACAGCCCTGGCCGGACGGCCGCCGCCCCCAGCCGGTCGTAGGCGAGCCGCACGGCCGCCAGCTCCTCGGGCGTGCGGTCGCCGACCAGCGCCGGCTCGTCGAGCTGCACCCACTCGACGCCCTCGGCGGCCAGCGCCGCGAGCAGCTCCTCGTAGCAGCCGAGCACGTCCTCCAGCCGCTCGGGCGCCCCGGCCAGCAGCAGGAACGTCACCGGGCCCACCACGACGGGCCGCGTCTCGTAGCCGAGCGCGCGGGCCTCGCGCACCTCGGCGAGCGGCTTGGCGGCGTCCAGCTTGAAGACGGTCTCCGGGCCGATCTCCGGCACGATGTAGTGGTAGTTGGTGTCGAACCACTTCGTCATCCGCAGCGGCGCCAGCCCCTCGGTGCCCCTGGCCATCGCGAAGTAGGGGTCCTCGGCCGCGCGGTAGCGCTCGGGCACCGCGCCCAGCAGCACCGCCGTGTCCAGCACGTGGTCGTACAGGGAGAAGGTGTTGGACGGCAGCCCTTCCAGGCCCAGCTCGGCCAGCCGCCGCCAGGTCCGCTCCCTGATCTCCGCGCCCGTCCGCGCCAGCTCCGCGCGGCCGGACCGCCCGTCCCAGTACGACTCCAGGGCCCGCTTCAGCTCCCGTCGCGGCCCGATCCTCGGGTACCCGAGCACCGTGGACGTGGGGAATGGCGACATCTCAGCTCCTCGATCATGTCGGTCAGATGCGGGAATCGTGTCCGGCGGGGCGGAGGTGGTGCATCATCAATAAGTGCTGCTTATGCTCAAGGAGATCCGCTGCTTCCTCCTGGTCGCCGAGCGGCTCGGCTTCTCGGCCGCCGCCGCCGACCTGGGCATGTCGCAGCCCGCCGTGAGCCAGGCCATCACCCGGCTCGAACGTGCCGCCGGGGTCAGGCTCTTCGAGCGCAACGCCCGCGAGGTGCGGTTGACCGCCGAGGGGAAGGGGCTGCTGCCGTACGCCCGGCAGGTGCTCGAATCGGCCCAGGCGTTCACCGCGGAAGCCGCCAGACTGGCCCGGCCGACCATTCACCTGGCTTATCCACCGATGGTGGGCACGCTCGCCGCGCGCATCGTCAGACGGCTGGCCGGGCGCGCCCCGGCGATCGGCGTGGAACTCGTCGTGGCCGGACGGGGCGCCGCGGCCCGGGCGCTGGGCGGCGGGGAGGTCTCGGCCGCGATCCTGGCCACGCCGGCGCCCGCGCAGTTCGTCACGGCGGCCCGCTTCCACGTGTCCGTGGACCATCTGGCCGTCCCGCTCGGGCACCGGCTGGCCGGGCACGGCAGGGTCACGCCGGACGACCTGGGCGGGCAGGTGCTGCTGACGCCGGGGAGCCGGCCGTGGGCGGGGCTGCCGGGGCGGGCGCGGATGGTGGCCGACGACGACTTCGCCGCCGCGCTCGACCTCGTGGCCGCCGGGGCGGGGGTGCTGCCGATCCCGCAGCTCCTGGTCAGGTCCGTCAGGCGGGACGACGTGCGGTTCGTGCCGCTGGAGGCGGGGGAGCTGCGCATCACCTACGCGCTGGCCTGGGCGCGGGAGCGGGTGACGCCGGAGCTGATGGCGCTGGTGCAGGCGGTGCAGGACGCGCTCTGGACCAGATGAGGACGGCTAACTCACAGGCAGGTTCTTCAGGGCCTCGCGGCGGCTCAGGCCGGAGATGCCCTTGGCGCGGACGTACCGGATGACTTCGTCGGGGTTGGTCTTGGCGTACTCGCGTAAGGACCAGCCGATGGCCTTGCGGGCGAAGAAGTCGGTGTCGGACAGGCTGGGCTCGATGCAGGCGTATAACAGGGCCGTGTCGGTGCGGGACTTGAAGCGGTTCTGGCACAGGATCGCCGTGCGGCGCTTCCACAGGTCGGCGTCGGCCGCCCACTCCAGCATGAGCGGGCGCATGGTGTCGGGGAAGGCCGCCAGCAGGTCGCCGACGCGGTGGGTGGCCAGCTCGTCGACAAGGTCCCACCAGGCGCCGGTGACGATCATCTCCTCGTACATCGGCACGGTGTAGAGGGTCTGGAAGTCGCGGTAGTAGTGGTGGCCGGTCAGTTCGACGGCGGCGTAACGCTCCTCGCGGTATTCGGCCTCCCGCCACAGCGAGAGCACCGCGCGCCGCCACTCGGGCGCGGAGTCGATGCGGTGGCGGGCGAACACCCGCCGCAGCGCCGCCCGCCTCGGCGTGGCCTGCACGCCGAGGAAGGGCATCTCCGACTTCATGTACGCGCGCATCGGCTCGGCCTTGTCCGGCTCGGCGACCTCCTCAAGGGCCAGCCGCACCGCCTTGCCGAGGCTCATCCCTGACGCTGGGTCGTGCGCTCGCCGGTGGCGAGCCCGTCGAACAGCACCGTGATGTAGTGCTCGGCCAGCGCGGTGGTGTTGAGCCTGCCGCCGGGACGGAACCAGCGCACGGCCACCCAGATGGTGTCGCGGATCATCCGGTAGGTCAGCTTGGGGTCGACGTCGGCCCGGAACAGCCCGGCCGCCTGACCGGCCTTGATCTGGGTCACCCAGATCTGCTCGACCTCGTCCTCGGCCTTGACCAGGTAGTTGAAGCGCTCGAACTGGCGCAGGTAGTTCCAGTCGTTCTGCATGACGGTGATCGCGGCGCGGTGGGGCTCCAGCGTGCCGAAGCCGATGCGGACCATCTCCGACAGGACCGTGCGGGCGTCGGAGCTGGTGTCGACGGCGGCGCGGTAGCGGGCGATGAGGTCGTCGAGGAAGGTGGACAGCACCTCGTCGACGATCGTCTCCTTGGAGTCGAAGTGGTGGTAGAGGCTGCCGGACAGGATGCCCGCCTCGTCGGCGATCTCGCGTACGGTCGTGGCCTGGAAGCCCTTGCGCGCGAAGAGCTCCGCGGCGAGTTTGACGAGGTGGTCGCGCCGCTCGGAGGCCGCTCCAGTGGAGGAGGCGCGCTGGCGCTTCGCCGGTGACGTGGTGGTGCCGGAGTTCTTTCGCGTGGTCACGTTTCCCATTATGAGCCCTCAGACAATCGCTTGTTCACACGTGAGCCCCAGCTCGTGGGGCATTATCTTGCTTACCAAGCGCTTGTTAGGATGCGGGGATGAACGAGGCTTACATCGTCGCCGCCGTCCGTACCCCCGTCGGGCGCAGGAACGGCGGGCTGGCCGCGGCCCACCCGGCCGACCTCGGCGCGTACGTGCTGCGCGAGCTGATGGACCGCGCGGACGCCGATCCCGCCGCCGTCGAGGACGTGATCTTCGGCTGCGTGGACACGATCGGGCCGCAGGCCGGGGACGTCGCGCGTACCTGCTGGCTGGCCGCCGGGCTGCCGGAGGAGGTGCCGGGCGTCACCGTCGACCGCCAGTGCGGCTCCTCGCAGCAGGCCCTGCACTTCGCCGCCCAGGCCGTGCTGTCGGGCACCAGCGACCTGGTGGTGGCGGGCGGCGTGCAGAACATGAGCATGATCCCGATCTCCTCGGCCATGCTGGCGGGCCGGCCGCTCGGGCACGAGACCCCGTACGCCGGGTCCAAGGGCTGGTCCGCCCGCTACGGCACGGCGGAGGTCTCCCAGTTCGCCGGGGCCGAGCAGATGGCGGTGGCCTGGGACCTGTCGCGCGAGGACATGGAGCTCTACGCCTACGAGTCCCACCGCCGCGCGCTGCGGGCCGTGGACGAGGGGCGCTTCCGGCGCGAGATCGTCCCCTGTGAGGGCGTCGCCGACGACGAGGCGCCCCGCAGGGACACCACGCCGGAGAAGATGGCCGCGCTCCGGCCGCTGACCGAAGGGGGGCGGCTCACGGCGGCGCTGGCGTCCCAGATCTCCGACGGCGCGGCGGCGCTGCTGGTCGCCTCGCCCCGGGCCGTACGCGACCACGGGCTGACCCCGCGCGCCCGCGTGCACCACCTCTCGGCGCGCGGCGCGGACCCGATCATGATGCTCTCCGCGCCCATCCCCGCCACGGCCCACGCCCTGGGCCGGACCGGGCTGGCCATCGACGACTTCGACGCGATCGAGATCAACGAGGCGTTCGCCTCCGTCGTGCTGGCCTGGATCAAGGAGACCGGCGCCGACCCGGCCCGGGTGAACCCCAACGGCGGCGCCATCGCGCTCGGCCATCCGCTCGGCGCGACCGGCGCGGTCCTGACCGTGAAGCTGCTGCACGAACTCGAACGCACCGGCGGCCGGTACGGCCTGCAGACGATGTGCGAAGGCGGCGGACAGGCGAACGTCACCGTCATCGAACGCCTCGGCTGAAAGGCCGCGCCGTGAACTGAAGTGAGCATTTGCGGCAATGGTTGAATAACACACGGAAGGAACCGGGCTGACATCAGAAAATGCCTCTAGCAAATAGGAAACTTTCCTATTAGATTTCGGGTCATGCCCCTCAGCGGTGACCTTCTTCGCCTCGCCGATGCCGTCCTCCTCCCCGGGTTCGCGGGACAGACGCCCCCGGACTGGATCCGCCGACGACTCGGCGAGGGACTGGCCGGCGTGGTGCTGTTCTCCCGCAACATCGCCGACCCCGCGCAGGTCGCCCGGCTCACCGCCGCGCTGCGCGCGGAGAACCCCACGGTGCTCGTCGGCACCGACGAGGAGTCCGGCGAGGTCACCCGGCTGGAAGTGAGCACCGGCAGCAGCCGTCCCGGCGGCTACGCGCTCGGCGTCGTGGACGACGTCGGCCTCACCGAGGCGCTGGCCAGGGACATGGGCGGCGAACTGGCGGCCGCGGGCATCACGATCGACTTCGCCCCGTCCGCCGACGTCAACTCCAACCCCGACAACCCGGTCATCGGCCTGCGCTCCTTCGGCGCCGACCCCGCGCTCGTCGCCCGGCACACCAGGGCGTTCGTCCGCGGCATGCAGTCGGCCGGGGTGGCCGCCTGCGCCAAGCACTTCCCCGGCCACGGGGACACCACCGTCGACTCCCACCACGGCGTGCCCGTGGTGGCCGACGCCGGCATCGAGGAGGCGCTCTTCCCGTTCCGGGAGGCGATCAAGGAGGGGGTCAGGTCGATCATGACCGGCCACCTGCTCGTGCCCTCCTACGACGCCGAGCTGCCCGCCACGCTCAGCCCCAAGGTCCTCACGGGCCTGCTGCGCGAGGAGCTGGGCTTCCAGGGAATGATCATCACGGACGGCATAGAAATGGCCGCGGTGTCGGGGGCGTACGGGATCGGGGGCGCCTCCGCCCGCGCCATAGCCGCGGGGGCCGACGCGATCTGCGTGGGCGGCGAGCGGGCCGACGAGGCCACCGCCGTCGAGGTCCGCGACGCCATCGCCGCCGCCGTGACCGAAGGACTGCTGCCCGAGGAGCGACTGGCCGACGCCGCACGCAGGGTCCGCGAGCTGGCCGCCTGGACCACCTCCTCGGGCAGCCCCGTACCGGAGGACGGCTACCTCGGGCTCTCCGCGGCCCGCCGGGCCGTCCGCGTCACCCGCAGGTCCACGGCGCCCGTGCTGCCGCTCACCGGGGCGGCGCACGTGGTCGAGCTGACGCCCGAGATGAACCTGGCCATCGACAAGGACACCCCGTGGGGCGTCGGCGAGCCACTCGGACGGCTGCTGCCCGGCACCGCCGTCACCCGGCTGGCGGCCGCGGACACCACCGGGGCCAGGCTGGAGCGGCTGATCGGCGAGGCGGCGCAGCGCCCCCTGGTGATCGTGGTTCGCGACGCCCACCGCTACGCCTGGCAGGGCGAGGCGCTGCGGCACCTGCTCAGCGCCCGGCCGGACGCCGTCGTCGTGGAGATGGGCCTGCCCGCCCGCTCCGACCTCGGCGCCGTGCACATCGCCACGTACGGGTCGGCCCGGGTCTGCGGCCAGGCCGCGGCGGAGGTGCTCACCGGTACGCTGTGACACCGTGATCCTCGACGGCGAAGACCTCTCCCACAGCCGCCCCACCCTCCACGACGACGGGCCGCACGTCTTCCGCGGCTGCGACCTGACCGAGGCCGACCTGTCCGGCGCCGAGCTGGCCGGCGCCCGCTTCGAGTCCTGCGTGCTCGACGGCGCCGACCTGCGCAAGGCCGACCTCGACGGCGCGGTGTTCGCGGGCGGCGGCGGCATGCGCCCGAGGTTCAACGACGCCGACCTGATCGACGCCACGTTCACCGACGTCGACCTGTCCTCGGCCCAGTTCGGCGGCGCCCTGCTCACTGACGCCTCCTTCCAGGGCTGCCGCATGATCGGCGCCGCGCTCACGGCCTCGCGCGGCACCGGCTTCAAGGTCGCGCGGTGCAACCTGACGCTGGCCAACCTCGGCGGCTGCTCGCTGCGCGGCGAGTTCATCGAGGGCGTGCGGTTCGACGACGCCGACCTGTCGGGCTGCGACTTCACCGAGGCGACCTTCAGCGACTGCCGGCTCATCGGCACGCGGCTGCTCAACACCACGTTCGCCAAGGCCGACCTGCGCGGCGCCGACCTCGGGCAGCCCGACGACGCCAAGCTGCGCGCCTTCGCCGGCGCGATCATCAACCAGACGCAGGCGAACGCCATCCTGCTGGCCCGCGGCATCACCGTCCTGTGAGCCAGGCTCCGCGCGGGGTCAAGCTCCGCGCGGGGCCAGGCTCCGCGCGGGTCAGGTCAGGCGTTTGCGCGCCTCCTCGGCCTCGGCCATCACCCGCCCGATCAGCTCGGCGCACGACGGCAGGTCCTCGATCACGCCCACCACCTGGCCGGAGGCCATCACGCCGAGGTCGGCCCGGCCGTCCACCATCGCCGCGCGCAGCAGCACCGGCGTGTTGGCCGCCTGGAGCACCTGCGCCCAGGTCAGCTCCCGGCCGCGGCGCATCCGGCGTCCCTCGCGGACCAGCGCGCCCCACGACAGGCCGGACAGCCGCCGGAACCGGGCGCCGTTCAGCACCGCGCGCAGCAGCCGTGACCGTTCCAGCGAGGCCACGAACGGGGTGCTGAGCACGCGGTGCGGCACGCCGTCCACCCTGGTCGTCACGACGGTCTCGCGGGCGGCCAGGTAGACGTCCTTGACCGCGCCGGGCACCGGGGACTCGCGGGTCAGCAGGAACCGGGTGCCCATGGCGATCCCGCACGCGCCGTAGGCCAGCGCGGCGACCAGGCCCCGGCCGTCGAAGAAGCCGCCTGCCGCGATCACCGGGATGTCCACCGCGTCCACGACCTGGGGCAGCAGCAGCGTGGTGGCCAGCGGGCCGGTGTGCCCGCCGCCCTCGCCGCCCTGCACGATCACCGCGTCCACCCCCCACGCGGCCACCTTCTCGGCGTGCCGGCGCGCCCCCACCGACGGGATGGTGACGACCCCCGCGTCCTTGAGCCGGGCGATCAGCTCGCGCCGGGGCGCCTGGGCGAACGACGCCACCCGCACGCCCTCCCTGATCATCACCTCCACCCGCTCGGCCGCGTCGTCGGCGTCGGAGCGGATGTTCACCCCGAACGGAGCGCCGGTCCGCTCCTTGACCCGCCTGACCGCCGCCGTCATCTCGGGCACCGACATGGTGGCGGCGCCGATCACGCCCAGCCCGCCCGCCGCCGAGACGGCCGCGGCCAGCCGGGCGCCCGCGACGTACCCCATGCCGGTCTGGACGACGGGATGGCGGCAGCCGGTGAGCTCGGTCAGCGCCGTCCTCACCCGGCCACCTCGCGGTCGCGCGCCCGGCCGGGATCCAGCCGGTCCAGGACGGCCAGCTCCCCGGCGTCCGGCTCCCGCGTCGTGGGCACCTCCGGCGGGACGACCAGGTCGAAGCCGGTGGCGGCCAGCACGTCGGCCACGCTCACCCCCGGATGCGCAGACACCAGGCGCATCGAGCCGTCGGGCGTGGCGAAGTCGAGCACCGCCAGGTCCGTCACCACCCGCCGCAGCTCGTACGCCCCCCGGTCGGTGCCCAGCCCGCTCACCATGTCCACCTCGGGCACGAACACCCGCCGCGAGTGCCGCGGGATCCAGTAGCTCGTCGGGTCGCACCGCGTGTTCCCCGGCGCCCCGCGCACCCCGAGGAGCTGCGCCTTGGGACGGGCCCAGTCGCCGATGCAGGAGATGTTGCTGTTCCCGCGCCGGTCGATCTGGCTCGCGCCGAGCATCACGTGCCGGCGGCCGTTCAGCACCAGCCACAGGTGCTCCCGGAACGGCAGCCACCCCTCCACCACCCCGGGCGCCGCCCCCAGCGCGGGCACGTCGCCGGTGAGCAGGCAGACGCCGTCGGAGGTGAGCAGATCGGGCTCGAACGTCAGCCGGGCCAGCCGCGCGGCCAGCACCGTGATCGCCCCGCCGATCCCGGCCGCCAGGATCTCCCCGTCGCCCCTGAACGCCTCCGCGCAGGCCAGCACGCACACGTCGGCCCTGCTCACCTCAGTTCTCGTCATCGACGCCCCTCTCCACGTACCGCCGCTGCCGCTCCTCGTCGCGCCCGTAGTCCGGCTCGCACGAGGTGAACCCGGCCCCGCCGGGCGCCTCGACCACCCCGGTCACCATCGACCGGCTGATCAGCAACGACTGCACCGGCCCCTCCTTCAGCAGGTCGGCGGTGTCCACCAGCCGCTCGCAGGACACGTAGCAGCGCCCGGCCGCCTTGGCGTACAGGTCGTCGAAGTACGGGTCGGGGCCCAGGTACTGGGCGTTCCCGCGGGCGTCGGCCCGGTTCAGGTGCACCAGCGCCACGTCCATGGTCAGGGCGGGCACCGCGACCAGCTCCTCCCCGTCCCCGTACGGCGAGCGCACGGTCCGCAGCTCCGGGTTGACCCGCAGCACGCCGGACCCGAGCCCCGCCCGCGTCGGCAGGAACGGCAGCCGGTGCGCCGCCGCCAGCAGCCCGAACATGAACATGCCCTCGTCGTACTCGGTGAACTCGACCGCGCCCGCCTGCCTGGCCGCCCGGAAGTGCGGTTCGAGGGGGATGGAGTCGAGCGTGACGAACGGCGCCACGACCCGGCGCACCTTGCCCGCCGCGCACAACATGCCGACGTCCGGGCCGCCGTAGGAGACGACCGTCAGGTCCCGGACGGACGTGCGCAGCAGCCCGCCCACCAGGGCCATGGGCTTGCGCCGCGAGCCCCAGCCGCCGATCCCGACCGTCATCCCGCTCTCCACCGAGGCCGCGACCTCCTCGACGGACATCACCTTGCTCATCGGAACCGCTCCCTGTGCTCGTCGCCCATGCCCATGAGGTTCAGCTCGAAGGTGAAGCCCTGCTCGAAGCGGTAGCTGCGCCGCACGTCCACCGGGTCGATGCCGTTCAGCGACTCCTTGGCGCGGCGGATGACGTACGGGTCCTTGGCCGCGATCTGCCCGGCCACCTCCATCGCCGCCGCGCGCAGCTTGTCGCGCGGCACCACCTCCAGCACCGAACCGAACGCGTGCAGCTCGGCCGCCGTGACGTTCCGGCACGTGTAGACCATGGCCCGCATGAGGTGCTGGGGCACCAGCCGGGCCAGGTGCGTGGCCGCCCCGAGCGCCCCGCGGTCCACCTCGGGCAGCCCGAAGTAGGCGTCCTCGCTGGCCACCACCACGTCCGCGTTGCCGGCCAGGCCGACGCCGCCGCCCAGGCAGTGTCCGTGCACGGCGGCGACCACCGGCACCTCGCACTCGTAGACGGCCGCGAACGCCTCGAAACACTGCCGGTTCGCGCCGACGAGCGCCGTGTGCCCGGGATCGGCCTGCATCTCCTTGATGTCCACGCCGGCGTTGAACCCGCGGCCCTCGGCCCGCAGCACCACCACCCTGGTCGCCGGGTCGCGCCCGGCCGCGCGCACCGCCGCCGCCAGGTCGGCCCAGCCCTGGACGGTCAGCGCGTTCACCGGCGGCACGTCCACCACGACCTCGGCGACCGGCCCGTCCCGCAGTGTGATCCCCATCGCGCTCCCTGGTCGCACCTAACGCTTGCTTGGTACGGTAGCACCCGTGACGGTCACTTACGACTACACGGGCAGGTCCGTGCTGGTGACGGGCGGCACCCAGGGCATCGGCGCGGGCATCGCCAGGGCCTTCCGCGCGGCCGGCGCCGACGTGACGGTCTGCGCCAGGAAGCACCCCGGCCCCCTGGACGGCCTGCGCTTCGTCCAGGCCGACGTGCGCGTCCCGGCGGACGTCGAACGGCTGGTCGCCGGGTTCGACCGGCTGGACGTGCTGGTCAACAACGCCGGCGGCTCGCCGCCCGCCCCCGTGTCGGGCACCTCGCCGCGCCTGCACGCCCGCGTCATCGAGCTCAACCTGACCGCCCCCCTGCTGGTCTCCCAGCTGGCCCATCCGCTGCTGGCCGCCGCCCGCGGGGCGATCGTGATGATCGGCAGCGTCAGCGGCGCCCGTCCCTCGCCCGGCACCGCCGCGTACGGCGCCGCCAAGGCGGGCCTGCACCACCTGGCCCGCTGCCTGGCCGCCGAATGGGCCCCCGAGGTCAGGGTCAACTCGGTCGTGGTCGGCCTGGCCGACACCACGGCGGCCGAGCGGTACACCGGACAGGGCCGGGCGGACGCCGCCATCCCCGCGGGCCGCCCCGCCACGCCCGCCGACGTGGCCGCGGCCTGCCTGTGGCTGGCCGCCCCCGGCTACGTGACCGGCGCCGAGGTGCGGGTGGACGGCGGCGGCGAGATCCCCGCCTGGCAACACCTAGCTTCTGACGATATTTCTTGATATCTGTGCATGATCCCCTTGGGAGGTCTTGTGGGCATTTGCGCTGGCCGCGTGGTGATCGTGACAGGCGCCGGACGCGGCATCGGCAGGCAGCACGCCCTGGAGTTCGCCCGGCAGGGCGCCCGCGTCGTGGTGAACGACCTCGGCACCGCCCGCGACGGCGGCGGCGCGTCGTCCGGCCCGGCCCACGAGGTCGTCGCCGAGATCGAGGCCCTCGGCGGCCGGGCGGTGGCCAACTGCGACGACGTCTCCGACTGGGCCGGCGCCGCCCGCCTGGTGAAGACCGCCGTCAGCGCGTACGGCCGGCTGGACGTCCTGGTCAACAACGCCGGCTTCCTGCGCGACCGCATGCTGGTCTCCATGACCGAGCAGGACTGGGACGACGTCGTCCGCGTGCACCTCAAAGGCCACTTCCTGCCGCTGCGGCACGCGGCCGCGTACTGGCGGGAGCGGTCGAAGGCCGGCGAGGAGGTGTCCGGCAGGGTGGTCAACACCTCCTCGGGCGCGGGCCTGATGGGCAGCGTCGGCCAGGCCGGCTATTCGGCGGCCAAGGCCGGGATCGCCGCGCTCACCCAGGTCGCCGCCGCCGAGCTGGCCCGCTACGGCGTCACCGTCAACGCCATCGCGCCGGCCGCCCGCACCCGGATGACCGAGGAGGTGTTCGCGGCGACCATGGCCAGGCCACAGGCCGGGTTCGACCCCATGGACCCGGCGAACGTCGCCCCGCTCGTGGTCTGGCTCGGCTCGGCCGCCTCCGCGCACGTGACGGGCCGGGTGTTCGAGGTCGAGGGCGGCACGATCGCGCTGGCCACCGGCTGGCGCCACGGCCCCGCCGCGGACCGGGGCGCCCGCTGGTCGCCGGAGGAGGTGGGCGAGGCCGTCGCCACGCTCCTGGAGGCCGCGCCCGCCCCCGAGCCCGTGTACGGCGCGGCCCCCTGATCCCCGCCGGTCAGCGGACCAGCCCGGGCACGGACGCCTGGCCGTCCCCCCGCAGCGCGAACAGCTCGGTGGCGCGCCCCGAGTCCACATCCACCGCGTAGACCACGGCGGCGGCGCGGGGGTCGTCGTCCGGATAGGCCAGCAACGTCACCTGCCGGGGGGACGTCCAGCCGCCCAGCTTGGCCGGCCGCAGCCCTTCGGCGAGCCCGGACGGCCTGATCCGGCGTTCCGCGCCCCCCTTGACGTCGAAGACGACGATCGTGCCGTCGCGCCGCACCATGGGCTCGCGGTTCCGGTCGAGAGTCGTGCCGACGCGGGCGATCGTGTACCCGTCCGGGGCCAGGGCGCTGAAGTCGTAGGTGTGCTCGGGGACCGTCACCGGGTCGCGGCCGGACACCCACAACGACGTGGTGTCCCCCTCGGCCCTGGCCAGCACGACCGGGCCCGTCCCGTCCGCCACGCTCACCGGCCACGAGCCCTTCGGCAGGGAGGCCGACGTGCCGGCCTGCACGTCCACGAGCCGGGGACCGCCCGTCGCCGACACCGCGAACCGCAGGCCGCCGGGGGAGAGCCGCAGCGCGTACTCGCCGGCGAAGTCCCGGTCGTCCTGCTTCAGCGGCGACGTCCACACCTGGCCGCCGGCCAGGTCCCGGACGACGATCGCGTGCTCGCGGGGGCTGTAGTAGGCGATCCGGCGCCCGTCGGCCGTCGCCTCGACCGGTCCGTCCTGCGGCCCGTCGGTCAGCTCGTACGTGGCGCCGTCCCGGGTCACCAGCCGCCACGGGCACGCCTGGCCGTCGGAGCGGCACGCCGGCCGGTAGAACTGCTCGACCGGCGCGACCCCCTTGGCGGGCAGCGGCAGGGCGGTGGCGGCCGGCGGGGTGAGCACGATCGGCGGCGCCGGACGCGCCTGCTGCAGGAGCACGCCGCCCCCGCCCCCGATCACGCAGACCGCCGCCGCGACGCCCACGACCAGGCGGGTCGCGCGCCTGCGCCGGGCGCCCAGGACGGCCCGCGCCCCCAGGTCGACGACCGGCGCCTGCTCGGCCAGCGCGTGCAGGTCCTCGCGCAGCGTCTTCATCGGTACACCTCCGCGGGGGTGAGGGCGCGCAGCTTGGACAGCGCGTAGTGGGTCTGGCTCTTGACCGTGCCGAGCGAGACGCCCATGAGCCGGGCGGTCTCGTGCTCGGTGCGGTCCTCGTAGAAGCGCAGCACGATCACCGCGCGCTGTTTCGGGGTGAGCCGGGCCAGCGCGTTGAGCAGGGTCAGGCGGCGCACGGTCGCCTCGTCGTGCGCGTGCCCGCCGGTCTCCGGCAGCTCGGCGGCGGGCAGCTCGGGCCGTCTGCGCCGGCGCCAGGAGATGGTCTGGTTCACCAGGGCCCGGCGCGCGTACGCCTCGGGGTTGCCGTCCCCGGCGAGCTTGCCCCAATGCGAGGCGACACGGGTGAGGACCGTCTGCAACAGGTCCTCGGCGAGATGGGGGTCTCCGGTGAGCAGGTACGCGGTCCGCATCAGCGACTGCTGACGGGCGCGTACGAACTCGTGGAACCCCTCGTAGCGGTCCATGTAGGACATCAACTCCGCCGAGGCCCCGAGGGTTGGAAGAAGTCGTCAGCGCATCGACGACCGCGCGGTGGGACGCAGGCGCAGCCGCACCGGCGGGGCCGTCAGACGGGCGTCCAGCATGGGCAGGTCCGCCGGGCGCTCGTCCTCGGGCCGGGCGAACCGGGTGAACCACACGAACACGTTCTCCCCGGTCCGGACCGGCAGGCGGGGAAAGGTGTTCTCGGCGTGCTCGCTCTCCAGGCAGCCGACCGGCGGCGTCCCGGCCTCGGCCAAAGCGGGCGCGACCTGCCCCGCGAAGAACTCGGCGAAGCCCTCCCCGACGTGGCAGATCGTCGCGACGTACAGGGCGGCGGGCGGCTCGGCGGCGCCCGCGGGCGGCCGTTCCCAGGAGGGCAGCTCCGGACCGGACGGGCGGAGCAGCAGCACGTCGTCGGAGTCGATCATCGTGGCGTTGGCGGCGTCGCGGTGCGCCCGCCAGACGGGGCCGTCGTAGAAGCCCTCCAGCGCCGCCCGGCGCGCCTCCATGTCGGGGAAGGCGCGCAGCCAGGTGAAGGTGTCGGGCGCGTCGGGATCGCGGAAGGTGCCCGCGACGCGCATGCCGAGCGCCTCCTGCGGCTCGACGAACTCGCGCTCGAACAGCGTGATCAGGGTGTCGCGCCGTCCGGGGTGAAGGGTGTACCGCCGTAGTTCGTAGATCATGGCCGGACGTTAGGGCGGGATCACTGCCACCTCATGTCAGGGTCGGCGGCGAACAATGTTCTGATAACTCTGTGCTACCGATTGGCAACGCAGAGTTATATAGTCGCATTGACCTTGCTCCCAATGGGTCACAGAAGGTCAAAAGGGGGCGGCGGCTGTCCAGGGCCCTGGCGCCCGCCGCCTCGCAGGGGTCCACACCGGTGAAGGAGCAGAAGTGATCAAAAGGCTGTGCGCCGCAGGTGCCGTGCTGGCCGCGGCCGCCGGCGTCGCCATAGCGGCCGTTCCCGCCCACGCTGACACCTGGTCCGACAACTGGAGCAGCAACAGCGACTCGTCGCAGTCGGGCAACAACTTCGGCGACGTCTCCGCGGCCAACCGTGGTGGCTGGGACTCGACCAACGTCAACAACATCAACGGCGTCGCGACCACCGCCACCGACGGCGGCATCGCGGTGACCTACATCTTCTACTGACCTCCGTACAGCTCCGAGGAAGGGACATCGACATGATGAAGAAGCTCTGCGTGACCACCGGCGCCGTCGCCGCGGCCGCCGCCCTGACGCTCCTGTCCGCCCCGGCCCACGCCGACGTCACCGCGGGCAACTCCAGCTCCAACCACGACACCTCCCAGTCGGGCAACAACTTCGGCAACGTCGTGAACGTCAACGTGAGCGGCACCGACGCCACCAGCGTCAACAACGTCAACGGCAACGCCACGACCGCCACCGACGACAGCCACGCCGGCACCAGCGTCGACTCCTAGCCAGGCCCGGGGGCGCCCTCCGGCGCGGAGAGGGCGTCCCCGTGCGGGCCGGGTCGATACGGCCCGGCCCGCCCCCACTACCATCCCTGGATGACGAACTGTGCATATGTCACCTTTGATGACCCAACCGGCCAGGACGACGAGCGTGACCTCGCGCTCTCCCACTGGCACGCCAACGGCATCGAGGGCCGCGCCGAACGCTGGGACGACCCCGCGGCCGACTGGAGCGCCTATGACGCCGTCGTGGTGCGATCGGCCTGGGACTACATCGACCGGCGCGCGGAGTTCCTGGCCTGGGCCCGCCGCGTCGAGTCCGTCACCAAGCTGCTCAACCCGGCCGTCGTCCTGGAGGGCAACACCGACAAGACGTACCTGAGAGACCTGGGCGTGCCGACCGTGCCGACTCATTGGTCCGCCCACGACCTGCCCGACTGGCCCGAGTACGTCGTCAAGCCCGCGATCTCCGCCGGGGCCCGCGACACGACCAGGACCAACGACCGTGACAAGGCGGCCGAACTGGCCGCCGCGCTCCAGGCCGCGGGGCGGCAGCCGATGGTCCAGCCCTACCTCGACATGGTCGAGTCGGAGGGCGAGACCTCCCTGCTGTACTTCAACGGCCGCCTCAGCCACGCCGTCCGCCGCCATCCGATGCTGGCGGTGGGGGCCACCCTCGACCACAACGCGCGGGCCGAGCTCCGCACCCCGGCCCCGGACCAGGTCGACCTGGCCGAGAAGGTGCTCGCAGCCATTCCCCACGCCCTTCTCTACGCCAGGATCGACCTGGTCCGGCTGTCCGACGGCACGCCGGTGGTCATCGAACTGGAGCTGACCGAGCCGTACCTGTTCCTGCGGTACGCGCCGGACGCCCCGGCGAACTTCGCCAGGGCTCTGGGCGAGCTGGTCTGATCAGCAGGAGATGCCGCCGTCCACCGGGATGACCGTGCCCGTCAGGTACGAGCCCGCCCGCGAGGACAGGAAGACGGCCGCGCCCGCCATGTCGTCGGGGCGGCCGATCCGTCCCAGGGGCACGGTCGAGGCGATGGCGGCGCGGGTGGAGGGGGCGTCCAGGGCGAAGGCCATCATCTTGGAGTCGAACGGGCCCGGGGCGATGGCGTTGACCGTGATGTGCTCCTTGGCCAGCTGCCTGGCCAGGTGACGGGTCAGCATGTGCACGGCCGCCTTGGTGGAGGAGTAGGCGTAGCTCTCCAGGGCGGGCACCCGGATGCCGTCGATCGAGCCCACGTTGATCACCCGGGCCGGGTCGTCCGGGCCGGCCGCCTGGCGCAGGTTCGGCAGGAACTTCTGGGTCAGGTAGAAGACGCCCTTGACGTTGATGTCCCAGAGCTTGTCGAAGGCGTGCTCCGGATACTCCTCCAGAGGCGCGCCCCAGGTGGCGCCGGCGTTGTTGACCAGCACGTGCAGCGGGCCGCCGACCGCCGTGACCAGCGTGTCCACCCCCTCGGGCGTGGACAGGTCGGCCTGGACGGCCGTGCAGCCCAGCTCGGCGGCGGTCTTGTCGACCTCCGCCGCCTTGCGTGCCGATATGACGACGGTCGCGCCGGCCGCCACGAACCCGGCGGCGATCATGCGGCCGATGCCGCGCGAACCGCCGGTGACGACGACCGTCTTGCCTTCCACCGAGAACAGACTCATGTTCCGGAAGCATGCCATACCGACTGGTCGGTTACTAGCTGCCCTCGTCCTTCACCCAGAGTCGCAGCAGCCCCCGGAAGTGCTCGGTGAACCGCTCGCGCTCGACCGCCGGGTACGTGGCCGCGACCGTGTCGACCAGCAACCGGTCGAACTCCGGCCCGGCCACCCAGTCCAGCACGATCTCGTCGAGGTGCCCCAGGTGCGTACGGCAGAACTCCTCGTACCGGTCCACCTCGAAGTACCGGTCGGCCAGCTTCCGGTACTGGGCCAGCCGTTCCCCGTAGTCGCCGGTGACCTCGAAGTAGTCGTGCGTCTCCAGGTCGATGCGCGGCCGGCGGCGGGTGGCCACGCAGAACACGCTCCACTTCACCAGCGCCTTGATCGCCCAGGGGAAGTAGTAGTGCAGGCTGGTCAGGGCCACGTCGGGGCAGGCGTTGGCGTAGTCGATCGGGTGCACGTCGGCGCCCTTGACCAGCGTCTCGCAGGAGTTGAACTCCCAGCGGAAGAACGCGTTCACCAGCCGCCCGACGGTGACGACCTCCTCGCCCACGGACGGCGAGAGGAACTCGTGGTCCACGGCGTACCGGGCGTGCATCGGCTCGTCGGGGCGGAAGCGCATGACCATGGTCTCCGCGCCGATCGACAACGACCTGGCGAAGGCGTCGTAGCCCTCGACGGACTGCTGGAGGTGCATGAGCATCTCGCCGCTCTGGTCGTAGGCGCGGTGCAGCTCGTCGCGGTCGCGGACGCGGGAGACGCCCCGCCAGGCGCCGCCGTCGTACGGCTTCATGAACAGCGGATAGCCGATGCGCTCGGCGACCGCGTCGAGGTCGAAGGCCCGGTTGTAGCGCTCGGCGGTGTAGGCGTAGCGGGAGTTGTCCAGCGGGTTCTTGTACGGCACCAGCACCGTCTCCGGCACCTTGAGCCCGAGCCGCATCATCGCGCAGTAGGCCGCGTGCTTCTCCATCGACTGGAACGTGAACGGGCTGTTCAGCAGATAGACGTCGTCCATCATGGCGATCTTCTTCAGCCACTCGCGGGGGTGGTAGTACCAGTACGCCAGCCGGTCGATCACCAGCTCGTGACGTGGCTTGGCGCGCAGGTCGAACGGCTCGATCGTGATGCGCTCGACGTCGAACTCGCCCACCCCCTTGATCGGCCCCAACCGGCGTAACACGGTCTCGAACGCCGCCGGCCAGTCCTCCTCGGTCCCCAGCAGCAGCCCAATGAGATGACGCACGATGCTCCTCCGCGGCCGCCGCGAGGGCTCACAGGCCGGGCAGGCGACCGTTCCTGAACAGGTCGACGAACCGTTGATGGTCTTCACGAGCCTGTGCCCCATATCGGTGGGCGAAATCCACCAACATGCCGATGAATCCGGATTGATCGCCGTTGATGACCGCGACGATCGCCTCCTCCGTCGAGAAGTCCACCAGGTCGTGGCTGGACTCGTCGTCGGCCACCGAGTGCATGCGGGCCACCGCCCGTCCCAGGTCGCGCATGATGGAACGCAGCTCGTCGGGCTCGTTGACGTCGTCCCAGTCGAGGTCGGCCGAGTACGGCGACACCTCGGCCACGAGCTGGCCCACCCCGTCGAGCGAGGCGTACCCGAGCCACGGGTCGGCGTAGGCCTGCAGCGCCCGCTGCGACTCGGCCGTGCGGTGGCCCTGGTGCAGGAAGTAGGAGGCCGCCTTCTCGTTGTCGACGTACCGGGCCACGGCCGGCGCCTGGGCCTGCTTCATGTAGAGGATGACGTCGTTCTCCAGCGCCTGCGAACGCCCCTCCAGCAGCAGGTTGTACGACGGCAGCCCCGCCGACCCGATGCCCACGCCCTTGCGCAGCGCCACGTCCTTGACGACGTGCTCGACCGGGCTGGACGGCGTGGGCAGCGTCCCCAGGTAGCCCTCGAACGCCGCCAGCACCCGCTCCCGGGTCGCCACGTCGACCTCCTCCCGGCCGTCCATGAGGGCGAAGCGCCGGTCGTAGTCCTCGATCACGGTCTCCACGTCGAGCATCGCCACCCGCGTGCTGAGCCGCGCCGTCTGCAGCACCCGGTGCAGCACGCCGCCGGTGGTCTCCAGGGTGAGCGAGCCGATGGCGTCGTCGCCGCCGGTCGCGATGCCGTGCAGCTCGGCCAGGTACGCCCGCGCGAACTCGGTCACCAGCGCACTGATCGTCTCGTCCGACAGCGCCTTGGCGTAGCCGATCAGCGCCACGCTGGCGGCGAAGCGCTTGAGGTCCCAGACGTAGGGGCCGACGTAGGCCTCGTCGAAGTCGTTGACGTTGAAGACCAGCACCCCGGAGGCGTTCATGTACGTGCCGAAGTTCTCGGCGTGCAGGTCGCCGTGGATCCACACCCGGCCCGTGGGCTCGTCGAGGTAGGAGCCGTCGGCGAAGTCGCCGGTCAGGTCGGCGTAGAACAGGCCGGCGCTGCCCCGGTAGAAGGCGAAGGGGGAGGCCGCCATCTTGCGGAACTTGCGCCGGAAGGCGGCCGGGTCCCGTTTGATCGACTCGCCGAACTCGCTGATCAGGACGTCGAGCAGGAAGGAGGAGCGTGTGCCCATGCAACGGACGGTAGCCCGCCCGATGCCCGCCGCCTACCCCGAATTCTCCCTGACAGGGCCAGGTCAGGGATGTTGCGAGGACACCGAGACGGTCTCGCCGGTCATGTACGAGGAGTAGTCGCTGGCCAGGAAGACGATCACGTTGGCCACCTCCCACGGCTCGGCCGACCGTCCGAACGCCTCCTTGGCGGCCAGCTCCGCCAGCAGCTCCTCGCTCGTCACCTTCGCCAGGAAGGGGTGCACGGCCAGTGACGGCGCCACCGCGTTCACCCGTACGCCGTGCTCGGCGACCTCCAGCGCGACGCACCTCGTCAGGGCCATCACCCCGGCCTTGGCCGCCGCATAGTGCGCCTGCCCGCGCTGCGCCCGCCAGCCGGCCACCGAGGCGTTGTTCACGATCACGCCGGAGCCCTGGCCGATCATGTGCCGGACCGCCGCCCTGGTGCAGCGCATGGTGCCGTTGAGGGTGACGTCGAGGACCGCGTGCCACTGCTCGTCGGTCATCTCGGCCAGCGGGGCCGTACCGCCGAGGCCGGCGTTGTTGATCACCACGTCGAGCCGGCCGTGCGCCTCCACCACCGCGTCGAACAGCGCCAGCACCTGCGGCTCCGACGTCACGTCGCACGGGACCGCCAGGGGCTTGACGCCGGTCAGCTCGGTCAGCGCCTCGGCGGCGGCGGCCAGACGGCGCTCGTGCCGGTCGGACAGGACGATCGTGGCCCCCTCCTCGGCGCAGCGCCTGGCGGTGGCGTAGCCGATGCCCGCGCCCGCGGCGGCGGTCACCAGCGTGACCTTGCCGTCGAGCAGACCGTGCGACTTCGGATAGGGCGGTGCCATCCGTGCTCCAATCAGCGGGGGAGTCCAAGAGTGCGCTCGGCGATGATGTTCCGCTGGATCTCACTCGACCCGGCATAGATCGTGTCCGCCCGGCTGAACAAATACAAGCGCTGCAGGTCGTTCAGGCCGTCCGCCGCCACGAGCCCGGCCTTCCCCTGCACCTCCTGCGCCAGCTCGCCCAGCCGGCGATGCCACTCCGACCAGTAGAGCTTGGCGATCGACACCTCCGGGCCCGGGTCCGGGCCCAGCATCCGCAGGGCGTTCAGCCGCATGATCTCCAGCTCCAGCCACGAGCGGACGAGCCGGTCGCGCAGCACCGGGTCCTCGTCCGCCCCGCTCCGCCGGGCGGTCGCGATCACCTCGGCCAGCTCCCGCCGGAACCCGATCTGCTGCCCCAGCGTGGACGCGCCGCGCTCGTGGCCCAGCGTGGCCATGGCCACCCGCCAGCCGTCGCCCGGCGCCCCGAGCAGGTTCCCCGCCGCCGTGCGGGCGCCGTCGAAGAACACCTCGTTGAACTCGGAGGTGCCGGTGAGCTGCCTGATCGGGCGCACGGTGACGCCCGGCCCGCCCATCGGCACCAGCAGGTACGACAGCCCGCGATGCCGCTGCGAGCCCTCCTCGGTCCGGCACAGGACGAAACACCAGTCGGCGACGTGGGCCAGCGACGTCCACACCTTCTGCCCGGTGATCACCCACTCGTCGCCTTCGAGCCGCGCCCTGGTCCGGACGTTGGCCAGGTCGGACCCGGCCTCGGGCTCGGAGTAGCCCTGGCACCACAGCTCCTCGCCGCGCTGGATCGGCGGGAGGAACCGGTCCTTCTGCTCGTCGGTGCCGAACTCCAGGATGGTCGGGCCGATCAGCCCCTCGCCGATCAGGCCGACCCGGGCGGGGGCGCCGGCCCTGGCGTACTCCTCGTAGAAGGCGACCTGGTCGTCGAGGGAGGCGGCCCGGCCGCCGTACCGCTCGGGCCAGCTCAGGCAGGTCCAGCCGGCCTGGCCGAGCCGGCGTTCCCAGGCCAGGCGCAGGTCGTGCCCCTCGTGCTCCCTGCCGGGACCGCCGAGACCGCGGACGTGCGCGAACTCGCCGGACAGGCTCTCCTCCAGCCAGGCGCGGGCCTGCTCACGAAGGCTCAACAAAGCCCCCGTAGCCGCCCTGGAAGAAGACCAGGGGGCCGCCGTCGGCGTGCGTGTCGAGCTGCAGCACCCGGGCCACCACGATCATGTGGTCGCCGGCCGGGTGCTCGGCCTCGATCACGCAGTCGAGCCAGGCCAGCGCGCCTTCGAGCACCGGGTTGCCGCCGGGGGAGCCGGTCCAGGCCAGGCCGGCGAACTTGTCGCCGCCCTTGGCCGCCATCTGTGCGCAGACCGGCTGCTGGTGCTCGGCCAGCACGTTCACGGTGACGACCTTCGCGCCGCGCACCCGGGGCCAGCTCGTGCTGGTGTGGGCCACGCAGAAGGCCACCAGCGGCGGGTCGAGCGAGACGGAGGTGAAGGAGTTGGCCGCCAGGCCGCACGGCTGGTCGGTCGCCGGGTCGAGGGCGGTGATCGCCACCACGCCGGTCGCGAACCTGCCGAGGACCTGACGGAACCGGCGGCTGTCGACGTGGCCGTTCCCGTTGTGCTGTGTAGGGCCGGGCGGCATGGCGGCTCCGTTACGAGTCCTGCTGCGCTGGTAGGGCGTCGGAAGGCCGCGACAGCCGTCCGGCGCGATGAGCCGGGCAGCGTGTGTGCTCATGGGGTCCGCCTCCTCGTCACCGACTGCGCCCATCATACATACCAAGCGCTTGCTTGGACACTAGGCTCGTTCCGGAGACCCTGTCAACCCGCCCGGAGCCCGCTCGCTGTCCCGCGGCCAGGTCGTCCGTGGTTGACATGGGGAAAAGGGCGGACATAGCGTGACCTCTGTGCCCAAGCGCTTGCTTGATTTCCGGGATGTGACCGCCGTCGCGGGGATCGGCTACACCCCCTTCACCAAGAACTCGGGCGTCAGCACCCTCACCCTGGCCTGCCGCGCCGTCCTGGCCGCCCTCGACGACGCCGGCCTGCCCCCGGACGCCGTGGACGGCCTGGCCACCCACCGCGTCGGCGACTCGGCCCCGCCCTCCCTGGTGGCCCCCGCCCTCGGCCTGCCCGACCTCGCCTGGCACCTCGACCAGTTCGGCGGCGGCAGCGTCTCGCACGCCGTCGTCGGCCAGGCCGCCCTGGCCGTGGCCACCGGGATGGCCGAGACCGTCGTCTGCTACCGCGCGATCAACGCCCGTTCCGAGTTCCGCATGGGCGGCACCGGGCGCGGCGTGCCGGTCAGCCCCGAGGTCCAGTACCAGGCCCCGTACGGCTACTTCGCCCCGCCGCAGCAGTACGCCATGTACGCCCGCGCCCACATGCTCCGGTACGGCACCAGGCCCGAGCACTTCGGCCGCGTCGCCGTCACCCAGCGCGCCAACGCGGTCAGGAACCCGCGGGCCCTCATGCGCACCCCGATCACGCTGGAGGACTACCTGGCCAGCAGGTGGATCGCCGAGCCGTTCCGCCTCCTGGACTGCTGCCTGGAGACCGACGGCGCCTGCGCCCTCGTCGTCACCACCGCCGAACGCGCCCGCGACCTGCGCCGCCACCCCGTCCTGATCTCGGCGGCGGCCTGGGGCGGCGGCACGTCCCACCTGTCGGGCACGGGCCCGGCCGACCCCACAGTGACCGCGGCCGCCGCCCTGGCCCCCCGCCTGTACACGCAGGCCGGCCTGGGCCCCGGCGACGTGGACGTGGCCGAGATCTACGATTGCTTCACGTACTCGGTGATCGTGCAGCTGGAGGACTACGGCTTCTGCGCCAAGGGCGAGGGCGGCCCGTACGTGGAGTCGGGCGCCACGGCCCCGGACGGCGAGCTGCCCGTGAACACCCACGGCGGATTCCTGTCGGAGGGGTACGTGCACGGCGTCAACCACGTCGCCGAGGCGGTCGCCCAGCTCCGGGGCGAGGCCGGCGACCGTCAGGTGCCCGGCGCCGAGGTGGCGCTCTCGACGGCCCAGCCCGGCTACATCCTGCCCGCCACCTCCGCGCTGATCCTCAGGAGGTCGTGACCCATGACCCACGGTCCCCGTCCCGAGCCCGACCGCGACTCCGCCGGGTGGTGGGAGCGCCTGGCGCGGGAGGGGTTCGCGGTGCAGCGCTGCGACGGCTGCGGCACCGCGCGCTTCCCGGCGCGGGCCTTCTGCCCGTCCTGCCGGGGCGAGGCGTGGCGGTGGCTCCCGGTGCCGGCCGAGGGCGTGGTCGAGAGCTGGATCGTCAACCGCCGGGCCTTCCTGCCGGGCTCGGGGGAGCCGTACGTCGTGGTGATGGTCCGGCTGGACGCCGTCCCCGGCTGCCTGGTGCACGGGAACTGGCGCGGCGCCGCGCCCGAGCCGCTGCCCGGCCAGCGCGTACGAGGGGTGCGCACGCGCATCGACGACCGGCTGACCCTGCTCGACTGGGAGCCCCTGGACGGGGACGCGGATGCCCATTCGCCCGAGCGCACATCCTCCCGCTGATCGGTCCAGAACCGGACATTCGATTCGTACCGGAAATTCCCACCAGTCCCACCATTGCGAAGGTGCCTACAGGTTGGCCCGCGAGGGTTGATGATGAAGCTGAGGCGTCAACCATGGAGGCGACCCGGACGTGGCGGCGTACGTGTGCGGTAGCGACTCGGCGACAGACGTGACACCGAGGTCACGACCGCTGACTCCTGCCGCCGGCCCGGGCCTGGCTCGGATGGCGCGCAGCCCTCCGGGCGCGGGGGCGGTACGGCGGCGCAAGAGGGTCCCTCGGAGGAAGGCGCGTCCTGGCGGGCGTGGGGGACCCGCCAGGACGCGCTTCCTGCCCCGTGCGCGGCGACGCCAGGACTCCGGCGAGGGATGGAGTCCTAGGCCGCGAGTTCGCGCACGGAGTCGGTGGGGGTGTGCGAAGGCACGTGCCGCCGGTGACGAACGGTGCTGCGTCGAGCCGCACCGACAGGGTCATCGATGGGGTGCGTGACGGGGGCGCCACCCTCCTCGTTCCAGACAAAGGATCCGTCTATGCACCACACGGTCAGTTCGGTCGACACCGAGAGCACGGACATCGCCTTTTCCTTGCTCTGGTGCTTGTGGGAGAACCCGTCGCGCCGCAACGCGTAACGCAGTGAACGAGTTGCTTCGCGGGGGTCCTGCCAGGGCAGGAACGGCGTGTCCGAGTGAACCGGCAACACTTGGCCTCCACCCCCTCACCGGCCTTTAGATGGATTTGTACCAACGAATGGATGATGGGCCGGTCGAGGGGCTTCGGTCAAGGGGTTGTGGCCTGCTAGAACCAGATCGTCTAAATTGTTGGAACAAAAGGGGTGAAAGTGGCAAGGTCGGTGCTGTATCAGCAGGTGGCGGCGGAATTGCGTCGAGCCATCTACTCGGGTGTCCTCGGCCCCGGGGCGCAGCTGCCGACCGAGGCACAGCTCATGGAAGACCACGGGGTGAGCAGGAACACCGTCAGGCTGGCTCTCGGGGAGCTCGTCAACGAGGGGCTGGTCACGCGCACGCCGAGGCGCGGCACGGTGGTCCGCGACCGCAGGCCGCTGCTCATCTACCCGCAGCGCGAGCTGGAGCCGCAGCCCACCGGAGAACTGAAGGAGGCCTTCGCCTACGCCGTTGCGCAGGAAGGCCGGGCCCCGAGCCAGTACATTGAAGTGCTGACGGTTTCTCCCGTCGAGGAGATCGCCAGCAGGCTGGAACTGGCCGACGGAGAGCTGGCGGTCGTGCGTCGCCGCCTGCGGTTCGTCGACGGCCAGCCGTACAACACCAACGACTCCTACTTCCCCCGTGATCTGGTCGCCGACTCCGAGATCGCCAGGCCCGGAGACATCGCGCGAGGGGCGAACAGGGTTCTGGAAGAACTCGGGCACGCGCAGATACGCGTCGTCGACGACATCTGGGCCCGCATGCCCAACCAGGAGGAGGCCGAGCGCCTCCAACTCGAACTCGGCACGCCAGTCATGGTCTACGTCCGAGTCGGATACGACGGGGCCGACATGCCAGTGCGTGTCGCTGTGTCGGTGCTGCCCGCCGACAAACATCTGATCAGATACGAGCTCGATCGTCGCCGCTGACGGGCTCGGTTGAAGGGGTGATCCCGCCGGCCGGGCGCAGCGAGAAAGCCGCCTCGCTGGCCTAGGGGAGTCGTGCATACTCCCCTAAATCGCCATTTATCCATATATATCGGGTTGAGGACCCATATCGCCCCTGCGCGACATTGCGTCATCACGCTGTGTGTCGGCATGGGCACCCAACGCATCGAAGGGCTGTATTATGCACACAAACACCCTCCTTCACCCGCTCGCACTCCGGCGCGCGGAGCCCGCGGACCTTCCCGGCGTGCTCAGGCTTCTCGCGGACACCGCCGAGTGGCTGCACACCCAGGGAGTGCGGCAGTGGCCGCGGCAGGGATTCGGCCCCGAGCGCATCGAGCCGCTCATCGAGGAGCGGGTCCTGTACCTGCTCGACGACGAACTGCGCTATCTCGACCCCGACGTCCAGGCCCCGCCCGTGGCGACCATCGCCCTCGACGGCAACGCCGACCCGGAGTTCTGGACCCCGGCCGACGACCCGGGGGCCGCGCTCTACGTCCACAAGCTGGCCGTGGCCAGGCCGTGGTCCGGCAGCGGGCTCGGCGACGCGCTTCTCGACTGGGCCTGCTCCGCGGCCCGTTCCGCCGGGCTGCCCTGGCTCCGGCTCGACTGCGCCAAGGCCAACCCGCGGCTGCAGGAGTACTACCGCATGCGCGGCTTCCGGCACATCCGTACCGTGGACCTGCCGCACCGCTCGTCCGGGGCCCTGTTCCAGCGGCCGTCGCGCGACCTGTCCACGACGGCCTTCCGTGACCTGACGGTCGCGGAGCTGATCAGCGCCTAGCGAACCCCTCTGGCCGGACCCGGTCCGGAAGGGGGCCGGGTCCGGCCGGTGGTCGCGCGCCACCTCACCTCAGGCGGCAGGTCATCTCGTCGGCATGTACCGCAGCGGCCTCAATGGGCGCGTGCGTTTCCGGCGCAAGTGGACAGAGCGCCATATAACCTCTTTGCCATGACCGGATCCCTCCTTGAGGTGATCGCGCTCAATGTGCGCGACGCCGTGGCCGCCGAGCAGGGCGGCGCCGACCGCCTGGAGGTCGTCGCCGACATGGCGGCCGACGGGCTCACCCCTGCACCGGAGACGGTCGCCGCGATCGCCGCGGAGTGCCCCCTTCCCCAGATGGTGATGCTGCGCTGCGCGGCCAACTTCACCGCCGACCCCGACGTCCTGGACCGGCTGCGCCGCGACGCCAAGGCGCTCGCGCAGGCCGGCGCGGCCGGGTTCGTGTTCGGCTTCCTCGACGGCGCGGGCGCGGTCGACCTGGCGGCCACCGAGGCGCTCATCCACGCCGTCTCGCCGCTCCCGTGGACCTTCCACCGCGCGGTCGACCACGCCGCCGACGTGCAGGCGTCCTGGCGGGCCGTGCGGCTGCTGCCCAATCTGGCCACCGTGCTCACCTCCGGCTCCCCCCAGGGCGTCGGCGCGGGGCTGGCCACGCTCAGGTCCAGGGCCGAGGCCGGCGACGGGTCGATCATCCTGGCCGGCGGCGGGCTCAAGCCCGCTCACGTCCCCGACCTGCTGGACTACGGCATCCGCGCCTTCCACGTGGGCTCGGCCGTCCGGGCGAGCTGGACGGACCCCGTCGAGTGGCGGCTGGTCCGTCAGTGGCGCTCCCTGGTCGAGCGCGACTGAACCCTCCTTCCAGGGGCCCTCAGGGGCCCAGGACCGCGTCGGCGCGGCGAAGGGCGGCGGCCAGCGTCCTGACGGTGGCCGGCTCGTCCATGACGCCGCCCCCGGCCGCCCGCCGCTCCTCCCAGGCCCGTACGCGCTCCCGGTAGGAGTCGTAGTGGGCCAGGTGGAAGGCGTAGACGGTGGCGAACCTGCTGACGAGCTGCGCCGGATGCATGTCCCAGCCCTGGTGGAAGCCGTGGGCCAGGGAGTGGCCGACCAGCCGGGCGTGCCTGCCCCACAGGGCGTGGACGTCGTCCGCCCGGTCGGAGGCCGGCCCGGCGGCCAGCGAGCCGTCGGACAGCTCGACGCCGGTGCCCGCGAACGCCGTCTGCATCACGTGCCTGGCGTGGTCGCAGGCCGGATGGTCGAGCCGCTGCTCGTGCGGCGGCAGGCCGATGGCGGCGGTGTAGTCGAACACGCCGAAGTGCGCCGCGGCCAGCCGCCCGCCGAGCGTCCCGGGCAGCTCGGCCCGCAGGAAGGGCAGCGTCTGGGGAGCCTCCACCTGCATCTCGAAGCGCAGCCCGGCCAGGCCGAGCCGCGCCTCCAGCCGTTCCAGCACGCCCGCGAACTGCCCGAGGTACGCCTCCATCAGCACCTTCGGGAACGTCACCGTGAAACCCGCCGGCAGCTCGCCCGCCCGCTCCAGCACCCCGGTCAGGAAGCCGCCGAGCGTGCGCACCGACCTCGCCGGGTCGCCGTCGGCGAACGACTTCACCCGCAGCCCCCACCGCCGCGGCAGGGTCCCGGCGGCGTGCAGGTGGGCCACGGCCCGCGCGGCCCGTTCGGCGTGCCCGTCCTCCTCCTCGTGCGGGCGCACGCCGTAGCCGTCCTCGAAGTCGATGCGCAGGTCCTCGACCGGCTCGCGGGCCAGCTTGCCGAGCACCCGGTCGCGCACGCCGGGCGCGAACGCCTCCAGATGCGCCTCGGCCAGCGAGAGCGCCCGCCCTCCCCACTCGGCGACGGTCGAGGCGGAGAAACGGTCGGCGGGCACGTAGACGGTGTGGACCGGCTGCCGGCCCGGCTCGGCCATGGGGTAGCGGGCCTGCTGCACCGCGTGAACCTCGGCGAAGCCGGGCACGGGCTCGTCGTGCACGTACGGGCTCATTCCCGGTGGACGCAGGCGCGGAGCATGGTGTCGACGCCGACCAGCTTGACGCGCTCGCCCCGGCCGAGCGACCTGGCCAGCTCGCCCTCGGCCCGTTCGATGGCCAGCCAGTCGTCGTAGGTCACCGGCCGCACACCCCGCTCGGCCAGCAGCGACTCGACCGTCGGCCGCGACACCCGCGCGCCGCCCTCCAGGGACTCGCCCTCCAGATCGGCCAGCAGCGTGCGGACCGTCTCGGCGGCGTCGGACTTGTTGGTGCCGATGACGCCGGTCGGCCCGCGTTTGAGCCAGCCCGCCACGTACTCGCGCGGACGCACCCGGCCCGCCTCGTTGGGCACGGTCATGGTCCGCTCGGAGAACGGCACGCCGGGCAGCGGGACGCTCTGGTAGCCGACCGAGCGCAGCACCATGCCGACGGGCAGCGTCTCGTACTCACCGGTGCCGACGACGCGACCCTCCTCCGACAGGCGGGTGCGTTCGAGCCGGAGCCCCTCGACCCGGTCGGCGCCCAGGATCTCCACCGGCCGCAGCCAGAAGCGCACGTCGAGGCGGCGCGGCCGGCCCACGGGCTCGCGGCCGGCCCACGACTGCAGGACGTTGATGTTGCCCTGGACCTGCCGCGGGAAGTCGGCGCCGAGTACGGCCGCCTCGTCGGGGCGCACGCAGACGTCGGCGTTGGCCAGCTCGCCCAGCTCGCGCAGCTCCTTCAGGGTGAACTTGGCGTGCTCGGGCCCGCGCCTGCCGACCATGTGGATCGCCTTGACCTGGCTCTGGCTCAGCCGGTCGAGGACGTCGTGGGGCACGTCGGTGTGCCGCAGCTCGTCGGCGGTCTTGGCCAGCACGCGGACGACGTCGACGGCCACGTTGCCGACCCCGATCACCGCGACCTCGGAGCTGTCCAGGGTGAAGCGGCCGGGATCGACGTCGGGGTGGCCGCAGTACCAGTTGACGAAGTCGGTGGCCGCCACGCTGCCCGGCAGGTCCTCGCCGGGGATGCCGAGCCGCCGGTCGACCATCGCGCCCGTGCAGTAGACGACCGCGTCGTAGACGCCGAGCAGGTCCGCCACGGAGACGTGGTCGCCCAGCGTGACGCCGCCGAGGAAGCGCACCTGGGGCAGTTCGAGGACCCTGCGCAGGTAGTTCGCGATCGACTTGATCGAGGTGTGGTCGGGCGCCACGCCGTACCTGACCAGCCCGTACGGCGTGGGCAGCCGTTCCAGGACGTCGACCAGCACAGGCTCGGCCGACTGCTTGACCAGCGCCTCGGCCGTGTAGATCCCGGCCGGGCCCGACCCGATGACCGCCACGTGCAACGCCACGCTGCCTCCTCATGCCGGTGAAGGTACGACGCGGAGGACGCGTCCCTAGAGGTGCAACCGGCCCGTGTGCTCGATGTATCCCCGGTCGCCCGCAGGTGAACCCGTCTCCCGTGAATACCCGTCCAACCGGATTCTCGCTCACGGGGCCCCTCATGGCAGCCCCTGAAACGCCGCTATCCGGCGACGGCCCGCGAGCGCAGGGCGAGTTTGTCGACCTTGCCGTTGACGTTGACGGGCAGCGCGTCCACCACCTCGACGCGCTTGGGCACCTTGTAGTTTGACATGTTGGCCTTCGCCCAGGCCAGCAGCGCGCCGGCGGTGACGCGGGCGCCCGGCCGGGGCACCACGTACGCGACGCCGGCCTCGCCGGAGACCGGGTCGGGCACGCCGACCACGGCGGCTTGGGCCAGTGAGCCCTCGCGCAGCAGGAGCGACTCGACCTCGGCGGGGGAGACATTGAACCCGTTGACGATGTAGAGCTCCTTCTTCCTGTCCACGATGGCCAGGTTGCCCGCCTCGTCCAGCACGCCGACGTCGCCGGTGTGCAGCCAGCCGTCGGCGTCGATCACCTCGGCCGTCCTGCCGGGCTCGTCCCAGTAGCCGCGCATGACGCCGTAGCCGCGTTGCAGGATCTCGCCGCGCCGGCCGGGCGCGACCTCCTTGCCGTCGTCGTCCACGATCTTGACCTCGATGCCCGGGACGGCCCTGCCGGTGGTGTTCGCGATCACGTCGATGGGGTCGCCGGCCCGGGTCATGGACACGACCGTGCCCTCCATCAGCCCGTACGCGTTGATCATCCGTTCCAGGCCGACCCGCTCGGCCAGCCGGGTGATCAGCGTGGCGGGCACGGAGGCGGCCCCGCAGATGGCCACCCGCAGCGAGGAGACGTCCCAGTCGGCGCGGTCCAGCTCGTCCAGGATCCGGGCGAACAGGGTGGGCGGCCCGGCCAGGATCGTCACCTTCTCGGCGGAGATCAGCGACATCAGGGCGTCCGGCGAGAACACCGGGATCGGCAACATCGTGGCCCGCCGCAGCACGCACGCGACGAGCCCGGCGTTCAGCCCGAACCCGTGGTTGAACGGCGCGATCACCGGATAGCGATCGTGCTCGTCCAGCGTGACGATCTCCGCCCAGTCCCAGTAGCCGCGCAGGACCTGGGCGTGGTCGAGCATCACGCCCTTGGGCGTGCCCGTGGTGCCGGACGTGGACATGATCTCGCACAGGTCGCCGGGCCCGACCGCCAGCGCCCGTTCCTCGGCCGCCCGTCCGCTCACCCCGCCCGCGTCCAGCTCACCGGCCGCGCGCACGGCCACCCGGGCGTCCATGGGCGGCAGCAGGCCGGCGAGCGGCGGATCGCCGACGATGACGACCTTCACCCCGGTCCGGCCGATCAGCCCGGCCGCCTCGATGCCCTTGTACCGCGACGACAACGGCACGAGGACGGCCCCCGCGTCCCACACGCCGAACGCGTGCCGCACCCACGACGCCGAGTTCGGGCCCCAGATCGCCACCCGGTCACCGGGTTCCACGCCGAGGTCGATCAGCCCGCGGGCCACCTCGGCGGCTCCCCTCCTGAGCTCCGACAGCGTGACGCGCGTACCGCCCTCGACGACCGCGACGGTGTCCGGATGGCGTGCGGCCTGGTCGCGCAGCATGCGGGGGAGCGTCCCCCAGTCGGGCATCGATGCCATCGGCTACTCCGTCGCGCTAGCTGACGAGGGCCCTGTCCCGGCCGAGATGGTGGCCGCGCCGGTCGTCCACCGTGCCGGGCACGGGGGTCTCCAGGACGTCCTGGGCGATCCGCACGTCGATCGAGATCGGGGTCAGGGCGCGCACGGCCTGCTCGATCCTCGACCGCCACATCGGGTTCCTGACCAGGCCCTCCCGGCCGAACGAGACGGTCAGGGCGGCGGCGTCCAGGGTGCCCTGGCGTTCGACCGACAGCTCCCAGCCGGTCACGCCGTCGATCTTCGACAGCGCCTTCTCGACCCGCGGCAACGCCAGCCACACGCCCCTGACCAGCACGTGGTCGCCGACGGTGTGCGCGGGCGCGGGCAGGCCGGAGCCGCCGGAGCCGCCGGCCCTGGCCACCAGGCCGGTCCTGAGCACGGCGTCGCCCAGCGTGGAGTGCCCGGACGGCGTGAGGACCAGCTCGGCCAGCGCGTCCTGCGGGCCGGCCGGGTCGTCCTTGGTCAGCGAGGCGAGGCCCAGCAGGCCGTCCGCGAGCGGGGCGAGCGGCGCGTCCTCGTCGGACCTGAACGCGAGCGCGGCCCCGCCGAACGGGCTGGCGAGCACTTCGGTGACCGCGCAGCCGAACTCGCCGGCCAGATGTCCCATCGTCCGCCTGGAGGCGATCTCGCCGGTCAGGACGATGTGGTCGAGCCCGAGGTCGAGCGGGTCGAGGAGGAACTCCAGGTGCAGGCGGGCCAGCAGGTCCATCGCGCCCGTCGGCGTGCTGACCAGCGTGGTCGCGCCGAGCGCGGTCAGCGCGTGGTGCAGGCGCAGGCGGCCGCGCGGCCCGACCACGCTCGTCAGCACGCCGCCGGGCGCGATGGACCTGCAGGCCCGCCTGCACCTGGAGTTCCTCCGCGACCCGCTCGACGTCGGGGTC
>NZ_JBEOZT010000031.1:0-117310 GCF_040298265.1 Nonomuraea sp. NPDC001636
GCTCGACGGCGCAGCTCGGCGGGATAGGGAGACTTACCTGGCATGGACTCGATCCTCTCAAGAGATCAAGTCTCCACCGAACCCGGGACGATTCACCGAAGCCCATGTGCTTGACCACCTTCTCGATCAGGTGAGCAGCGTGACTGCTCCGACCAGCCGACAGCCTTCCCACAAGGGTTTGGCCTCCGCTCTCCCAAAGCAGTGCGCCGCATCAACTGACACTTCAGACCAATCCCGGCGATTCGGTTGCTGCGGTGAATGGAGCGCAGTCCAATGGCCTCACACCTTGATCTCAAGCTTGGTCGTCGCACCCGAAGGAGTCACGTATGACCCGGGAGCAAGTGGAACAGGCCTTACGCCGAGCCGAGCAACTCACGGATCAAGCCAAGCCCGGTCTGGATTGGGCACTCTCGCTCATGGCGCAGAACGTCTGGACCGGCCCAGCCGCTCAGCGCTTCGCCGACGAGCTGACCGCTCATCGTCAAGCCCTGATCGGGGCGTGCGGCAGCGCAGTAGACGAACTGCGGGCGTTGTTAGCCCGCATGCCGGCAGACACGTCCGGCTAAGCCCATGGGGCAGCTGGAGGGCATGGTCCCCGAGGGAGTCCGCAGTCTGAAGGACGCGCTGCACCAGGCCGAATCGTCGCTGGAATCTATCGGCGAGGAGTTGTGGAACATACTTCGCGGGTCTTGGCTGTCGACCGCCTCGGCCGACACGATCCGTCAGGTAGCGGCGTGGGCCGGCGCCCAGGGACCGGAGATCAACAAGCGATTGGTGCTCCTGGAACGCATGGAGTTGGACAAGCCGGAGCTGTTCGGCGCTGGGAAGCCGCCGATCTCGGTCGACGGTTCGATGTTCGCTCCAGGCGCGGTCCTGCCCACGGCAGGCGGCTTCTGGGACCGCATCGGCCAGCAGATCCAGGACGCCTTCGACCCGAACCTGACCTCCGGCAACCAGATGACGGAAACGGCCAAGGGCGCGGTAGAGAGCCTGGCCGGCTTGGGCAAGATGGTGATCGACTACTCTCCCACGCGGGCGGTCGTCGACTTCATGGGCTGGCAACGCAGCGTCAACGACCTGGGCCAAAGCCTGTTCTACGGCATTCAGGACCCGGTCGGGTTCGTCAAGTCCGTGCTGGACTGGGACACCTGGGCCTCCAATCCCGATCGGGCATTTGGCCGCCTCATTCCGGACATCGTGGCAGCCGTCACAACGGCTGGCTCAAGCGGCGCCGTCTCCGGCACCACCCGAGCCGTGGGAGCCCTGGGCAAGGCGGCCAAGGGCGTGATCAAACCCAAACCGACGGCCACGCTCTCACGCTTTGGGGAGCGCTTCGAACTCAAGGGGAAGGACGTGCCACCGCTGTTCCGCGGAGACGGCCGGACACTGGAGCGAATCTTCGAGAAGGGTATGACCGCTCGCGACCCGGACATGAGCATCGAACAGCATCTCTCCGGCGAGAACGGCCTGATCGCCGCCTCGAAGAGCAAGAACGTGGCCCGAGGGTTCGCCGTCGGACACAAGGGCTACATCTTTGAGATCGAGGACCGCGGAAACGGCATGGAGGTAAAGTACGGCCCCGGCTTCAAGCACCTCAGAGGCGAGCAGGAGGTCGTGTTCAAGCGCATCGATCCATCGCAGATCAGAGGAGCCTGGAAGCCGGGCAAGTATGGAAGCGCTGACGACGTCTGGATTCCGAACCCCCACTACGTGCCGAGGTGAGCATGCACGATCTCGAATTGGTCAATCTGGCGGACGAATCCCTTCTGTCCTGCCAGGTGACCACGCAGACCGATGGCGAGACGTACGAACTCCGGCTGAATCGAGCAAGCGCTTCGCCCATCAGGATTCGCTCATCGATCGACTTCGAAGACACCTTGCGACAGCTGAGAGCAGAGCTGGAACAGCAGAACCTACTGTTGCTCTGCAACAGGTACCGCCGCGATGCGTTCGTCTCCTCGATGTCACGTCAGATGAGCGAGGGCCTTTCGTGCTACGTAGTCGTCGCCGGGGAACCCGTATCGCCAGAGTTGCTCGTCGAGAGCCTCGGACCCGCCCCCAGAAGCGATGTCGTCACGGCCGAGGAGGCATCGAAGTTCATCAATGAATGGATCGCCAGCTTCGACGATTGACAAGTCTCTTCGAACAGGCCCTCGGCTCCTGTGGTGCGCGAGCTGTACAGCAACGCCGACTTACGCGATCACACCCGACCAGCGAGCATCTACTGCCTGACCAGGCCGGGGTGCCCTCAACGAGCGGTCTGCCCTTCCCTACGGATCAGAAGGTCAAGTCCATTGAAGCCGGAGCGGCTCAGATTACTGCGAGCTGGGAGCGACTCCACACAGGTAGACCGACTGTTCGAGCAATTCCGGCGTCACCTTGACCCCAGTCAGGTACTCGGCCATCGCGAAGAACGACTCACTGCTGTGTGCGGCGTCGAATTCGACCTGCCGCGCGATCTCGGTGAATTCCTCATCCAATTTGGTGAAGGAGTCGATGTCGGAACAGCTTGGCTCCAAGGCCAGACGCTCCTGGCCGTCTTCCATCCAGAGGAAGTCTTCCTGCCCGTTGACATTGCGGAAATGGGAGACCAGCCGGGTGCCCGCCGACAACCGTCCGGCGATGCTAGGGAGAACGCCCATGAAGCCGTTAGGTTCGACGATGAATGCCCAGTCACCGATGGGTGCGATCCCGAAGAAGTGGCTATGCCCGGAGCCGGACCTGCCGAGGTCGGAAACCCCTGCCTTGATCAGCTCCTTGAGTCCCATGGGCGGAAGGCCTTCGGCCCCAGTCCTGGCCAGAACCTGCCCAGGTGTCAGCCCGCGAACGAGGGTGAAACAGTATGCCTCCCGAAGATCGGTGTACTCGTCGTAGATGAACCGGCCAAAGGTGAACCAGGCGTAGTCAGCGGCAGTAGCGATCATGCCGACATGCTGCCAGCCGGGAATGACAAAACGCGGCCACAGATGGGCGCGTCCCCTCTGCGTCAGGCTCAAGCGGGACAGGTGACCGCCAGGAGTCAGCATCAGCAGTTGTCTCGGGGCAGCCGAGTCTGGCCGATCTTGCTAACGCCGTTGCTAACGATGTCCACAGACACAGGTGTACGCCCATGGAACCCGATCAAGTCGGGGAGGTCGTTGAGCAGGTGCTTCTGATGGTGGTGGACACTTGTGGACGATCGCGAACTGGCTACGGATCAGAAGGTTGGGGTTTCGAGTACCTCCGGCCGCACAGCAGGTCAAAGGCCCTCCGGGATCACCCCGGAGGGCCTTTTTCGTGGGCGTACAGCAGCGTTGTACAGCAACACCGCCGAGCCTCACCGTCTGATTCGCCGGTCAGACGCTCATTCAGCCGGTCGAGCGCCTTGCGGGTCTCGGGGCTCGGAATCTGCGTATAGACGTCCATGGTCATCGAGATCTGCGAGTGCCGCAGGATGCGCATCGCCACACGCGGGTGGACGTCGAGGGCGACCAGGAGCGGGGCGCAGGTGTGCCGGGTGTCATGCACACGTATGCGCGGGACGCCCGCTCGGTGGCAGTGGTTCTCGAAGGCCCGGTTGAAGTTACGTGGCTCGATCGGCGTGCCGGTACGGGTCTTGAACGTCAGGTCCGAGGTCTTCCATGCGTCCCCGG
The DNA here is from genome assembly GCF_040298265.1 of Nonomuraea sp. NPDC001636. Taxonomy (NCBI): domain Bacteria; kingdom Bacillati; phylum Actinomycetota; class Actinomycetes; order Streptosporangiales; family Streptosporangiaceae; genus Nonomuraea; species Nonomuraea sp. NPDC001636. The sequence continues at coordinate 3,633 of NZ_JBEOZT010000031.1, forward strand.
CCATCTTGCGCGCCTCCTCCTGGATGCGCTGGCGGTGCCTGAGCGCGGAAACGCACAGGCCGAAGAGAGGCAGCGAAGCGGTCGAGTCCTCTGTCTTGGTGGTGTGCCGGTGGCGGAGCCGGCCACCTGTCTATTTTCTCCGGCTTCACCTGGTGACACTGGGGTGCAACAGGAACAATGCCGAATGGCTCTTGCAGGCATCGAGCGGCGGTGCTGCGTGCCGCCACGCGGCGCGAGGTTGCGGCCTGCACGCTGCGCGTGCGGCTTGGGCCGTTCTCGCGCGGGCACGCCACTCGGGCCGCGTCTGACTAGGATCGCCCTCATGATCCCCCCGCTCATTGCGGCGCTAGCTAGCCTCCTGGGCGTGACCCTCGGCGTGTACCTTCCTCGCCGTTTCGACCAGCGCTTTGCAGCGCGGGCGCGATATGACGCAGCCCTCATGGCTGCCTGCAAGCTCCAAGCTGCTCGGCACGGAGTAGCGCCGAATGTTGGAATGCAGTACACGCGTGCTGTCTCTCAGGAAGAGCATGATCGTATTATTCAGGAGTTCGCAGTAGACGCGGTGAAGTCCTTCCTGCAAGCTGCATCGGACGCCAGGGCGGCCATAGCCGAGCTATATCCGTACTCACCGGATCTCAAGCGGTACTGGGACAAGTTTGAGATCACCGAGGATGAGCTTGAAGAGCTCATAGTGCTACTCACTCAGCGACGTAAGCGTCCGCTCAAGCGATACCAGGTCGAAGAGATTGCCTCCGGCCGGGCCGCTCCGACTCCGGGATGATCGCCGCGGCCGGGGTGGAGAACTGCTGTCGCAGCTGTTCTACGAGCTACTCGGCCTGTCTGAGCGCTTCCGTCAGGCCGTCGGGGGCGTCGATGCTGAGGCCGAGCACGGTCGCCCCATCGCGGGTGAAAGCGATGATCGCCTGGTAGTGGTCGTAGCCCTGAGGTAGAGGGTGAAAACTGCCGCCCTGCTATAGACGTGCCGGTAGGTCTCAATTTCAGATGTGACTTCCGAGCTGTTCAATTGCTGTACGCGCGAAGCCTTGCACACCCTCGCTTGCGCCAGCCGTGAGGCCGGTCGCGATGGGGGCAAGCAGGCCCTTCAGCGCAGTCACAGCGCGGCGCAGCTTGCCACGATCCGGCTCGGACTCAGTGACCTCGGCCAGCGCGTCATCTGCCGCGGTTTGCGCGTCCGCCCAATCCTCGTCGGCAAGGCCAAGGCTCGCCAGCCCTTCGCGGGTACTGATCAGCGCCTGCGCCAGCAGCTCGAATCCTGGGGCAACCTGCTGCTCACCGGAGTTTTGCGCCTGGTTAACCATCCCCCTGTTGTTCCAAACCAACAACTCACGAGTCCAAACATGAAGGTCTTTGGCTCGCGCGGGTTCGTGCTTAAGATCAGCGGTCCTGCCTAATCGCTTGAAATTCCGATCCTATCGGCCGCGCACAGCAGAAAGGCCCGCAATCAGGGACATCCTGAGAGCGGGCTTTTGTGTTTGTCAGGACAATCTTGCTAACGGCATGGCTCCGCTACTCACCCATCGCCTGAGCGCACCGGAGTAGCGCGGCGCTACGCCTTTCCATGCTCGTACAGCACCTGCCAAAGCACCTGGCCCTCAGGTGTCGACATCGTCAGCGTCGCCCTCGTAGAAGCCCAGGCCTCCACAGCCAGGACACTCGGCCCTGACGCTGGTGGACTCGTCGAGTCCGTCTGGGACATTTACGGTTCCCGTGCCCTCGCAGTCCTCGTACTCGAACCAGTACTCGTCCGGATCGTCTCCCGGCCCATCGGCGTTGACGCGCTTGGCCATTGATTCTCCTCAGAATCCCGATCTGAATCTGGCGCCTGACAGCGGAGGCACACCTACCCGATGCCGCCATGACCCGATCATGTTCCCTTTGGTCAATCGCCGCCATGAGCCCGCTCGAACAGCGGCAGAAGCGTGCGCCGTGACAACGGCCCGCTGATTGCAACTGTTCGGTTTCTCTCCAGGATGGAAGCCTGCAATGATCAGCGGATGGAGTTAGTGCTCGACCCGCCGCACGGGATCGGCCCCCTGCGGCTCGGGATGACGCCAGACGAGGCACGAGCGGCGCTCGAAACGTTAGGTCCGCTGCAGCCGACCACCTACGGCGAGCTGGCCCTGCACCTGACGAGTGGGCTTGGGTTCAGCGTGGGCTTCGGGGCGGGGCCGACGCGGAATCGGGTCAATGCGATCGAGGTGTGGCGTCCGCACGAGCGCGACGTGGTGCGATACCGCGACGTCGACATCTTTGGCTTGCCCGCGCTGGAGGTCGTGAAGCAACTCCGAAGCCACATCGACCTCATGCCGAACGAAGACGATGACGGGTTCACCGCGCGAGCATTATACCTCGCGCTGTGGCGACCGTTCGCAGCCGATGACGACCTAGATGAGGCGCAGGGCCACTTCTTCCAATCGGCGCTCATCGCCCGGCCGGGCTACGACGATAGCCCCACCGAGGCAGCGGCCCGGCTGGCTGCTGGGGGCGAACCCGGCTACTGATTAACCCAGGACCGTGCGGTTGCCTCGCTCCGCCCTTCCGACGTCATTGCCGCGTCATATATGGCGCACACTCATCGGCAGAAGAGGACGACAGCACGGGCCCGAACCCTACATGCAGCGGGCTGCGGAAATCCAAAATGCGTGAGACAAACGTCATGTCGTACTCACGATCGTGTCGCTGGGCCTTGCATTGTTTCGGTCCCCGACATGCTCGACTCCAGTGACGTCTCGTGCTCGTGCCGAGCGACGGATAACACACTGAGGTGATCTCGGAGAAATAATGTGGGGTGACTGGGATCTCTGGGACGCCCGTGGTGGCGTTCCGGGCCTTTTGGGAGAAGTCGTCGAAGGCCGGAGACAGACGTGGAGCCTCCGGTAGATGAGTTCTCACCACAAGAATCCCCATCGGCCAGAAGGCTCCACGTGATTGCTCATCGTGCCACGCTCGACGTCTCCCGTGCACTCGTTCACCACGTCGCCCGACTGCTGCACGCCGAACGCCGTCGGCGCGGCACTCCCAAAGGCAGCCGAGCGCTGACCCCGTTCTGGCAGGCGGTGATGATCCTGCGCTGGTTCCGCGGCGAGCACGACATCCCCAAGCTCGGCCGCGATCATCGTGTCTCCCGGGCCACCGCCTATCGCTACATCGACGAAGGAATCGACGTCCTCGCAGCTCAAGCCCCGGATCTTCAGGAGGCTCTTGACCGCGCCCAAGCCGACGAGCTGGCGTATGTGATCCTGGACGGCACCCTGATCGGCGTCGACCGCTGCGCCGAGCAGATCCTGAGCGTCAAGGGCGAGCCGATCGACGCCTGGTACTCCGGCAAAGCCCACAAGCACGCCGGCAATCTGCAAGCACTGTCGGCGCCCAGCGGCCTTCCGCTCTGGATCTCCGACGTCGAACCCGGCTCGGTGCACGATCTGACCGCCGCCCGCACGCACGTCCTGGGCGCGCTGTACGCCGCTGCCGCCCGCGGCCTGCCCACCCTGGCCGACGGCGGCTACGACGGCGCGGGCATTGGCGTTCACACCCCGATCAAGCAACCCCAGGAAAACCAGGTCCTCAGCCCGGACAATCGCACCTACAACCAACTCCTGCGTAGCCTGCGCTGTCTCGGGGAACGCGGGTTCGCCCTGCTCAAAGGCCGCTGGCGGATCCTTCAGCACATCACCGCCGACCCCAGCGCAATCGGCGACATTGCCCGAGCAGCCCTTGTCCTGACTCATTTCGAGCACAACTGGCTACCCGGAATTCGCTGAGATCACCTCACTGGACGAGGTAAGCGCTGGCCGGCGTGGGATGACTGTGAGCTGTTGGCGGCCACTTTGGTGCAGTTCGCGAAGCCTCTACGCTGCAGGTCCGACGATCACTGGCATGAGAATGCGGCGTTCATCGCGCACGCGCGGTCCGATGTCCTGCATTTACTGGAACGAGGTCCTTCGCCTGCGCGCTCTACTGGGGAGGCCGCATCACGATGATGCCGATGGCGTGCCGGTCCTGCTAACGACGTCCCTGGATACCGATGGACGTTCGTAGGAAGCGATCACGACGAGGGCCTCGGTGAGCAGGCATTTCGGACACTGGTAAACGCTGATGGACAGTCCCGAACTGGCTACGGATCAGGACTATCGCGATGAAGACATCCCCGAGGAGTGGCAGGACTTCATTGCCCTGGCTCACAGCGAATACAGCCCTCCGATGGCGACCTGCCTCACGTCGGCCCTGACGCTTGTTGGCAGATCCCTCTCACGCTGCCCGAAATACGCCAACTCCCAGCCCGCCCGTGCCAATCCGGCAGCACTCCATTGTGAACGTTCTACGCCGGTCGGGCTGGCGCCAATTGCTCATCTACTCTCCATATCTCCATGCTTGCACGGTCCCTGCAATCGATTTGTCGGAAGTAACCCGCGCAACCTTCACGAGGGCTATATTTGCGGAGGAATATGTTTGACCTTCACGGTCTGCGCCATCCGTCTCTACGCATATGATCTGGCCCTTTTTTGGGAGGAGTTTTACGTCCTTAGAAGCGCTTAGTTTAATCGATTCTGCGCAATCTTCGGCGGTCGAAGCGCTAGCTGGCACGCTGAAGTTTACACTGAACAACAGCCTAGGGGGTCGGTCTTCACATTCGGCGGTGTACTGAATATCTGACCCCTCGCCTGGATTAATTCGTGGCTCATCCAGATCAATGTAACCATCGCTCTCAAAGGAGCATTTAGATGGAGTGAGGAGGATTGACTTTTCCTTATAAAGCTGCCTGTAGGCGCCCGATATCGCAAGGCTCTCAGGGTTATCCGCCTCCGTAGTCTTGCTACTCCGAGCATCGGAGGGGGGTACAACGGATCTGGTTACAGTAACGGTTGGTGCGTTCTTTTCGGCCGCGGCAGTTTCTCCTTGAGTCTTCCCTGCGAGCAGCCCAACGACCGCTGCTAGGACTGTTGCGGTGGCGCCAATGATTGCGGCCACGACGGTTGCCCTCTGGGCGCCTCCTCCAGACGGGTTACCTTGAGCATTCATTCGCTACCTCCATGTAATCACATGTGAGACGCACTATCACAACAGCATGCCTACTCCTATATGCAATCGTTTCAGCTATCAAGGTCTATCGCTCGAGAGCTTGGAAGTGCATGTCCGAGCAACTGACTCTCCGGGCCTTCTGGCGAGACTTCGGGCCATCTACCGGCTATGGATCTATCCAGCAAATCGCAATATTTTGGTCTCTTGCGATAGTTTTGGTGCATCCAAAATAGGCGGTTTCCTCGCGTACTCGCTGTGTGTGAGGGGTGTAGATGTGGACGTCGAGGCCGGGTCGACCGCGCGGCGCATCCGCGGCCTCACCCCATGCCTGGACGGCACCAGAGCGGCGCCCTCGGCCCTTCCGGCCCAAGCAATCCGCGTTCCACTACGCCTGGAATACGCCGTCGAGCTGGAGAAAATAGAATATCCATGAAATGGCCACGCCGGCGGGCTGCTCGCGTCGTGTGTCTTCGCAGGTCACATGAGCCTTACTGGAGCAAATTCACATTGTCCAGACTATCCGTATAGAAAATGACACGCTCGATTTTGGATGAGGAACTCTGATCGGGAAGGAGGAAAGAGCTCGTCGCACTTCGCCGCGATCCAAGGAGCCGAGCGTCTCCTGTCGCGGTCCTCAGGCACCACGGGGCTGGGCCTTCTTGAATGACGAGGGGGCGTCGCGGTCGTCGTGTGCGGAGTCTCATGGACGTCTTCGTCATGCTGGCGTGCCACAGCCGAGTCACGTGATTGGTGGTGCTCCCACGTCCGTCTCGCCTTGTTCTTCAACTGCTTGCGATCTGTTCGCGGCACCGTCGAGGGCGGAGTCGTTTCAGGAACGGGTGTGCGCGTCGCCGACGAGATGACCACGGCTGGGCGTTCAGCAGGGCTCAGGTGAGGCGTCGGCATCGGCATAGCCGTCGTCCGAGGTGAGGCGTTGTCAGTGCCCCACGCACTCGACCAGATGCTGAAGCTGGCACAGGCCAGGAGACCGACGATGAGCACCGACCGGGGCAGGCGATCCCGATTTCGCAGAGTGGATCGGCCGGGTGGAGCTGGGGGCGAATACGTTCGCCAGTCGAGGGAGTCGGACACGTTGAAGGGCCGGGGTCGATCCTGAAGCGGCAGGTCGGACGGCGGTCGCCGCAGCGGGGGCCGCTCTCCGGGGAGCGGCGCGGGGGGTCGGGTGTGGTGTGCATGGTCCTCCTCTCGGTGCGCGTGCATGACAGGCTGGCGCAGCGTGACGGGCTTCGGCGGGAACGACGCGGCATGGTGACCAGCGTGAAACGACATGGCCCCGGCAGATCCGGGGCCGAAGCGAGACAAGGCTCACTTATGTGCCGAGGGCGTTGTCGATTTTGCTGTTGATCTGCTCTTGCTGGCCGTCGATGCATTTGGCGTAGACCCGCAGGAGCACATCGACGCTGTGGCCGGCGCGCTTGGCCACCTCGGGGGCCGGGACGCCAGCATTCAGCCAGAGGGAGACCGCCGCGTGGCGGAGGTCGTACGGACGCGCGGCCAGTGATGAGGCGGCCTGTTCCGGGGTGAGAGCCAGCTTGCGGCTTCCTGCCAGACGTAGGAGTGCGCCGAACTGGAATAGGAGCCGCCGGTACCCGTGCTGCCGATTCTGCCGTCCTTGGCAATGCCGTACCGGGCGACGTGTTCGCGGAGCATGGTGACCTGGGCGGGCCGCCTCGACGCCAAGAGCCGGCAGACCAGGCGCCGCACCCATGGTGAGTCTGGGACACCGCTCTACCGGACCTGATCCGCTATGAAGCAGCGCTGCTCCAACCCCAACATCAGGGGAGCCCATCGTTACTCCGGGCGGGGGATCACGGTCTGCACGGAGTGGGTCGACAGCTTCGAGAAATTCCGGGACTGGGCAATGAGGCACGGCTATGTCGAGGGCAAGGAACTCGACCGAATCGACAATGACTTCGGCTACTCGCCCGACAACTGCCGCCGGGTCGCCAAGCTAGAGAACCTCGACAACCGGTCGAAGTACCTCCCTCTCGACTTTGAAGATGGCTCCATGAGCACGCGCGTCATTGGTTCCCAACTGTTTCCCGGGGAGTAGACGGCTCCGGATCGGCTTGCCACCGATCACCTCTGCTCCTCACCACTACCAGGGCCTTCTCCTACTGCGCGGGCGGGGTGCATTTCCTCAGCGAGCCGTAGAATCACCAGCGGATCAACCTTGGCAATTGCCATCAACAACGCATGGGATCTTGCTTTGGTCAGCGCCCACGCAAGCATTCGACGAGATCTCTGTGTATTCGTTTGAGCAGTGATCGCAGTAACCGCTTCAACGAGGTAATCCGCTTCACGTATTGAGCGGGCAACGGCTTCGGCCCGGTCGAGCTTCCTCATCTCGGCCAAGGCACCGGCCAGGACGCTCAGTGCCCGGGCTTGGGAGTCCGGGTTGATGATGGTGCGGGCGACGGCCTCGGCATGGTCGATCATCTGCCCTGCGCGGTCAAGCTGCCCCGCCTTGACCAGAGCGCCAGCAAGCTCGGTCAGTGCCCGGGCTTGGGAGTCTGGGTCGGTGATGGTGCGGGCGACGGCCTCGGCGTGGTGGGCCATCTGCTCGGCGCGAGCGAGGTGCCCCGCCTCGGCCAGAGCGCCGGCCAGGCGGCCCAGGGCCCGGGCCTGGGCGGATGGGTTGGTAATCGTCCAGGCGACGGCCTCGGCGTGGTTGGCCATTTGCCCTGCGCGGTCGAGTTGCCCTGCCTCGCCCAGGGCGCTGGCCAGGCGGGTCAGTGCCCGGGCTTGGGCGGACAAACCGGTGATCGAGCGGGCAATGGCCTCGGCACGATAAGTCATCTGCTCGGCGCGAGCGAGGTGCCCCGCCTCGGCCAGAGCGCCGGCCAGGCGGCCCAGGGCCCAGGTCTGGACAGATAGGTCGGTGACGGTGAGGGTAACGGTTTCTGCCCGGTCGAGGTGCCCCGCCTTGGCCAGAGCATCGGCCAGAGTGGTTAGTGCCCGGCCCTGGAACTCCGGGTCGGTGATGGAGTGGGCAACGGCCTCGGCCGAGTCGAGGTGCCCCGCCTCGGCCAGGGCGCCAACCAGGCGGCTCAGTGCCCGTGCCTGGGAGTCCGGGTCAGGGATGGTGCGGGCGATGGCTTCTGCCCGGTCGAGGTGCCCTGCCTCGGCCAGGGCGCCGGCCAGGCGGTCCAGTGCCCAGATCTGGGCGGACAGGTCGGTGATGGTACGGGCGACGGTTTCTGCCCAGTCGAGTTCCCCCACCTCGGCCAAGGCACCGGCCAGGCGGCTTACCGCCCGGGCTTGTGAGTCCGGGTTGGTGATGGTGCGGGCGACGGCCTCGGCGTGGTGGGCCATCTGCTCGGCGCGAGCGAGGTGCCCCGCCTCGGCCAGAGCGCCAGCCAGGCGGCTTAGTGCCCGGGCTTGTGAGTCCGCGTCAGGGATGGTGAGGGCGACGGTTTCTGCCCGGTTGAGGTGGCCTGCTTCGGCCAGAGCATCGACCAGTGCGCTCAATGCCCGAGCCTGGAAGTCCAAGCCTGTGATGGAGTGGGCAACGGCCTCGGCCGGGTCGAGCTGCCCCGCCTCAGCCAGGGTGCCGGCCAGGTCGCTTAGCGCCCAGGCATGAAAGTCCGGGTTGGTGATGGTGCGGGCGACGGCCTTGGCGCGGTGGGCCATCTGCTCGGCGCGAGCGAGGTGCCCCGTCTCGGCCAGAGTGCCGGCCAGGCGGCCCAGTGCCCAGGTCTGGGCGGACGGGTTGGTGATGGTACGGACGACGGCTTCTGCCCGGTCGAGTTGCCCTGCTTCGGCCAGGGCGCCGGCTAGGCCGGTCAGTGCCCGGGCTTGGGAGTACGGGTCGGTGATGGTGCGGGCGACTGCCTCAGCCCGGTCAAGCTCCCCTGCCGCGGCCAGAGCACTGCTCAAGGCCCGAGCCTGGGCGGAGGGGCCGGTGATGAAGCGGGCAATGGCCTCGACCCGGTCAAGCTGCCCTGCTTCAACCAGAGCGCCGGCTAGGTCGCCCAGCGCCCGGGCCTGGTGGTGCGGGCCAGCGATGAAGCGGGCGATGGCCTCGGCGCGGTTGGCCATTTGCCCCGCGCGGTCAAGTTGCCCTGCCTCGGCCAGGGCGCCGGCCAGGCCGCTCAAAGCTCGGGCCTGGTAGTACGGGTCGGTGATGGAGTCGGCGATGGCCTCGGTACGGTTGGTCATCTGCCCTGCCCGGTCAAATTGCCCTGCCTCGGCCAGCTCGCGCAATGCCCGGGCTCGGAAGTCCCGATCAGTGATCGAGCGGGCAATGGCCTCGGCCCGGTCAAGCTGTCCAGCCTCGGCCAGAGCGCCGGCTAGGCCGGCCAGCGCCCGGGCTTGGGAGTCCGGGTCGGTGATGGAGCGGGCAACGGCCTCGGCCCGGTCGAACTGCCCAGCCTCGGCCAGAGCGCCGGCTAGGCCGGCCAGTGCCTGGGCTTGGGAGTCCGGGTTGGCGATGGAGCGGGCGAGGGCTTCAGCACGAATCGGATTGCTGATCCTGCTCCACACCGCTGGCAAGCCAGTGGGGATCTTGGCGTTGCGATCAGTCAGGAAGTCGCGGGTACGAGCCAGCAGCAACATCGTTTCCAGGTCTGGTGCACTCTGCTTACAAATGATCGTCTGGCAGATGGTGATCTCCGCCAGCGCTGCAGCATCTCCTCCGCTGACATCCAGCATTCGATCCAGCCGGGCCTGATCGGTGGCGCAGGCCACCATCCGCCCGAGATCGCCGCTGGTGTGAAGAAGGCGGTGGTAGCCGCGCAGCAGGTATTCCGGAGTGCCGGCCGGCCAGCCCTGAGCACGGTACCCGTCAGCCCAGGTATGGATCATCTGCCGGTACCCGGCTATGTCGGCCTCGTCGAACGTGGCCATCGCGGTGGCTTGGAGTTCCTCGTGTGCCAGCACAAACACCTTGGCACCCTCCCGAGGTCGCCAAGCACTGTCGCGGCTACTGAAGGTCCGCCCGGAAACGGCTCGAAGCCGCCGGTCCACTTCCACCGCTGCTATCCGGGTCAACTCCACCAGATCACCAGCGCTCAGACCGCCCCCGGCGGCAATTAACACCCCAAGCAAATCACGCTCACTCTGATCGCCGAACAACAGATGATCAAGCTCGCGTTCGGCATCTTCCCGGATCACCTGCGCCGCAGAGGAGGGGCTCAGCATCTGCACGATCGCCCTATCGCGTAGCGGATGCCGGGCCGGGACATCCGAGGGCACTGGTGGATGTGGACGCCCCGACACCACCACCCGCATTCCCTCCGGAGGTATCGCTGGCAGCAGCGCGGCAATGCTGTGCGCGTTGCGGCCGACCGTCACGCCGCGGTCCTCATCCAGCCCGTCTACCACCAGCACTAGCCGCTCATCGCGCTCGCGACAGCGCCGCGCCGCCTCCTTCAGCAACCGGGCAAACCAGCCCTGCCGCGTGGCCTCGGTTAGCAGCGTCGGCATCGACTGGCCCAGCAGTTCGGCCAACTGCTCGATTACCACCTCCAGGAAGGCGTTCCGATCGCTTTGACCCGCATAGCGGGCCGTGATGAAGAACGACACCACCCGCAGCCCTGGCGGCGGATGCAGCACGAAGGTCGCCATCAGCGCCGACTTGCCCGCCCAGGCCTCCCCCTGCCACCACACATAGGCGCTCTCGTGATCGCTGATGCAGAACCTGGCTAATTCTGCTAACTCGGCCTCACGCCCCACCAGTTTCCAGGGGAAGATCTGCTCAACCTGATCCCGGTAGGCCGACCTCGCCATCGGCGCATCTGTCAGATACACATCCCCCTGATGGCTACCGGTGTTGACATAGCTGCCCGCCCCACCGGACGCGTCACCGGTGTCCCGGACCGTGCTCTTCATCAGAGGATCGCCCTTTCGCCGATCATCCCTGTTCTGCACCGACCCAGTTCTTGTGGTGCTTAGGTGAGGTCAACGCCGGTGTTGGCATCGCCGTCGTCGGAGCTCGCCTGCCCCGTACGCTTCACCCGTACCCGGCCCGGCACCGCGCTGGCCCGTCCAGAAAACCCGGTATTGGCCCGCCCGGCCCCACTGGTCGTGGCCCGCCCGGTGTGGGAGACGCGAACGCTTCCCCCGCCAGAGGCCACCGGCCACGCCGCCCACACCGCTACCCCCAGCGCAGCTACTCCGGCCAGCGCCGAGACCACCGAGGCGGCCTTATCAGCCCAGTCCCAACCCAAGACCGCGAACACGACCGCCAGCACGGCCACCACCACAGCCGTCCCCGCCAGCACCCATCGCTGCACCGTCATACCAAGCATTTTGTCCGCGTCGACCATCCCGAATCCCTGCGAAACCAGGAAACGTGCTCGATGGCTCCGGGCCGGGCAGATCAGGGCGCATGGTGACGATCGAGTTCAATTCCTCCAACTCCCACATGCGGGGGTCCGATCCCATCGGCGCCGGCTTCGGCCGACCTGCCCACCACTGCGTTCCTGCCGAACCCGCGCCAAGACTCACCCCGACCCCACGGAGGTTCTCGTGAAGCAACTGCCCGCACTCCGGAGGGGCGCGAAGGAATGGGATGTGAAATCCGCCTACGACCTGCTCTACGCCCGCGGCTACCCGGTCGCGGCAGGCGCCGGACGATGAGGTGTTCGGTGACGTTCTGGAGAAGGCTCTGAAGGCGATTTAGAAGGCGGACGGCCGCAGGACGAGTGGAAGGGTCACCCTCGACGACTGGGCCGTCCTGGTGAGGGTGTCATGGGTTCCGGGTGTGGCAGTACATCAACGAGGCTGACTAGCCAGTGATGTTCTGCCGTCGTCTGCGGGCGAGCCATCGCAGCGTCGAGTACCAGCCCCATACTTCTGCGGAGAACGCCAGAGCGGCGATACCGATCCTCAACCACGGCTGCGTTCCATCAGACACCTTCATCAAAATCATCGCAGCCATGAAGCAGACCAAACCGGCTGCAGCAAGCGCGGCCGGAATCGTCCACGCAGGCAGTTGCCGGCCGGTGCGGGTGGCAACAGATCCTGGTCCGGATGCTGCGCCAGAAGTCTTTGTCACCACGCCATTGTCCAGCCCTTCAAGGGCATGTGTGAAGGCTGCGCTGAACGTCTCCAGAGCGCGATTCGAGGCCGCTTCCAAGCGGGCTGTCCGATGCGGGCACTCTTCGGTTGCCCCCATGGCTCATTGAGGAGAACCCTCAATGAGCAACTTTGAGCGCGCTGTAGTCCTGTCTGCTCTCGTCGTCGGCCTCGATGTGACTGGTGCCGCCTCCGCGAGCGCCGCGCCGGCCAAGCCGAAGAGCTATGACGTGTGCTCAATGCCGAAGACGGCGCTGTGCGGCTGCTGGAGCCGCTGTCCCCGCGCCGCAGCCAGTACGGCAAGTGCAAGGCGGGCGCGCAGAAGGTGAGCTGCCGATGCTCAACACCATCCCGGCCGTCCGGCCGCCGCGTGCGGCTGAGTGTCGTCGAAGGTGCCTGGCGTCCTGCTGGTGGCCGTACGCTCCATCGGCGCGCAGTACATGGGATTGGCGGCTGACGGCGACGTAGAGCACGGCCACAAGCGCCGCGGCGATCAGCAGAGCAGTGAACCGGTCCACGGTGGCCTTCCCCTGTAGCGGCGCCAGTACAAGTGACATGGAAAGACGCATCCTTGTAGCGGGTAGCGGCCGCCCTGAGCGGCCAGGGGGTGGGATGGTGGCCGTTGTCATTACCTGGCGCGTAATCGCGGTCCTTACGTCTCGCTGCCATTGTTCAGGTGTCGAAACGAGCACTTGAAGGAGCAGAGATGACCGCCCTCACCATCACCGCCGACCGGACCAAGTTCCTGCGCCTCGCTCTTGTTGCGGACGCCGTCGTCACCGGCGTCAACGGGCTGGTGTATCTGGCCCTGGCCGGGCCCGTGAGCGGCCTGCTCGGGCCGGGTGCGGGGCTGCTGCGCGAGATCGGGGTCTTCCTGCTCGTGTACGGCGCCGCCGTCGGCCTGGTGGCCACGCGTCCCAGGATCGGCCAGAACGCCGTCAGGGCCGTCATCGCGTTGAACATCGTCTGGACCCTCGGCAGCGTGGCCGCAGTCGTGACGGGTGCGCTGGAGTTCAGCACGCTCGGGGGTGTCTGGGCCATCGCGCAGGCCCTGGTCGTGGGGCTGTTCGCCGAGTTGCAGATCACCGGGCTGCGTAAAGCCCGTCGCTGAACGCCTGGACAACCTGTGCGAAGGCATCGCCGACCGTACCGCCGCGCCTTGGAGGGCAGCGGGCGGCCGGGCCGGGTAGCTGGTGACGTGCTCGTCCGGGAGAGGAGCGGGGCGGCTGTTGATCGCGGCGGCGTTCCATGCCACATGGACGGGTCGATCGTTTGCGATATGGAGATCGGCTCCGAAGTTGGGCTTCAGGAGCGTCGGCGCGGGCACTGGCTGGGATTTATTTCAGGCGCGATTCCGCCATGCGATCAATAAGGTGTCGTCCATGCCAGGCCGAGCCGGAAGAAAGCGAAAGACAGACGTTGTGAGGCTGCGCCATCATGCGGACTTGGTTCCGCCGTCCCGGGGCGTGGAGACGGTGAGTACGGCGGCGGGTCCCAAGGGAGAACTCGTCGTTGTGTGGGCCTCGCAGGAGAACTCCGATGCGCTGACTGCACGGACTGTGGCCTCCGATGGGGCATCGTTTCCCCACTCGCGTACGGCCGCGCCAGTCTCGCTGCATGTCGCCACGTACCGTCCCCATCTGACGGGGTCGGTTTCCATCGCCCGGCACTCGCAGGCGCACAACCACGTCCAGCCGATGCCGGACGGGGCCGTGCTCTTGGTGGGGGCACGGTGCCGTTGGCGGGACGGAGCGGCCGAGTCCAACGCCGCCGTCTACGATGCCGATGGAAAGCTCCTGCGAAGGGGCGTGCTGGGGGACGGAATCGCCGACGTGCAGGCGACGCTTTCCGGCGACATATGGGTGAGCTATTTCGACGAAGGCGTGTTCGGCAACTTCGGCTGGGGGGAGAAAGGCAACCCTGCCCCCATCGGCTCCCCCGGTCTCATCCGCTTCGGGGCTGATCTGGCTCCCGCGTGGCGATATCCGTACGACGGTCAGTTCGACGCGATCTCCGACTGCTACGCGCTGAACGTGTCGGGGAATGATGCGTGGGCCTACTACTACACCGACTTTCCGATTGTGCGGGTTCGAGCCGGCGCGGTTGATGGCTGGTCCACGGAGGTGAGGGGCGCCCATGCGCTCGTTGTCGCCGGCGACCGGGTGGCGCTTTTCGGCGGATATGCAGGACATCGGCATCGGGTGGTCATCGGGAGCATCAAGGGAGAGGGTTTTTCGGTGAATCGTCCCGCCCGGCTGGTGATGCCCGACGGACGGCCGGTTCCCAGGGCGGCGGTCGTGCTGGGGCGGGGAAGTGAGCTGCATGTCGTCGTGGGCACCACTTGGTTGAAGGCGGGGTTCGAGGACCTGGCGTCGGCGTGAGTGGTCGAACGGCATGTGCGGGGTCTGTGTCAGTCGAGTGGCCGTAGTTTGCGGCCTTTGGCGAGAACGTGGCCGAGGATCGATCGGCTTGGACGACATCGCCGTCGGCGTCGCCGTCCACCTCGCCGGCCTCGACCTCGCCGGGACCGGCGACTTCGAGCTCTCCGGGTCCGGCGGGTGTGCGTAGAGGCCGGTGGCGGCCATGCCCGGTGCGCCCACGACGGCGGCGGCGACCGACCGCGGGGACGCATTGGCCGCAGCGCCCTGGCTTGGGCCGGCCGGGGTCCTGACGCTGTTCGTACGCGATGGCCCGTCAATCGTCAGCCGCGGGGGACGCCGGACCAGACGTCGGAACGCAGGGCTGATGATTCATGCCACATATACCGGCCCACCCGAGAGCCCGCCGACATAGGCGCAATTGCCGGCGGGATTATTCGGCGGGAAGGCTGTTGCGGCGTTCCTACTGCTGGACGTATGCCTCGATGCCGTCGAGGATTCTGGCGAGGCCGAATTCGAAGCCGTCGAGCGGAGGTTCGTCGGCGAGGAACATCGGGTCCTGGATCGCGTCCGCGACGGCGTTCAGGTTGCGGGAGCGGAGCTGGCCGTCGAGGAACACGCGGACCGCGCGTACCGCCCGCTGCTGGTCGGGGTTCGCGCGGCGCAACGCGGCCGGTGTCGGAGTGTTGCGTCGCAGGTTGGCGCCGTAGCGGGCGTGGCTGTCGAGGAGGTACGCGCAGTTCAGCATCAGCTGCGCCTCCATGCCGGTCGGCCCGAGCGCGGTGATCAGGGCGTCCAGCCAGGCCGCGTTGTGCGGGGTCAGGGAGACGGTGGTCGGCACGTCCAGCAGCCACGGGCGGGAGAGGAAACGCTCGAACAGCCGGCGTGACCACAGCGCGGCCGCCTCTCGCCAGTCGCCGTCGGGCAGCTCGGGCGGGTCGCCCCACGCGCGATCGGCCAGGAGCACGATGAGCTCTTCCTTGGAGCTGACGTAGCGATACAGCGCGTTGGCGGTCACGCCGATCCGGGCAGCCACCTTCGGCAGGGAGGCGGCGGCGATGCCCTCCTCGTCGGCCAGTTCGGTGGCGACCGCGATGATCTTCTCGACGCTGTGCGCCGGCTTGGGGCCGCGCCGCCCACCGGTGTCGACGACGCCCCAGGCCGCGGCCAGGCCCGGCGGCAGCGCATCGAGGTCGGCGTCGTCGGCGGCCACGGGATCCGGCGCGGGCTCGCGGTCTCGCGTGAGGTCGCGTCCGGAGCTCTTGCGTGGGGTCATGGCCGGCATCCTCTCGAAGATCTGAAGGAAATAGTAGACGGCTTACACAGTTGTTGCTACTGTGCATGCCATGAACACTTCATTACTTACACAGATTCAGCTCCCGCCCACGGCTCGCCGCTGGATCGGCGTGGCCGGGATCCTCGGCGCCGTCTTCGCGATGGCCGAGCTTCCCCTCTACTTCGTCGTGCCCGCGTGTGATCCGCCGGCCTGCGGTGTCGAGACCGGCGCCCTCATGCCGGACTGGCTGATCCTCACCCGTACGCTCTTCAACTTCTGCGCGCTGACGCTGTTCCTGGTCTTCATGAGCGGTGTCCGGTCGCTCATCACGCGGGCCGACGCCCGCTACGAATGGTTCGGGGCGGTCGCCGGCACCGCCGGCGTGGCGTGGGCGATCATCGACATGGTCGCCAAGGGGATCGAGGGCAGCAGCGCCATCAAGGCCGTCGAGGAGATCGACCCGACCCGTACCGTGCCCACCTACCTGCTCTACGGCTCCATGAGCCACCTGATGCTGGTCGTCTTCGGCGTCGCCTTCGGGTACGCGGTGCTGCGCACCGGCGCCCTATCCCGGTGGGTCGGCTGGTCGTCGTTCGGCATCGCCGCGCTGCACCTGGCCGGGGTGCCGTCGATGTTCTTCGGCTTCAACTCGTCGGAGTTCTACGCCTCGAACGGCTGGGGCGCGGTCGCGATGTTCAACGGCATCGCCGCCATCTGGGTGGCGGCCGTCGGCGTCGCGGCGCTGAGGAAGAGGGTCATGCCGGCGCCGCGGTTCGCCTGACCACCGCGACGCACAGGCACGTACGCGTGGCGAGTTCAGCGGGGTCGGCTCCCGTTAAGCAGGCTAGATCCCGCTGAAGCAGGACGCATTCCGCTGAGCCCCACGCGCCCAACTCCCACGGGGAGCGATGGAACCGAAGGGCCGGTGCGGGTGAGTCTGTGGTGAAGGGTGCGAACGCGCCCTGTGGAAGGACTTCCCCCCATGAGAGGACTCACCCCGGTGGCGGCCATCACGGACGCCGCCCTCATCGAGGAGTCGCTGGCCGACCCCGTTCGGTTCGCGGGCCTCTTCGACAGGTACGCGGATGAGATCCACCGATATGCCACCAGACGCCTCGGCCAGGAGAACTCCTCCGCGGCCGACGACGTGACGGCGGAGACGTTCCTCGCGGCGTTCCGAAAACGGTCCCGCTACGACCTGTCCAGACCGGACGCCGCCCCCTGGTTGTACGGCATCGCCGCCAACCTGATCGCCAAACACCGCCGTACCGAGGTGCGCAGGCTGCGGGCCCTGGCCAGGATGCCGGGTCACGACGACAACCCCTTCGAGCAGCGCAGCATCGACCGGATCGACGCCCAGCGGCTCGGTCCCCGTCTGGCCGACGCGCTGGCCAGGCTCTCTTCGGCGGAACGCGAGCTGCTCTTCCTGGTCACCTGGGCCGAACTGTCCTACGAGCAGGCGGCTCAGGCGTTCGACATCCCGGTGGGCACGGTTCGTTCCCGTCTGTCCCGGATCCGGGCCAAGATTCGCAACGTCCTGGAGGACCCCCGATGAACGAGTTCGACCTGATCAACGAGGTCCGGCCGGAAGTGGCGCCCTACGACCCCGGCACCAAGGCCATGGCCAGGGATCGGCTGCTCAGGGCGGGACGGTCCCGGTGGGCCTGGCGCAGGCCGTACGCCTTCGCCCTCGCCGGAGGGCTGGCGCTGGCCGTCGGCCTGGTCGTGGTGCGGGTGCCGCCCGCCTCGAACCCGCCTCACGAGATGAGGCTGCTGTCGGCCGCCGAAGTGCTCAACCGCGCGGCGAGGGCCGCCGTCGACGAGATCGAACCGCGCGACGACCAGTACATCGTGGTGAAGACCCTGCAGACGATGGACTACTCCCTGATGCCGTACGAGAAGTCCAAGGACCACTACTACCGGCGTTACAAGGGCACCATCTGGCTGCGAGCGGGCGAGCGGCGGCCCGGGCAGTACGCCGACGGCGTACGCAAGCAGACGCCCATCGAGCCCCTGGCCTATGCCGGCGAACCGATCCCGAAGTCCGCCTACAAGGACATGGGAACCAAGCTCCAGCCCATCGTCTACTGCAAGGACTTCAAGAGCGACTACCCGACGATCAAGAACCTGCCGACCGACGCGGCCGGCATGCGCGCCCACCTCGACGCCATGTGGAAGCCCAAGGCGGAGAAGCTGACGCCGTTCCTCGCCTTCCTCGCCGCACGTGAGCTGCTGTGGCAGACGTACCTGCCGGCCGCGCAGCGCAGCGCGTTGTACCAGGCCCTGAGCACGTTCCCCGGCATCACCCTCGACGAGGGGGTGCAGGACGCCGCGGGCCGCACGGGCGTCGGCGTGGGCTTCACCAGCCCGGACGGGCTGCGCTGGGAGCTGATCTTCGACAGGGACACCTACGCGCTGCTCGGCGACCGTCAGGTGGTGGTCGACGCCAAGGCGGCCAAGTCGCCGGCCGGCACCCTGGTGGCCGCCACGGCGCAACTGGACATCTCGGTCGCCGACTCGGCGCCCGAGGTCGAGATCGAGGAGAGGTTCAAGAGCGGTCAGTGGTGCACCGGCAGCTAGTCTGCCGAGGGCAGCGGGGTGTGAATTCCCGCCCCCTGAACGGCCATTTGCCTCATGTGACCACACCTCGATCGTTCCTTCCGCAGCCGTCGTCACGGAGGCGCTGCGCGACGGACGGCTCGGGCGCCCTGCCCGGTCAACGTGGCGAGGGCGTCGAGGAGGGTGGAGGCGACCGGAGGGCCGGACCAGCGGGCGGCGACGTGCCCGTCGGGACGGACGAGCAGCGCTCCCTGCGCGGTGATCCCGCAGAACGCCGCGTGTTCCATGGGAAGTTGCTCGACGCGCACCGGCCATGGTGTCGCCTGAAGTGCCCAGGCGGCGGGGTCCGGGGTGAGCACGGTGAACCATTCGCCGAACGTGTCCAGGGTCGAGCGGTCGCGGGCGAGCCAGAGGTGCGGCATCCGGTGGCCTGGTTCCGCGCTGGGCACGTAGTCCGCGCCCGGCGGCTCCGGCGCGGGTCCCTCGCCCGCGAGGACGGCGCCGGAGCGGTACGTGCCGCCGAGCACCAGGCCGAGCTGCGCGAAGTACCGCTGCGACCAGGGCAGCTCGACGTGGTCCGGCGCCGCCCGGCCGGCCCGGAGCTGGGCGCGGCGCCGGTTCTGCACGTCGAGCATGAGCTCGGTGTTGGCCACCGCCTGGCGCAGTGTCCGGCAGGCGACGGGCCGCCGCTCCTCCTCGTACGTCTCCAGCAGGCCGGGAGCGGCCCACCCCCGCAGGACGCCCGCCAGCTTCCAGCACAGGTTGTGCACGTCGGCGATGCCGGTGTTCATGCCCAGCCCGCCGACGATGGGCATCGCGTGCGCGGCGTCGCCGGCCAGCAGGATCCGGCCGTGGCGGAACCGCTCGGCGACGAACGCGTCGGTCTCCCAGTGCTGGACCCGTACGACGTCGGCCGGCACTCCGCCGAGGGCGCGCGCGAGGAGGGCGGGCCAGTCGGCGTGCGGGCCGTCGTCCGGGGTGGGGACGAACCAGGCCCAGCCTCCCTCCGGATACAGCGGCGCGAACAGGCCGTGCGCGGTGAAGTAGACCCCGGCGGGCTGGTCGGTGCACCAGCGGCGCAGGTCGGCGTCGAACACGACGGTGGTGAAGCCGCCCATGCTCCCGGGCCCGGTGACGCCGATGCCCAGCAGGCGCCGGACGGTGGAGTTCGCGCCGTCGGCGGCGAGGACGTGACGGACGCGGAGCCGGGTGCTCTCGCCGCGCCGGCGGCCGCCGACCAGGACGGCCACGACGCCGTCCGCCTCCTCGCTCAGGCCGGCGAGCTCGACGCCGAAGAGGGCCGGCGACCCCGCCCCGGCGAGCAGGACGGGTTCCAGGCGGTCCTGCGAGGTGACCACGCCGGTCACGGGGCTCTCGGGCACCGGCGCGTCGATGCCGGTCATCGCCGCCGTGGCGAAGTCGCGGCCGCACAGGGTGTCGCGGAAGCGGATGCGGCCGTACTCGGGGGCGAACGCGTGGGCGGCGATCCCGGCGGCGAGCCCGAGCCCGCGGTAGATCTCCATCGAACGCACGTTGACCAGCCGTGCCCGCGGGAAGGGCGACGGCTCGCGATGCCGTTCGACCAGCAGGACCCGCACGCCCCAGCGGTCCAGCAGCGCCCGTGCGGTGAGCCCGACCGGCCCGCCGCCGACGATGAGCACCTCCACCTCGCCGTCCGCCATGGGGACGCTCCGCAGTCGATCCACGCCTCATCGTAGGCAAAGCCTGCCCGGCCGAGTCGTCGCGGCGGGGCGGGCGCGGGAGGCGGCGCGGGCCGGGGAATCGTCCGTAAGCTGAGGATGTGTCTCCCGCACTGGTCCTCCTCGACGGCGTCCGCTGGCACGGCGCGCGCGTCGTGGGCGACCGCGCGCACACCCTGCTGGCCGTGCTCGCCCTGCACGGGCGCGCCGGCGTCGGCGACGAGCGGCTGGTCGAGGAGCTGTGGCCGGACGGCGCGCCGGCCAACCCGACCAAGGCGCTGCAGGTGGTCGTCTCCCGGACCAGGGCCGCGACCGGCCCCGACGTCGTCGTGCGCGTCCCGCGCGGTTACCGGCTCGGGCTGCCCGCGGACCAGGTCGACGTCCTGCTGCTGGGGACGCTGGTGGAGCAGGCGCGGGCCGCGCTGGGCCAGGACGACGCGGCGCTCGCGCGCCGCCGTGCCGAGGAGGCCCTGGACCTGGTCGTGGCCGGCGGCCCCGGCGGCCCCGACGGCGTCACGGGCGCGCCGGCCGACCTGCGCGCCGTCGCGGCGCGGCAGGCCGCCGAGGCCCGGCGGGTGGCGGCGATCGCGACCGCCCGCGGCGGCGCGCACGAGGCCGCGCTGCCGCTGCTGGAGGAGGCCGCGGCCGAACGGCCGCAGGACGAGGAGCTGCTGGCCTGCCTGCTGCGCAGCGAGGCCGCCGTCCGCGGCGCCGCCGCCGCGCTGGAGCGCTACGAACGCCACCGCTCGGGCCTGATCGCCCGGCTCGGCACCGAACCCGGCCCCGAGCTGGCCCGCGTGTACGCCGAACTCCTCGCCGCGGACCGGCCGGTGCGCGTCGGCCTGCAGTTCGACGGCTCCTCGCTGCTCGGCCGCGAGGACGACATCCGCGCCGTCCACGCCCTGTTGCAGACCAACCGGGTGGTCTCCGTCGTCGGCCCCGGCGGCCTGGGCAAGACGCGGCTGGCCCATGTGGCGGGCCGGAACGCCGCGCAGCCCGTCGTGCACTTCATCGAGCTGGTCGGCGTCTCCTCGCCGGAGGGCGTGGTGGGCGAGGTGGGGTCGGCGCTCGGGGTCCGCGACTCGGTCAGCGGACGCCGGATCCTGACCGCCGGGCAGCGCGCCGACGTGCGCGCCCGCATCGCCCAGCATCTCGACCAGGCTCCGGCGCTGCTCATCCTGGACAACTGCGAGCACGTGATCGAGGCCGTCGCCGACCTGGTGGCGTTCCTGACCGTGACGACCCGCGACCTGCGGGTGCTGACCACCTCGCGCGCCCCGCTGTCGATCCCCGCCGAACGCGTCTACCTGCTCGGCGAGCTGCTCGCCGAGGACGCGGCGGAGCTGTTCCGGCAGCGCGCCACGGCCGCCCGCCCCGGGGTGCGGATCGGCGAGGAGGCGGTCGCCGAGGTCGTCGCCCGCCTCGACGGGCTGCCGCTCGCGATCGAGCTGGCCGCGGCCAAGGTGCGGGTCATGTCGGTCGAGGAGATCGCGCGGCGGCTGGCGGACCGGTTCGCCCTGCTGCGCGGCGGCAACCGGACGGCCCCCGACCGCCACCAGACGCTGCTCGCGGTGATCGACTGGTCGTGGAACCTGCTGGACGAGCCCGAACGGCGGGCCTGGCGCTGGTTGTCGCTGTTCGGCGACGGGTTCACGCTGACCGCCGCCGAGCACGTGCTCGGCCCGGACGCCCTGGCCGTCGTGGACGCGCTCACCGAGCAGTCCATCCTCGGCGTCCGCGAGACGGCGTACGGCCTGCGCTACCGGATGCTGGAGACCGTCAGGGAGTTCGGGCGGCTGCGGCTGAAGGAGACCGGCGAGGTGGCGGCGGCACGCGCGGCGCAACGGCAGTGGGCTACGGCGTACGCCCTCGCGCACGCCTACACGCTGTTCGGCGCGGGACAGTACGAGTCGGTCGACGCGCTGCGCGCGGAGGAGGGCAACCTCGCCGACCTGCTCCGGCAGGCACTCGGCGAGCCCGACCCGGCCGCGACGGTCCAGTTGCTGGCCGGTGTGGGCTCGCTGTGGTCGATCCGCGGCGACCACACCCGGATCTTCGTCCACCGGGAGGCGATCGGCCAGGCGCTCAAGGGCTGGGCGCCGCCACCGCCGCTCGTCGAGGTGACCAGGGCCGCCCTGCTGATCACGCTGATGAACACCATCGCCGTCACCGACCGCGCCCACGATCCCCTGCGCCTGCTGCTCAAGGAGCTGCCGGAGACCGGCGAGACCGACCCCCGCCTGGGGGCCATGACCACGGTGGCGCTCGCGTGGGACCGGGACGACGCCCACCGCAAGCTCCTGGAGCTGCGCCGGAGCCCCGACCGCGACGTGGCGCTGGCCGCGGCGCAGGCGAGCATCCACGTCCTGGAGAACGTCGGGGCGGTGCACCAGGCGATCGAGGCCGCCGAGCAGGCCCTGTCGCTGCTGCGCGACAGCGAGGGCCCGTGGATCGGCGCGATCGCGCACGCCGTGCTGGCCCACCTGTTCATGCAGCTCGGCGACCGCGGGCGGGCGGTCGGCCACGCGCGGACCGCGCTGCCGGTGCTGCGCCGGCTCGGCGCCGTCGACGACGAGGCCCAGCTCCGCTCGGTCCTGCTGATCTCGGCGCTGGCCGACGGCGATCTCGACGCCGCCGAGGCCGAGCTGGCCGGCATCAACGGGATCAGCGAGGGCGACACCGTGCTCGGCGGCGCGGCGATCGACTCGCTGTGCGCGGCCGAGATCGCCCTCGCCCGGGGGGAGAGGGCCGCGGCGCTGGTGCACTACCGCAGGGCGGTCGAGCGGGCGCGCGACCTGCGTCCGCCGGGGGTGCCGTACGAGGGGGCCACGTCCTGGTCGGTCGTCGCGGAGTCGATCGCGCTGACGGCGTACGCCCACCACGCCGGGCCGCGGGAGGTCCGGTACGGCGCGGAGCTGTTCGCCGCCGCGCAGGGCTACGACCTGCTGATCGTGACGAACCCGGTCCTCGACTTCCCGGTGTGCGGCTCGATGTTGTTCGCGCTCGGGACGTGGGGGCTGCTGCGGCAGGCCATGCAGGCGCGCGACGCGATCAGGCTGCTGGTGCTGGCCGAACGGTTCGCGTACAACAGCACGATGCCGAGCATGCACTTCGCGCTGATCGAGCCGCACGCGGAACGGGCCGCGCCGGGCACGCTCGCGGCCGTCCGGGCCGGGTACGGCGACCGGCGCGGCCCCGACCTGCTCGACGAGGCCCGGCGGCACGTCGAACAGGTCTTCGGCCGTGACCGGCGGCGCTCACATGTGCCGCTTGTAGCTGCGCACCGACAGGGGCGCGAAGATCGCCATGACGACCGCGCACGCCAGCAGGGTCCAGGCCACCTCGCCGCTGACGAGGGCGTTGTTGGCGAGGTCCCGGGTGGCCGTGACCAGGTGTGAGACCGGATTGACCCGGACGAACGCGGCCAGCCACCCCGGCAGGGTCTCCACGGGAACGAACGCGTTGGACAGGAACGTCAGCGGGAACAGGATCATCATCGAGATGCCCTGCACGGCCTGGGCGCTGCGGGCGATCGTGCCGACCCAGGTGAAGATCCACGCCAGCGACCAGCCGGTGAAGATCGCCAGCAGGATCGCGGCCAGCACGCCGCCCACGCCGCCGCCCGGCCGGTAGCCCATCACCAGGCCCATGCCGAAGGTCAGCGTGGCCGCGATCGTGTAACGCAGCAGGTCGGCCACCATCGGGCCGGCGAGCGGCGCGATCCGGGCGATCGGCAACGACTTGAACCGGTCGAAGACGCCCTTCTCCATGTCCTCGCGCAGCTGCGTGCCCGTCGCCATGCACGTCGTCAGCACCGTCTGGGCGAGGATGCCGGGGATCATCAGCGGGAGGTAGCTCTGCACGTCGCCGGCGATGGCGCCGCCGAAGATGAAGGCGAACATCGCGGTGAACAGCAGGGGTTGCAGCGCCACGTCGAAGAACTGCTCCGGGTTGCGGCGCATCTTCTTCAGCGCCCGCCAGGCCATCGACAGGGTCTGGCCGACGGTCTCCGCCAGGGTCACGCGCCGCCGGGCGGCCTCCACGCGGTCGGCGGCCCGTACCGTCTGGCGGGTGGGGGCGATCATGGTGCTCATCGGTTCTCCTCCGTGCCGGTCTCGGCGTCGCCGTCCGTCCCGTGGCCGGTCAGGACCAGGAACACCTCGTCCAGGCTGGGCTTGGCCACGCTCACCGACGAGATCGACACCCCGGCGGTGCGCAGGGCGATCAGCACCTCGGCGGCCAGGTCCGCCTGGTCGAGCGCGACGTTGAGGCGGCCCTGCTCCGGGCTGAGCACCGGGTCGGAGCCGAGCACGCGCCGCACGACCTCCACGGCGGCCGGCACCTCGTCCGGCTCGGCGAGCAGCAACTGCAGGGTCGAGTTGCCGACCGCGCTCTTCAGCTGGTCGGGCGTGCCCTCGGCGACCTTGCGGCCATGGTCGATGACGGCGATGCGGTCGGCGAGCTGGTCGGCCTCGTCCAGGTACTGGGTGGTCAGCAGCACGGTGCAGCCGTCGGCGACCAGGTCGCGGATGGCGTCCCACATCTGGCCGCGGGTGCGGGGGTCGAGGCCGGTGGTGGGCTCGTCCAGGAAGATCAGCGGCGGCCTGGTGATCAGGCTGACCGCCAGGTCCAGGCGCCTGCGCATGCCGCCGGAGAACTGCGAGATCGGCTTGTCGGCCGCGTCCTCCAGGCCGAACTGGCCCAGCAGCTCGGTGGCGATGCGCCGGGCGCGCGGCTTGGCGATGCCCTGGAGGCGGCTGAACAGCCAGAGGTTCTCGCGGGCGGTCAGGTTCTCGTCGACCGAGGCGTACTGGCCCGTGACGCCGACGAGCTGGCGGATCACGTGCGGGTTGGCGGCCACGTCGACCCCGAAGATCTCGGCGCGGCCGGCGTCGATCTTCAGGAGGGTGGCCAGCATGCGGAGGGTGGTGGTCTTGCCCGCGCCGTTGGGGCCGAGGACGCCGAAGATCTCGCCGGTGCGTACGTCCAGGTCGATCCCGTCCACGGCCCGGTGTGCGCCGAACGTCTTCACCAGCCCTTCGGCGCGTACGGCCGCCTCGGCGGCCGCTCTGGGGGGCGGGCCGACCCCGGTGTGCCCGAGTTCTGTGATGCTCATGGCTCCACTGTCGGGGACGCCGGTTTCATGGTGCCCTCGACAAGGTTTCACCGGGTGCCGAGACCGGCTGCGCTCCCGGGTCCGGGCCGTGGGTCGGGTCGCGGCCGAACGGGAGTGGGAACCGGCCCGCGCCCACGCCGTGGAACGCGCGGTGACCGACCACCGCACCCTGGCCACGACCGTCCTGCACACCGACGCGGAGACCCCCGCCCAGACCCTCGCCCGCCTCCTGGCCACGTGCGGAACCAGCTAGCGCTCGGAGCCGAAGCGGTAGACGGTCGAGTTCCTGGCCTGGAACCCGAGGCGCTCGTACAGGCGGTTGGCGGCCGCGCGGTCGGGGCGGGAGGTGAGGTCGACGGTACGGGCGCCCGCCTGTTCCGCCAGGCGCAGGGCGTGCCGGGTCAGCTCGGCGGCGATCCCGCGCCCTCGCGCCGAGGCGTCGACCACCACGTCCTCGATGCGGGCGCGCATGCCGGTCGCCACCGGGAACAGGACCAGCGTCAGCGTGCCGACGATCCGGCCGTCCAGGCGGGCGGTCAGCACGGTGTTCGCCTCGCTGCGCACGACGCGTTCGAGCGCCGCCCGGTCCGGCGGCCCGGCGGAGGCGGAGAGCTGCGGCAGCAGCACCCCGAACGCGTCAACGAGCTCCTGGTCCACCTCACGCACGACCGCCACCTCGACACCCATGCGCCCGACGCTACCGGCGACGGCGGTCAGGCGCCCAGGACGGCCTTTCTCTCCTGGCGGATGATGGCCTGGATGTCGAGGTCGTAGTTGCACAGGATGACCCCCACCCAGTCGCTGTCCAGGTAGATCGACCAGTTGGTGTTGCCGCCCGCGATGCCGCCCCCGTGGCTGATGTGCCGCTGGTCGCCCGTGATCCCGGCGACCGGCCCGTACGCCTGGAACGCCTCCGTGGCGGGTGCGGGGCCGGGCCCGGGGAGGGGCGGGCCGGAGACCTTGGGGCTCAGGTAGAGCTGGGTGTAGGCGTGGTTCAGCAGCTTGTCGCGTTGCAGCGCGAGCGCGAAGCGCACCAGGTCGGGGGCCGTGGAGAAGCCGCTGCCGCCGCCGGAGCCGATGAAGGCGCGGGCGGCGTTGGTGCCCGGCCCGCCGTTCAGCACGGCCCCCGCCTCCAGGTGGCGGACGCCGTCCACCCGCGAGCCGTCCGACTGGTAGATGTACGGATGGGCGATGCGTGCGTCGTTGAGCCAGTCCGTCCGGGTGTAGTAGGCGGAGCGGGTCATCCCGGCGGGGACGAAGATGTTGCGGCGGACGTACTCGTGGAAGGGCAGCCCCGAGAGCGTGGCGACGAGCTCGCCGAGGATCTCGTAGCCGGAGCTGCTGTAGGTCTTGTCGGTGCCGGGGGTGTAGACGGGCTTGAGCAGGCGGGTCCGCGTCCTGACGAACCGGGTCTGCTCCTCGACGCTGTGGGTCACCACCTTGACGTCGTCCGGGTCCTGGACGGTGAAGTCCGGCAGCCCGGAGCTGTGGGTGAGCAGCTGGTGCACGGTGACGTGCCTGGCGACCTCGTCGGGGAAGCCGTCCAGGTACGCGCCCAGCTTCTCGTAGAACCTGAGCCTGCCCTGCTGGGCGAGCTGCACGACCGCCAGCCCGGTGAACGGCTTGGACGCCGAGGCCAGGCAGTAAACGGTGTCGGTCCCGTTGCGGATCGACCGTTCCTTGTCGGCCATCCCGTACGAACGGGCCAGCACCGGACGCCCGCGACGGGCCAGCAGCGCCGTCCCGGAGAACTGGTCCTGCTCGGCCAGCGAACGGAGATATCGGTCATAGGCGGCCACCCCGTCCTCGGCAGGCGTCAGCCCGCCACCGACCGCCAGGGGCACCGCCCCGAGCAGCCCCAACGTCGTCCGCCGCGACGGCCCCGCGGATCCGGCTCCACTCATGCGCACCTCTTCTCGGACAGGTCCAGGAAAGGCATGCAACCGGTCACGGCGTTTCCCCGGTGTTTCCGGTACGGCCGCCACGCCGGGTGGACCAGCACGGTAATCTCATCGGACGATAACTAAATGCATTAATCTGACGACTGTGAGTAATGGACACGTTGTCGGTACGCCCCCGCTTCGCCGTACCCTCACCCGCGTCCTCCGCCGCGTCGGGAGGCGGGGCGCCTCCTTGACGTTCGTGGGCCTGCTGAGCCTGGCCATCGCGGCCTCGCTGGCGTTCGTGCCGGGCAACCAGCGCGGCACGCCCGGCTACGCGTCGCTGGCCGTCGTCGCGCCGTTGCCCGCCTGGGCGGCGGTCTGGTGCGCGCTCGGCATGCTCTGCCTGGCGCAGGCGTTCATGCGGTCCGACCGGGTGGCCTTCGCCGCCGCGACCGCGCTGCTCCTCACGTACGGGCTGATCTATCTGATCTCGACCTTCACCGGCGACAACCCGCGGGGCTGGGTCGGCGGGGCGGTCTGGCTGGCCTTCGGCGGCTGGATCGCGCTGATCGCCACCTGGCCCGAGGCGGTCGTGCTGGGCCGCCTGCCGGGCGGCCGCGCGGCGTCCTCGACGGCCGTCATCGTGGCCGACTCCTCGGGCACGATCCAGTCGTGGAACCCGCAGGCCGAGGCCCTGTTCGGCTGGGACACCGACGAGGCGGTCGGCAGGTCGCTGACGATCCTGATGCCGCCGCGCTTCCGCGGCCCGCACACCGACGGGCTCGCCCGGGTGCTCTCCGACGGCCACTCCGGCCTGGCCGGCCGGATCATCCCGCTGGTCGGCCTCCACCGCGACGGCAGCGAGTTCCCGATCGCGCTGACGGTCAACGCCTGGCACAGCGACGACGGGGTGACCTACACAGGGGTGATCCGTCCATTGGGGGGCCGCCATGTCCGCTCTGAGTGACATCCTGGTCCAGCTCGGCGTCGGCGTCGTGCCGCTCGGCGTGGCCTACCTCGCCTTCCGCTCGGCGACGGACGCCAGCAAGAAGTCGCAGCAGAGCGCGTTGCTCCAGGTCGAGCACCAGGCCGAGGTCGAACGCTCGAAGGTCGACGCCGAGGCGTTCATCCGCGCCAAGACGATCTACGAGGACGCCCTGGCGCAGATGGAGAAGCAGATGACCCGGATGCAGGGCCAGGCCAGCCAGCTCGGCGCGGAGCTGGTCAACGAGCAGAGCAGCTCGGTGGCGATGCGCGACCAGATCCGCCGGTTGCAGGCCCAGATCCGGGCCCTGGAACGCACGGTCGTCGCGTTGCGCTCCCAGCTGGTGGACGCGGGGTTGTCACCGGCGCCGCCGTCCGACCTGACCGGGCCGCATCTGCTGCGGCCGCAGCACTCGGCCGACTAGGAGGCGTCGCGGGCCAGGCCGTGGGCGGCGGCCAGCAGCTCGATGGAGCGCAGCCACGCCTTCCTGTCGGGCGCCGAGGACACGACGATCAGCTCGTCGGCCTGCGCGTGCGCGGCGAAGCGGGTGAGATAGTCCTCGACCTCGGCGGGCGTGCCGACGGCCGAGTACTGCATCATCCGCAGGATCTGCTGCCCGCCCGGCGATTCGAGCACCATGTCGGCCTCCTCCGGCGTGAACGTGCGCCCGCGCCCGAGGAACCGGCTCACCCGGTACCGCTTGGCCGTCAGCAGCTGCTCCTGCGCCTCCTCGCGGGTGTCGGCGGCGATCACGTTCACCCCGGCGATCACGTACGGCTCGGCGAGCTGCTCGGACGGCTTGAACTCGCGCCGGTAGAGCGCCACGGCCTCCTCCAGCGCGTCCGGCGCGAAGTGCGAGGCGAACGCGTACGGCAGCCCGAGCGCGGCGGCCAGCTGGGCGCCGAACAACGACGAGCCGAGGATGTACAGCGGCACGTTCGTGCCCTTGCCGGGCGTGGCGTCCACACCGGGGATGCGGGACTCGCCGGTGAGGAATCCCTGCAGTTCGAGGACGTCCTGGGGGAAGGTGTCGGCGGCGCCGGGAGTGCGCCTCAGGGCGCGCATGGTGGGCTGGTCGCTGCCGGGGGCGCGGCCGAGGCCGAGGTCGATGCGTCCGGGGTGGAGGGTCTCCAGGGTGCCGAACTGCTCGGCGATGGTCAGCGGGGAGTGGTTGGGCAGCATGATGCCGCCCGCTCCGAGGCGGATCGTCCTGGTGTGAGCGGCTACGTGCGCGATGAGCACGCTGGTGGCCGAGGAGGCGATGCTCGGCATGTTGTGGTGCTCGGCGTACCAGATGCGGTGGTATCCCAGTTCTTCGGCCCGCTGGGCCAGGCCCACGCTCGCGGCCAGACTCTCGCTCGCCGTCTCTCCGTCGCCGATGTGCGCCAGATCAAGGATGGAGAGTGGAACAGTCATGGGGAACGAGCCCTTTCGCCTGGACGGTGGCCATCGGGCAGTGCAACCGTAACGGCTCTCCGCTTATTTCCCGGGCTTGTTCCCCAGGCTTGTTCTCCAGGCTTGTTTCCCGGGCTTGTTCCCCAGGCTTGTTTCCCGGGCGCCCCCGTGCGGGGGCGCCCGGGAGGTGTCAGGACGCGGTGCAGGTGAGGGCGGGCGGGGTGCTGGTCGCGGCGTCGCCGTTGGCGAGGAAGCCGAACGTGGTCGTCGCGCCGCCGGCCAGGGCACCGTTCCAGCTCAGGTTCGTCACGGTGGCGTTGCCGGACAGGGTGCCGTTCCAGAGCTGGCTGATCGTCTGGCCGCCGGGGAACGTCCACTGGACCTTCCAGCCGGTGGTCGGCGCCGAGCCGGTGTTCTTCACGGTGACCTCGCCCTGGAAGCCGCCCTGCCACTGGCTGGTCACCTTGTAGGCGGCCGAGCAGCCGGCCGGGCCGGTGGTCGGGGTGACGGTGGGCGTGACCGTCGGGGTCACGGTCGGGGTCACCGTGGGCGTCACGGTCGGGCTCGCGGTGGGTGAGGGCGCGGCCATGGCCAGGTCGTAGGCCCGCTGCGGCACGAACTGCCCGGCCCCCGCGATGCAGCCGTCGGCCTCGCCCGGCGGCTTGACCCACAGGTAGGCGTCGATCGCCGCGTCACCCGTGTTCGTGGTGCTCCAGATGCCCGTGGCCCGGCCGGCGGGGTCGCACCACTCGCTGCCCGCCGGGCCGTTGCCGTTGCGGCTGGTGTCGATGACCGCCTTCAACCTGGACACGCCCGTCGCCGCGATGACGCTCTTGGCGTACGACACCAGTCCCGGCGTCGCGCGGTAGTTGGAGGTGTTGAGCGCGATGCCGTCGGCGCTGCCCCCGACGTCGGCGCCGTTGAGCCTGGACGCGGCCTCCGACGGCGACAGCCAGGCGTCATGGCCGATGTCGAAGTACACCTTGACCTGCGACGACGTCGCCTTGAACTTCTTGCCGGCGTACGCCATGGACGCCTTCACCTCGGCCTGCTGCGCGGCGTTCATGCAGTTCGTCATGATGGCCAGCGCGTCCGGTTCGAGGACGACGGTCGCCGCCCGCCCGCCCAGACCGGCCGCGATCTGGTCGATCCACGCCCGGTAGGACGCGTGGTCGGGCGCGCCGCCCGCGCTCGCGCCGCCGCAGTCGCGGTTGGGCATGTCGTACACGACGACGATCGGGATCTTGCCCGCCGCGGCGGCGGCGCCCACGTAGGAGTCCACCTGGCCGCGCACGGTCGTGGGGTTGTAGCTGGCGAACCACCGGCCCTGGGGGACGGCGGCGATCCGGTCCCTGATGACCGGCGTACGGCTGTCGCCCGGGTTGGCGGCGACCCATTTGGCGGCGTTCGTCTGGGGATCGACGTAGAAAGCGGAGTCGGCGGCCTGGGCGGTGGACGAGGCGAGGACGACCGCCCCCGCCGCGGCCACGGCGGTGGCGGCGACGAGCGCCGCGAGCACGGGCCTTCTGCGAGACATGAGGTTACTCCGTCCGTAGAGTGGGAGTGGGAGCGCTCCCACGGCTCTCTCCGGATCGTAAGGAGCCCGCCCGGCCGCAGAAAGACGTCCGACCGTTGCGGACCGGCTTTCCCCAGGCCACGGCCGGTCAGGGCGATGAAAGTTTCACTCCGCCAGGCACGCCTCGAACACCGCGGTCAACCGGTCGACGTCGGCCGCCGTGGGCTGCTCCGGGCCCAGCCGGCGGCGCATCGCGCCGATGCCCAGGAAGACCGCCGTCGCCATCCTGGCCCGCGCCTGGACGTCGGGCCCGTCGAGCTGCGCGGCCAGCGGATCGAGGATGGACGTGTGCAGGCGCTCGCGCACGACGTCCTGGATCTCCGGATGGGCGGCCGAACGTTCGAGGGTGCGCAGCACCGGGCTCTCGGGGTCGTGGTGCATGCGCTCGGCCGCGTATTCGGCCAGGCGCCGCGGCAGGCTCCCGTGATCGCCGGCCAGCAGGGCGACGAACGTGGGCTCGCCTTCGAGCACCGCGCCGAAGAGCCCGGCTTTGGAGCCGAAATAGCGGCCGACCAGGGCGATGTTGGCCTCCGCGGCCGCGGCGATCATGCGGACGGTGACCTGCTCGTATCCGTGCTCGCCGAACAGCACGCGGGCCGCGTCAAGGATGCGCTGCCGGGTGGCCTCGCGTCCGCGGGGCCGGGCGTCCGTCGTCGGGGCGTCCATGTTCCGAACTCTACTCAGGAATAAAGTCACTTGCCGCGCGGCTAGTAAACATGCGTATACTCAACATTGGATAATTGCGTACGAAGGGGATGTGGTGTCTTGGTAGCCCAGGCACAGGCCGCGCCCCCCGCCCGAAGGCAGTACACCCACCGCGAGATCCTCGAAGTCATGTCCGGGCTCATGCTCGCCATGCTGACGTCGATGATCTCCACTTCCGTGGTGGGCACCGCGTTGCCGACGATCGTGGGGGAACTCGGCGGTCAGGACCAGTACTCATGGGTGGCCAGCGCCACCATGCTGACGATGACGGTCTCGACACCGTTGTGGGGCAAGCTGTCCGACCTGTTCGGACGGAAACTGCTCTTCCAGACCGCTCTCGGTCTGTTCGTGGCGGCTTCACTGGTGGCCGGTCTGTCGCAGAACATGGGACAGCTGATCGCGGCACGTGCCGTACAGGGCCTGGGCGTGGGTGGTTTGTCGGCGCTTGCGCAGGTGATCCTGGGAGACATCGTCTCGCCGCGCGAGCGCGGCCGGTACTCCGGTTACATGGGGGCCGTCTTCGGGATCTCCACCGTCGCCGGGCCGCTGCTCGGCGGGTTCATCGTGGACACCGACTGGCTCGGCTGGCGCTGGTGCTTCTACGTCGTGGTGCCGTTCGCGATCGTCGCGTTCGCGGTGGTGCAGAAGGTGCTGCGGCTGCCCAAGGTCAAGCGGAACACCTCGATCGACATCTGGGGCGCGACCACCATCACGGCCAGCGCGGCCTCGCTGATGCTGCTGCTGACGCTGGGCGGCAACGAGTTCGAGTGGAACTCGTTCTGGACCTACTTCCTGGCCGCGTTCGCCGTGCTCATGCTGGCCCTGGCGGTGCTGGCCGAGCGTACGGCCCGCAACCCGATCCTGCCCCCGCGGCTGTTCAGGAACCGCACGTTCGTGCTCACCAGCGCGGCCTCGCTGTTCGTCGGCATGGCCATGTTCGGCGCGATGATCTACCTGCCGCAGTACCTGCAGATCGTCAAGGGCCTGAGCCCGACGAACTCGGGTCTGATGACGCTGCCCATGGTCGTGGCGCTGTTCCTGGCTGGCGTGATCTCCGGCAAGATCGTCACGAACACCGGCAAGTGGAAGATCTTCCCGGTCGCGGGTCTGGTGATCGTGGCCGTCGGCCTGTTCCTGCTCTCCCGGCTGCACGTCGACTCCAGCGAATGGCTCATCGGCTTCGA
The DNA here is from genome assembly GCF_040298265.1 of Nonomuraea sp. NPDC001636. Taxonomy (NCBI): domain Bacteria; kingdom Bacillati; phylum Actinomycetota; class Actinomycetes; order Streptosporangiales; family Streptosporangiaceae; genus Nonomuraea; species Nonomuraea sp. NPDC001636. The sequence goes on from NZ_JBEOZT010000031.1 coordinate 36,471, forward strand.
CGTGGGCGTCCTGGGCATCGGCCTCGGCCTGTCCATGCAGATGCTCATCCTGGCCGCCCAGAACGGCTCCGAGCTGCGTGACATGGCCTCGACCACGGCCGGCGTCTCGTTCTTCCGCTCGCTCGGCGGCGCGATGGGCGTCGCGGGCTTCGGCGCGATCCTGACCAACCGGCAGGCGAGCGAGTTCGCCGACCTCGTGGCCCAGGCCCGCCTTCACCTGCCCAGCACCGGGCAGAAGCTGGGCAGCCCGGCCGCCATCCAGCACCTGCCCGAGCCGATCAAGGGCATCATCCTGGAGTCCTTCACCCGGGCCCTGGAGACGGTGTTCATGGTCGGCGTGCCGATCGCCCTGCTCGGGTTCGTCGCGGCGCTGTTCTTGAAGGAGCTGCCGCTGCGCGGCACCACGATGCCGGCCGGCCCCAAGCCCCTCGGCAAGGACGACCTCGTCCTGGCCGGGCTGCTCCTGGAGCTCATCGCCCAGCGCGTCGAGCGGTCGAACGGCCAGCCGTCCGCGCTGCTGTCCGCGGTCGCCAGGATGGCGCCGCCCGACGGCCGCCCCGAGCGCGAACGCGCCTGGACGGTCGCACAGAACGTGCTCCGGCCCACCTCGCGCGCCCTCATCGCGCAGGCCACGCCGGCGCAGCAAGACCTCGTATCCGGAGGAGTCTCACAATGATTCGCAAGTTCGTGGGCGCCGTAGCGGCGGCCCTGGCGGTCATGGCCGGTCTGTGGCTGATGATCGCCCCCTTCGCCCTCGGCACGCAGCCCGAGAACGCCGACTGGACCGACCCCACCACGACCGAGTTCTTCTCGGGCCTGGGCGTGACCGTCTTCGGTCTCGTGGGCGTCGTCGGCTTCGTCCTGGCCATCTACGAAGAGCTCGTGATCCGCGGGCTGGTGACCGTCAAACAGCGCGTGCAGCCGGAGCCGGAGCCCGAGCCCGTGCCCGCCGCGCCGCAGGCGTCCTCGGCCGAGCTGGCGAGCCTGCTCGCCCCGCTCGTGGAGGCGCTGCGCGAGGACATGCACAACCCGAGCCGCGGCGGTGAGCACCGTCAGAACGGCAAGACCACCCTGGTGGGTCTGGAGGAGTCCCGATGAAGGCCAAGCTGGGCATTTCCGCCCTCGTCCTGCTGTTCCTGACCGGGCTGTGGCTGGTCGCCGCGCCGTTCGCGGTCGGCTACCAGCCCCGGGGCGCCGTGTACACGGACGCGACCGTCAACGACCTGTGGGTCGGCGGCGGGCTCGCCGCGGTCTCGTTCGTCGCCCTGGTGGTCTACGCCGCCGACTCACTGCGCGAGCTGGCCCGCCGTGGCAAGCACGCGGACGCCTGACGCGAGTCGTGCCGTGTTCGGCGGTAACAAAGACCCCGGCTGGGAGCCACTGGAAGGCCGGCTCCCGGCCGGGCAGTTCGAGATCGGCAAGGACGGCGCCGGGCTGCTGGTCGTCGGCTTCGACGGGTCGGACCCCAGCCGCAACGCGCTCGCGTACGCGGCCGGCCTGGCCCGGCGGGACGCCGCCGCGCTGCTCGTCGTCTTCGTGGAGCCGATCAACAGCACCACGTTGTGGTTCTTCGCCGGCTCCCCGGTCATCCCGGACAGCGCGGCCGACCTCACCGACGACCTCCGGGACGAGCTGAGGGGCGCGGGCGTCCCCTGGCAGTTCGTCAGCGTCCGCGGGGACACGGCCCGCGAGCTGGAGGCGCTCGCCGGCTCCTACCGGGCCGACGCCATCGTGGTCGGCAGGTCGCGCTCCTCCTGGCACGCCCTGGGCGGCTCGGTGGCCGTCGGCCTGGCGAAACGGGCTCGCCGTACCGTGCTGATAGTCCCCTGACCTGGCATGACGTCGCATATGGTGGCCAGATGAAACGTACCGCCGCCATCGTGTTCGTGGTGCTCACGTCCGTTTCGTGCGCAGGGCAGGAGCCCGTCGCCTCGTCCGGCGCCACGCCCACGCCCTCCGCGCCCGCGTCCGGGACGACGTCGCCCACGACCTCGCCCACGACGTCGCCCACGACGTCGCCCACGAGCGAGCCGAGCCCGACGGCTCCGCCGCCGTTCACCTCGAAGGTCACGAAGGTGTCGCGCGAGCGGCTGCCGTACTCGTGGCGGCCCGGTTGCCCGGTGTCCTACCAGGACCTGCGGCTGGTCACCATGTCGTTCTGGGGCTTCGACGACAAGCCGCACACCGGCGAGCTGGTCGTCCGCAAGACGGTCACCGACGACATCGAGACCGTCTTCCGCAAGCTGTACGACTGGCGCTGGCCCATCCGGCAGATGAAGCTCGTCGACGTCTACAAAGGCGACGACTTCGCCTCCATCGAGGCCGACAACACCTCGGCATTCAACTGCCGTCGCGCGACCGGCTCCAGCAATTGGTCGAACCACGCGTACGGCCAAGCGATTGACATCAATCCACGCGAGAACCCATATGTCACTGCAAGCGGTGGCACAGCGCACCAAAATGCCAAGAGGTACACCGAGCGCCCAATGAAGGGTAAAGGTGTGGTAAACCCTGGAGACAAGGTCGTAAGGGCCTTCGCCGACGTCGGATGGGAGTGGGGCGGCTACTGGACGGGCGCCAAGGACCTGCAGCATTTCAGTAAGGGCGGAGGCTGAGACAATCCCTCATGGCGGCTAAGGACGGCGACGGCTGGGCCGAATGCGGGCTCGGACACAGACATTGGGGCATCCACGGAGCGTCGGGCCTGCTGCTCGTCCACCATGACCCGCTCGGCGTGCCCCACGTGCTCATGCAGGAACGCTCCTTGTGGAGCCACCACGGCGGCACCTGGGGGCTGCTCGGCGGCGCCCGCGACAGCCACGAGGACGCCGTCACCAGCGCGCTGCGCGAGGCCCACGAGGAGGCCGCCCTCGGCGGCGACGGGTTCCGCGTCCAGGGCGTCTACCTCGACGACCACGGCGGCTGGACCTTCGAGACGGTGATCGCCGAGTCCGCCGAACTGGTGCCGGCCAGGCCCGCCAACAGCGAGAGCACCGACCTGCGCTGGCTGCCGCTGCCCGAGGTGGCCGGCCGCAAGCTGCATCCCGGCTTCGCCGCGACCTGGGACCGCGTCCAGGCCGCCATCCGTCCCGAGACGATCGTGCTCGACGTCGCCAACATCATCGGCGCGCGGGCCGAGCACGGCTGGTGGAACGACCGGCTGGGCGCGGCCACCCGCCTGCTCACCGACGTGGCGGAGCTCAGGCTGTTCCACCCGGTGTTGTCGCAGTGGTTCCCGCGGGTGGTCGCGGTGGTGGAGGGCGCGGCCAGGAGCACCCCCGAGATCCCCGGGCTGCAGGTCGTCGCGGCCACGGGCAGCGGCGACGACGCGATCGTCGACGTCGTGGCCCGCGCCAAGCCGTGGGAGCGGGTGCTCGTCGTCACGGCCGACCGCGGGCTCCGGGAACGGGTCGCCGAACTGGGCGCCGAGACCGAGGGCCCCCGCTGGCTCCTGTCACAACTGAGCCACTGAACGGGCGGCCTTCTCAACAGGGAGCACCTCGTCGAAGACGGCCGTCAACCCGGTCACGTCGAGCACCCGTCGCAGCACGCCGTGCACGCCGAACAGGCGTAACGAGCCGCCGCGCCCGGCGACCGCGCGCTGGTGCTCCACCAGCGCCCACAGGCCGCTGGAGTCGCAGAAGTCGAGGTGGTGGGCGTCGATCGCGAGGTGCACGAGCCCTTCGGCGATCAGCTCGGCCAGCCGCTGCCTCAGCAGGGGCGCCGTGACCTTGTCGAGGTCTCCGGCCAGGCGCACCGTCGTGTCGCCAGGACCGCGCTCCACCTCGACGCCGAGATCCGCCACCTCCTGAACGTACACCCCTGCCACCACAGCCGCTATCGTGGTGTCCGCACAGGAGGGTTCGCATAGTGGACGAGTGCAGCCGCCTTGAAAGCGGCCAGGTCAGCGATGGCCTCGTGGGTTCGAATCCCACACCCTCCGCTCACTCGCGCACACCCGCGAACCCGTCGCCCACGCTGGCGGCGAGCTGCAGGTAGGCCTCCCTGGTCGCCTCCTGCAGCCGGTCGAGGTCGATCTCCGCGCCCTCCTCCAGGTGCGGGTCGTACGGCACCCTGATCACCGCGCGGCACCTGGCCGCGAAATGGGCCTCCAGCTTTCTGATGTCCACCGCCGACTTCGACCGCGGCCGGACGCTGCACAGCACCACGGTCGCGTTCTTCACCAGGTCGGCGTAGTGGTGGGCCTCCAGCCAGTCGAGGGTGGCCGAGGCGGCCCTGGCGCCGTCCACGGAAGGGCTGCTGACCAGCACGATCTGGTCGGCGAGCCCGAGCACGCCGCCCATGGCGGAGTGGAGCAGGCCGGTGCCGCAGTCGGTGATGCAGATGGAGTAGAAGTTCTCCAGCACCTGGGAGACGGCCTGGTAGTCGGCGCCGCTGAACGCCTCCGACACCGACGGGTCGCGGTCGGAGGCCAGCACCTCCAGCCGCGAGGGCGCCTGCGAGGTGAACGCCCTGATGTCGACGTACCGCTTGACCTGGTCGCGCTCGTTGAGCAGGTCGCGCACGGTGGCGGAGGTCTCCAGCACCAGCTTGTCGGACAGCGTGCCCCGGTCGGGGTTGGCGTCCACGGCGATGACGCGGTCGCCGCGCATCTGCGCGAGCGTCGCGCCGAGCCCGACCGTGGTCGTGGTCTTGCCCACGCCGCCCTTCAGGCTCAGCACGGCCACCCGGTGGTGGCCGGTGGTCACGGGGGTGCGCGCCCTGGTCACCAGCTCGCGGCGGCGGCGCACCTCCGGCGCCTCGCCCGGCTTGATCCAGCCGCCGGACGCCTTGTAGACCAGACGCCGCCAGCCCTTCGAGGGCGCGTTGCGCCTGCCGCGCAGCAACGACTCCGGGTCGAGGCTGTCGGCGGTCGGCCTGCCGGTGAGCGGCGGGCGCTGCGGCGCGGTGAACACGGGGATGGGCGCCGGACGCCGCCGGCGCTCGTGCGGCGGCGGGATCTCCCGCTCGGCCGGCCGCCACTCCTGGCGGTCGCTCCACTGCGGGCGCTCGTCCCGAGCGGCGTCCTGGGGGGCGGGCGCCTCGCCGTGCGCGAGGTCGGGCCGCTGCGGGCGGCCCTCGCGGAAGGAGGTGTCGGACCACTGCGGCCGCTCGTCCCAGCGGGGCCGCTCGTCGGCCGGCGCCTCCTCGACCGCCTCCCTGCGTACGGCCTCCCTGTGGACGGGCTCCTCCCCGCGGACCGGCTCCTCTCCGCGGACCGGCGCCTCTCCGCGGACCGGCTCCTCTCCGCGGACGGGCCCTTCTCGGCGGACGGGCTCCTCTGCGCGGACGGGCTCCTCGAACCCGCGCGGCGGCTCGACGGGGGCGAGCTCGGCGGCCTCGACCGGCGCGGGCCCGTCGAACGCCCCGGCCGGCTCGGTACGGGCGGGCTCGTCGAACGCCCTGGACGGCCCGGTGCGGGACGGCAGGTCGAACGCGCTGGGCGGCTCGGTGCGGGACGGCAGGTGGAACGCCTCGGGCAGCTCGGTGATCAGCGGCTGGGTCTCGTTCGACTGCTCGGCGGGCCGCGACCAGTCGCCGAGCGACGGCCAGCCCGGCTCCTCGCGCTCGCGCGCCTGCTCCTCGCCCTGCTGCGGGACCTGCTGCCGCTCCTGCTGCCGCTCCTGGTCCCGGACCGGCTCCTCGCCCTGCTCCTGGCTCGGCTTCCCGCCCTGCTGCCGGCCCTGTTCCCGGCCCTGCCCGGTGTCCTTCTCCCCGCTCCCCGCCCGCTCGGGCGGCGTGAACGTCAAGGAGTAGCTGTCGGTGTCGTCAGGACGCGGCAACGGCTTGAGCGGCGCCAGGAAAGGGTCCTCCGACCGGCCGAGGCTCACCGGCGGCGCGGCCGGCTCGCCCGCCGCGCCCTCCTGCCCCCGGCCGCTCTCCTGCGTGGCGGCCCTGTCCAGCCACTCCCCTGCCTCGCTCTCGGCCTCGGGCAGATCCTCGGCCGCCGCGTGGCCGTAAACGGAGTCGACGGCGGCCCGGAACAGCGGCGGCGTCGGCGTGTCGTGCGGCGTGGGCACGAGCAGCCACGGGTCCTTGGGGTACGGCGAAGCGACCGGCTCGTCCGCCGACGCGGACGAGGCTCCGACGGAGACGGGCGTCTCCTCCGTCTCCTTGATCGCGTCCAGCCAGGCCAGCTGTTCCTCGAGAGATTCTTCTCGATCGTGTCTTGCCACCGTGTTCCCCCTCGGGTGGGTCTAAAGGGGCAGCAAATACTTTGCAGGTTAACGCCACGCGTTCCCGCGCAGCCCGGCAACCCACAACTTCTTTGCCCGGCTACCGTGGATCGCATGCGAGCCATTGAGATCACCGAGCCGGGTGGACCAGAGGTCCTGGAATGGCGTGAGGTGCCCGATCCGGCCGTCGGACGCGGCGACGTGCTCATCGACGTGGTGGCCTCGGCCGTGAACCGCGCCGACGTCCACCAGCGGATGGGCTTCTACGACCCGCCGCCCGGCGCGCCCGCGTACCCGGGGCTTGAGGTGTCGGGCGTGGTGGCCGCGGTGGGGGCGGACGTCGAGCAGTTCAAGGCCGGCGACGAGGTGTGCGCGCTGCTGGCCGGCGGCGGTTACGCCGAGCGCGTGGCGGTGCCCTGGCAGCAGGTCATGCCGGCGCCGCAGGGCGTGCCGCTGGCGGAGGCGGCGGGGCTGCCCGAGGTGGCGTGCACGGTGTGGTCGAACGTGTTCATGGTCGGCCGGCTGCGGCGCGGCGAGACCCTGCTGGTGCACGGCGGGGCCAGCGGCATCGGCACGTTCGCGGTGCAGCTCGCCAAGGCGCTCGGTTCGCGGGTGGCGGCCACGGTCGGCTCCGCGGCGAAGGCCGAGCAGGTCAGGAAGCTGGGCGCGGACGAGGTCGTCAACTACCGCGAGGAGGACTTCGCCGACCGGGTGGAGGCCGACGTCATCCTCGACATCATGGGCGCCAAGTACCTGGCGGCCAACGTACGGGCGCTGCGCACCGGCGGCCGGCTGGTGATCATCGGCCTCCAGGGCGGCAGAAGGGCCGAGCTCGACCTGGGCGCGCTGCTGACCAAGCGGGCCTCCGTCCACGGCACCACGTTGCGCGCCCGTCCGGTGGACGAGAAGGGCGTCATCGTCCGGAGCGTCGTGGACAACGTCTGGCCGCTGGTGGAGGCGGGTGCCGTACGTCCCGTGGTCTACGCGAGCGTGCCCATGGCGGAGGCAGCCGATGCACACCGAATGTTGGATTCGGGAGAGCACGTCGGCAAGATCCTGCTAGTACGGTGAGTGTTATGAATGCTGAGGACAACAACACCCCTCACATCGTGGTGGTGGGCCCCGACTTCCAAGGTCAGGGCGATAGCGGTGATGAGGAGCGCTCGGTCACCAACCTGGTCGAGCAGCCCGCCAAGGTGATGCGCATCGGCAGCATGATCAGGCAGCTCCTGGAGGAGGTGCGCGCCGCCCCCCTCGACGAGGCCAGCCGCAAGCGCTTGAAGGAGATCCACGAGTCCTCCATCAAGGAGCTTGAGGACGGTTTGGCGCCGGAGCTGGTCGACGAGCTGGAACGGCTGTCGCTCCCCTTCACCGACGACAACGGCACGCCCCCCAGCGAGGCCGAGCTGCGCATCGCGCACGCCCAGCTCGTGGGCTGGTTGGAGGGTTTGTTCCACGGTATCCAGACCACCCTGTTCGCCCAGCAGATGGCGGCCAGGGCCCAGTTGGAGCAGATGCGCAGGGCGCTGCCCGGCGTGCCGGGTGACGAGGGCCATCGGCCGCCGAGCGGGTCGGGCCCCTACCTGTAGAGCCGCTCCAGCACCAGAGCGACGCCGTCCTCGTCGTTGGACGCGGTCACGTGATCGACCGCCGCCAGCACGTCGGGGTGGGCGTTCGCGACGGCGTACGACGTACCTGCCCAGCTCAGCATGGGCAGGTCGTTCGGCATGTCGCCGAAGGCGACCACCTCGGCCGGCTTGATCTCGTGCCGCCCGGCGAGCGCGGCCAGCGCCGTGGCCTTCGTCACGCCCTGGGCGCTCATCTCGACCAGGCCGCCGTGACTGGAGTGGGTCGCGGTCACCAGGTGGCCCACCAGGTCGTGCACGGTCGCGTGCAGCTCGTCGGCGCCCATGTCGGGATGGAGGGCGAGCAACTTGGCGCAGGGCCGCGCGGTCAGCGCCTCTCGGTCAATCCGGACAACTCCGACACCCTTGCGATCCAGACCACCGAGTCGGAAATCGGACTCATGCGCAAAACCACCTTCATACTCGACCGAAAATACGAGACCGGACACGTTCGCTCGTAGCTGAGCGACGACTTCCCCGAGTACCTGGGCGTCGATGAGGTGAGATTCCACTATCCGTTCGGTATGGAGATCGTAGATCAGTGCGCCGTTGGCGCATACGGCCAGGCCACGGTGCCGTACGGCGCCCGCGACCTCCCGCATCCACCTGGGCGGCCGTCCGGTCACGAAGACGAGCGCGGCCCCGGATTCCTCGACTTTCGCGAAGGCCGCAGCCGTCCGGGGAGACACGGTTCCGTCGGCACGCAGGGCGGTGCCGTCGAGGTCGGTGGCCACTAGGCGCGGCGGTGCAAGGCTCTGCATAACAGGTTCCAGTTTGCCCGGTGATGCCGCCTGACAGAAATCTTCGTAGGGACGGGAACACCAACGCGCCAGAATGGTGTTAGATGTGATGGCGTTGTATTAGCTGATCCCGTAGTGAAAACCAGCATGACTTTGTCTGAGCCACCCCGGGTGCCTGCTGTACGACACACCGGGATCCACGAGGTGTGGGTCCCATAGATTCACATCCTGAGGGAGAGCTTTTATGGCTCAGGGAACCGTCAAGTGGTTCAACGCTGAGAAGGGCTTCGGCTTCATCGCCCCGGACGGCGGTGCGCCGGACGTGTTCGTGCACTTCTCCGAGATCGTCGGCAACGGCTACCGCAGCCTTGAAGACGGCCAGCGGGTCGAGTTCGAGATCACGCAGGGACAGAAGGGGCCGCAGGCCTCCCAGGTCCGTGCTATCTGACCTGTAGTTCGTAGTTCGCAAGTAAGGCCGGGGTCCGCATTCCAGCGGACTCCGGCCTTTTTGCTTCTCGCCCTTGAGACCTCCACCGCCTCTCACCAAAGCCTGAGGGCGCCGTGGCGGCTCCGAGAGGCGTCGTGCGGCCCCTCCCATGTCCGGACATGTACTCGCGCGTCAGCGGCCGTCTGAAGCGCCCTGCCGGACTTCTGTCCACAGGTGGATGTCGTCCTGTGGACAACCGGGAGTTTCACAAATCAGTCACGGCCTCGGGCGCGGCCCAACTTCCCTCCGTCTCCCGCCATCCACCCGTATATGAGGTACGCGTGGTTATGTCACCCCGTGACCATCACCGGGGTCATCCTGCTCCTGCTCAACGACCACCTCTTCAAGCCGCTCTGGCCCGGCCTCCTCACCGGCAAGCTCAGTGACCTGGCCGGACTCGTGGTCGCCCCCGCCCTGATGGCCCTGCTCCTCGGACGCCGCGCCGACCTGGCGTCCACCGTCCTGACCGGTCTGCTGTTCACGTTCATGAAGACCACCGAGACGGGCGCCGATCTCGCCTCCCAGGGCTGGAGCCTCGTGGCCGGGCCCTCGCGCGTCCTGGCCGACCCCACGGACCTGATCGCCCTGCCCGCCCTCGCCCTGGCCTGGTGGGTACGGCAGCGCAGCGCCGGCACCGACTCCGCGCGCCGGCGGATCATGGTCACCGTGCCGCTGGCCGTCCTGGCCGTGACCGCCACGGCCCGGGCCCGTCCCGGCATCGGCGGCCCTGTCCGTGGACGTGACCGGATCGGGCAAGATCGTCGTCGGGACGACCGGCGCGGAACAGAGCTCCCGCCTCTCCGACGACGGCGGCACGACCTGGACCGACGGAACCGCCCCCGCCTCACCCCGGACGTCGATCAGCGCCCAGTGCGTGCCCGGCCAGGCGACCCGCTGCTACCGCGTCCGCCAGAACCACCTCGGCGTGGACCAGTCGGACGACGGCGGCCGGACCTGGCGACCCTCCTGGGAACCGTCCCCCGACGCCCGCCTCCGGCTGAACAGGAAGTACGGCGCGGACGAGAGCATGCTCATGTCCTACGACCTGGCGGTCCAGGCAAGGCCCGGAGGACACGTCGTGGTCGTCGCCAACGGCGTGGACGGCATCCTGGTCAGGGACGTCTCAGGTGCCTGGCATCGCCTCGGCTGGTCCTACACGCTCGACGACGTGCAGGCCGACGAGGTGGACCTCAGCCCCGAGCGGAACGTCGCGCTCTTCCTGGCCGCGTGCATGCTGCTGGGCGGCGTCGGCGCCAGGATGCGCAGGTATCAGGGCGCGTTCGCGGCATCAGGGGCGATCGGGGCGCTGGCCATGTTCGTCGCGCTCGACAGCGGGAGCGGCGAGACGGGGTTCGTCAACCTCACCGCCGTGTTCAGCTGGGCGGTGGCGCTGGCGACCGGGCTGGCCTGCCTCGTGCTGGCCTGGGACGGAAAGCCGCAGCCGGTGAGCGCGCTGACCGGCGTGGTGGCCGCGCCGCTGGTCTACGCGGCCGTCTACCTGCCCTTCCATGGCTGGGCACGCGGCACGCCCGAGACCCACGGGACCGCCGTCACGCTCGCGGCCCTGCTGACCGGCCTGATCGTGGTCGCGGGCGTCGCCGTCATCGCGATCGACGCCCGCCGCCACTCCTACTTGGACGGCTCCAGCACGTCGAGCCCCACGTAGGGACGCAGCGCCTTGGGAACCACCACCGAGCCGTCGGCCTGCTGGTGGTTCTCCAGGATCGCCACGATCCACCGGGTGGTGGCCAGCGTGCCGTTGAGCGTGGCCAGATGCTGCGGCTTGCCGTCTTTGTCCCGATACCGGACGGCGAGCCTGCGCGACTGGAACTCGGTGCAGTTGGAGGTCGAGGTCAGCTCGCGGTAGCGGCCCTGGGTCGGGATCCACGCCTCGCAGTCGAACTTGCGCGCCGCCGACATGCCGAGATCGCCCGCCGCCGTGTCGATGATCCGGTACGGGACCTCGATCTTGGCCAGCATCTCCTTCTCCCAGGCCAGCAGCCGCTGGTGCTCCTCGTGCGCCTCCTCGGGACGGACGTAGGAGAACATCTCCACCTTGTCGAACTGGTGGACCCTGATGATGCCCCGGGTGTCCTTGCCGTACGAGCCGGCCTCGCGGCGGAAGCACGACGACCAGCCCGCGTAGCGCAGCGGCAGCTCGTCGCCGCTGACGATCTCGTTGGCGTGGTAGCCGGCCAGCGCCACCTCGGAGGTGCCGACGAGGTAGAGGTCGTCCTCCGGCAGGCGGTAGATCTCCTTGTCGTGGGCCACGTGGAAGCCGGTGCCCTGCATGGTCTCCGGCTTGACCAGCACCGGAGTGATCATCGGCGTGAAACCGGCCTCGATCGCCTGCTGCATCGCCATGTTGAGCAGGCCGAGCTGCAGGCGCGCGCCGACGCCCTTGAGGAAGAAGAACCGCGAGCCGGACACCTTGGCGCCGCGCTCCATGTCGATCGCGCCGAGCGCCTCGCCGAGCTCCAGGTGGTCCTTCGGCTCGAAGTCGAACTGGCGCGGCTCCCCGAACGTCTCCAGGACGACATAGTCGTCCTCGCCGCCGGGAGGGGCGCCTTCCTCGACGATGTTCGGCACCGCCTGCATGAGCTGGTCGAGCTCGGCGGCCAGCTTCTCCGCCTCGGCCTCGGCGGCCTTGACCTGGCTCGCGAGGTCTTTGGCCCGCTGGAGCAGCGCGGCCTTCTCCTCGCCCTGCGCCTTGGAGACCGACTTGCCCATGCTCTTTTGCTCAGCGCGCATCGACTCGTACGAGGTCAGCGCGGATCGGTGGCGCTCGTCGAGGTCGAGCAGCGTTGCGACGACGGAGTCGTCCTCACCGCGGGCACGCTGCGACGCCCGTAGCCGGTCGGGATCCTCACGAAGGGTACGCAGGTCAATCACAAGGGAAAGGCTACCGGCGCCCGCCCCCACCCCGCCCCCGGATTCCCCGGCAGCCCCGTGAAGGGCTCGGGGGTCAGAGCCGGCCGGATCTGATGCGGGCCAGCCAGTCGGCGGCCTCGGCGAACTGGGTGTCGGCCGTGCCTCTCTTGATCTGCGGCGCGACCCCGTCGGCGCGGGGGTAGCTGCCGAGGAAGCGCACCTCGCCGCAGATGCGGTGGAGCCCGGCGACGGCCTCGCCCACCCGCGCGTCGGCGATGTGCCCCTCGAAGTCGAAGTGGAAGAAATAGCGCCCGATGCCGTCGCCCGTCGGCCGGGACTCGATGCGGGTCAGGTTGACCCCGCGCACGGAGAACTCGGTCAGCATCTCCAGCAGCGCGCCCGGGTGGTCGTCGGCCAGGAAGACGACCAGCGTGGTGCGGTCGGAGCCGGTCGCCTCGGGCAGCGGCCCCGGACGGCTCACCTTGACGAACCTGGTCACCGTGTCGGACCGGTCGCCGATGTCGCCGGCCAGCGCGACCAGCCCGTAGTGCTCGCCGGCGATGCGCGCGGCGATGGCCGCGTCGTACGGCGAGCCGGGCAGCGAGACCTCCTGGGCCGCGGCCGCCGTGGAAGGCGCGGCGACCACCACGGCGTCGGGCAGCTCGCGGGCGATGAAGGCGCGGCACTGCGTGATGGCCGCGGGATGGGTGTAGACCCGCTTGATGTGCGCGATCTCGGTGTCGGGCCTGGCCAGCAGCGAGAACTGGACCGGGAGCAGCAGCTCGGCCGTGATCGTCAACGGCTCGCCCCAGGCGAACTCGTCGAGCGTCGTGGTGATCGCGCCCTCGATGGAGTTCTCCAGCGGCACGACGGCGCCGTCGGCGTCACCGGAACGGGCGGCGTTGAGCGCCGCGCTCACCGTGGCGCAGGGCAGGCGCTCGGCGGCGGGGTCAAGGAGCCTCAGGGCCTCTTCGGTGAAGGTCCCTTCCGGTCCGAGATAGGCGAGTCTGGGCATGCATCCAGAGTATCCGCAGGTGGTCGCAGCACGCCGCCCTTTCGCCGACCGCGTACGGCACCCGTACGGACACTCAGCGTGAACCCTTGAGGGCCCGCGGCGGGACCAGCGGGCCCAGCCCGAGCCGGGCCGCCCGCACCGCCTGCTCCTCCTCCGGCGACAGCGGCTGCTGCCCCTTCCCGCCCACCACCGGACGCACGTACGTGCGCGTCTCGCTGGTGCCGTTGATCGAGGTCAGCACGATGCCGTCACCCAGAGCGTTGATCATGGCCACCGAGAACGAGAGCCTGCCGCTCATCTCGGCGAGCGCGTCGTAGCGGCACACGGCCACGTCCCTGATCGCCTTGAGGTCGCCGGCGCCCTCGCTGGTCTGCCTGGCCACCCTGCGCAGACAGTCGTCGACGGCGGCCCTGGCCTGCCTGAGGCCCATGTAGCCGATGAACACGCCACTCACCCCGGCCACGAGGCCCACGACTACCCAAGCGGTAAGGAGCACGCCACAGAGGGTAATACTTCGGTCAAGCCAGTTGCCGCCGTTTGGGCAACCAGGACGCCAGCAGCCAGACCAGAACCAGCGCCCCGAGCCCGAACCCGTCCTGGACGATCTTCCCGAGCACCAGGCTCACCCCCGGGATCCCGGCGGCGATCAGCGAGACCCCCCACCAGGGCACGGGCACCACGTAGAACAGCCAGACCCCCGCGGCCACCCGCAGCCTGACCGGATCGCGCCCGTCGCCGACGATCGCCCCGAGCACCACGACCACCCAGGCCAGATGGTGGATCCAGGCGACCGGCGAGAGCAGCACCGCCATCAGCGAGGTCAGCGCCACCGCCGTCAGCTCGTCCTTCGCCAGGTACGCCGCCCGCGCCGCCCGGAACCCGTACCAGGCCACGGCCGCCACGATCACGGCCCAGATCACGAACGTCAGCGACTCCGGCATGTACAGCCGCAGCAACATGCCCCGGATCGACTGGTTCGTCGTGGCTTTGTTCGCCCCCAGCCGCTCCGGATCGAGCAGCGCCGAGAACCAGAAGGCGGACGCGTCCTGCGGGATCACCACGAACGGCAGCACCGTCAGCACGGCCGCCACGAACGCCGCCATGAAGAACGTCCGCCACTGCCTGGTGACCAGGAAGTAGATCAGGAAGACGCCGGGAGTCAGCTTGACGGCCGTGGCCAGCCCGACCAGGAACCCCCGGGGCAGCCAGGGCCGCCGCGCCAGGCAGTCCACCAGGCAAAGGGCGACCAGCAGGATGTCCACCTGCCCGAACCGCACCTGGTCGCGGATCGGCATCAGGTACGTGCAGGCCACCATGAGCAGCCCGAACACCCACGGCACGTAGGCCCGCAGCGCCTGGCGGAAGGCGAACCAGACGGTGACCGCCAGCGCCGCGAAGATGCCGGCCGTCCACACCCATTGGGCGGTGCCCCAGGACATCTCGGCCAGCGCCACGGCCAGCATCGCCGCGACGGGCGGATAGGTGAACGGCAGCAGCTGGGGCGCCGGGGTGAAGAAGTCGTACACCGGACGGCCGTCGAGCAGCATCTGGCCGCCGGTACGGTAGACGTCGAGGTCGACGAGCCGCTGGTCGTCCGGGTTGGTCAGCCACGTGTGCACGAGAGGCGCGGCCGCCGCCGCGACGACGAGCGCCACCACCACCCACGCCCACCACTGCCGCCGGATCACTCGCACCTCGCCTCTTGTCACGATGTGGCACGTTACCGTGGCTGTTGATCGAGGGCGCAGACACTGGGGGTTCCGTACATGCCTTACGCCACGCTCGGGGGCGAGCACCAAGCGCGTCGCGTACGCCCCGCGACCCCGAGCGCCCGTTCCAAGCCCCGGCGGCACCTCGCCAAGCCCCTGCGGCACCTCGCCAAGGCCCTGCGGCGCCACGGTGCAGCGGCGCCACGGGCGCGCCGCCATCTGATCACGGTGCTCCTCGGCCTCCTGCTCGCCGCCCTCCTCCTCCCCGGCACGGCCGCCCCCGCCGCCGCCGCCGCCCAGGGCAGCGTCGCGGCGGCCTCGGTCAACGGCGTCCCGGGGCAAGACGGGCCGGCGGGGCGGCGGGTCGTCGTGGTCGGCGTCCCCGGTCTTCAGTGGAGTGACTTCAGCGAGTCGGGCACGCCCACCCTGTGGAAGCTCGCCGCCCAGGGCAGCTCGGCGTCATTGTCCACCCGCGCCGTCCCGCCCAAGGACCGCGGCGTCACCTGCCCCATGGCGGGCTGGCTGACCGTCTCCGCCGGTCAGCGCGCCGGTACCCCCGGACAGGGCTGCCCCGCCGCGACGCCTCCTCAGCCCGCCGGGGACGGCGCCACCGTCCCGGGGTGGCGGGAGCTGGTGGCCTTCCAGTCCGACACCGGCTACGCGGCCCAGATCGGCACGCTCGGCCAGTTGGTGGCGGACGGCGGGGGCAAGGTGGCGGCGATCAGCCCTGGCGCCGCCCTCGCCGCTGCCGACAAGACCGGAAAAATCACCAGATACGCCCCCACCCTCGACGCCCTGAACGACCTGACCCCCTACAACCTGATCGTCTTCGAAGCCGCCGACCTCACCACCGCCTGGGCCCGCGGCCCCCTCGACGATCACGGAATCCCGGTCTCCCTCCCGGCCGCCGAACGTCAGGCCGCCGCAACCAAGGCAGACCAGCAGATCGCCGCCCTGATCGGCAAGGTGCCCGCGAACACCACCGTCCTGCTCGCCGGCATCTCCGACCTCAGCCCGGACGCCCACCTCCACGCGGCCATCGCCACGGGACCGTCCCCGAGCGGGCGGCCGTACCCGCAGGGGGGCTACCTCACCGCCTCCTCCACCCGCCAGGACGGCCTGGTCACCATCACCGACCTCACCGCCACCGCCATCCAGCTCCTGGGCCTGACCGCCCCCCGCGACGTGGTCGGCCGCGCCTGGCAGCCCGACGGCGAGGCCTCCGCGCCGGCCGCCGCCACGGTGACCCGACTGGCCGACGGCGACCTGGCCAGCAAGGTGCTCAAGGACGTACGCGGGCCCTTCTTCACGATCCTCGTCAGCGTTCAGCTGCTCTTCTACGCCCTGGCCGCCCTGGCGCTGCGGCGCCGCCGCTCCTCCCGCGTCCGGCAGGCCCGGCCCGCGTCCGACGCCGCCGGCTCGTCGGCCGCCGGCGACCGCACGCCCCCGGCGACCGCCGCCGTAACGGGCGCCGTAACGGGCGCCGTGCCGGGCGCCGTGCCGGACGCCCCCGAGGCGAACGGCCACCCCACCTCGGCTGCGGGCGGCGACCCGGCCGACGCCTCGAAGCTGCTGGCCGCCATCCAGGTGGTGGCGACCGTCAGCGGCGCGATCGCCGTCTCCACGTTCCTGGCCCAGCTCGTGCCGTGGTGGAGCCTGCCGATGCCGATGGTCTCGGTGATCGTGACGATCCTGGCCATCGCCGCCCTGATCACCGGCCTCGCGTTCGCCGGTCCGTGGCGTGCGCACGTGCTCGGCCCGCTCACCGTGGTCGCGGCCGTCACCTCGCTCGCCCTCCTCATCGACGTGATGACCGGCTCGTCCCTCCAGGTCAACGCCGTGACCGGCTACGAACCCGTCACCGGAGGACGTTTCTACGGCTTCAGCAACATCGCCTTCGCCGTCTACGCGACCGGCACGGTGCTCGGCCTGGCCGGGGTGGCGCATTGGCTGCTCGGCAGGGGCGTCTCCAGGACGGTGGTCGTGGCGCTGTGCGGCCTGTACGGCGCCTTCGCCGTCTTCGCGGACGGTTCCCCCTCGTGGGGCGCGGACTTCGGCGGTGTCCCGGCGTTCGTGATCGGGGTGGCGGTCTTCCTCATCCTGCTGTCCGGCAGGCGGGTGTCGGTGGTGAAGCTCCTGCTCGTGGGGGTGGGCGCGGTCGCGCTGATCGCCGCCATCTCGGTCTTCGACTGGATGCGCCCAGCCGACACGCGCACGCACCTCGGCGCGTTCGTGCAGCAGATCATCGACGGCCAGGCGTGGACCGTCGTCGGACGCAAGTTCGGGGCCATGATCGGCGTGACCGTGGGCAACTGGCCGCTGACCCTGCTCTCGCTGGTCGCGCTGGCGTTCCTGTTCCTGGTGCTGGCCCGCCCGTCGCGGTGGGGGGCCTCGGCGCTGGGTCAGGCGTACACGCTGGCCCCGCCGCTCAGGGCCGGCCTGTTCGGGACGCTCACCTGCGCCTTCATCGGCTTCCTGATGAACGACTCGGGCATCGCCATCCCGGCCATGGCGCTCACGGTGGCGGTGCCGCTGACGCTCGCGGCCTGCGTACGGGCCCTCCAGCTCGCCACGCCCACACCACCAGCGCAACGGTCAACGCCAGCAGCGCCCACGCGATCTGAGGCCTGAGGACGCCACTGAGCCACTCGACGCCCTGCGGCTGCCCGTCGACCCGGGCGGGCAGGTAGGCCAGGGACAGGACCAGCAGGTGGGCGACCATGAACCCGTCGACGGCCGAGGCGCCCACCAGGGCGAGCATGCCGAACGCCAGCCCGTCGTACCAGGGCAGGATGTACGGCGTGGCGAACAGGTAGGCCACGACGAGCGCCGCCGCCACGACCGGCGCCTCCAGCCCTCCTGAGGCCCCCTCGCGGAAGGCGGACCGCCGGGACGCCAGCCGGAGCAACGACCAGGCGACGAGCGCGAGCACCACCAGCGCGCCCACCTGGATCTCGCCCCGGTACGCGCGCCCCGTGCCCACCAGGGCCCAGAGCCACCCCTGCACCAGCTTCCAGAACGAGGCGTGCGAGATCGCCTTGCTGGTGGTCGTCACCGGCGTGATCGCCTCGGGCCCGACGACCGCGTAGCCGACGACCACCACGGCCAGCGCCCCGGCCGCCATGACGGCGAGCCGCCCCGGACGGCGGCGCAGCTCCCACGCGGGCCCCAGCGCCACCAGCCCCGCGTTGAGCTTCGTCGCCACCCCGAGGCCGAGCAGCACCCCCGACGCGACCGGACGTGCCCTGGCCAGCAGCGCCGCCACCATGCACGCGATGGCCAGGGTGTCGGCGTGCATGCCCGCGACCAGGTGGTAGAGCAGGAGCGGATTGACCGCCCACAACAGGGCGGCCCGCAGCCGCCGGGCGGGGTCGTCCCTGGTGAAGCGGTCGATCAGCAGAGCCGTGACGACGAAGGCGGCGGCGTTGAACAGCGCCAGCACGAAGATGGTCAACCGGAGCGAGTCGCCGCCGATCCAGCTCGCCAGCGCCTGCAGAGCGGTGGCGACGGGCCCGTAGACGCTGGGTTCCTCGCGCCACGGCCGCTCGACCGCGTCGGCGATGGGATCGCCCGGCAGGTCGACGGCGCCGTGCGTGTAGGGGTTGAGCCCCAGCGTGACCATCCGGCCGTACACGGCGTAGTTGAGATGGTCGCCGGAGCCCGAGGGAGGCAGGAACGCGAGCACCCCCGCGGCGAGACAACCGAGCAGCACCAGCGGCCGGGCACGCAGCCCGGGACGCGGCCCGGCGGCCAGCGCCGCCAGCAGCCCGGCCCCGCCGATGACCAGAGCCGCGGCGGCCAGGACGAGCACCGCATAAGGATCAGGACGGGCATCCAGCCAGTACGGCGGCTGCCACCCCGGCCCGCCCAGCGCGGGAACCATGGGAGAGGGCCCGAGCAACCCGATCGTGATCGTCAGGAGCACCGAGATCGCGATCATCACCAGCCCGGGAACCGCGAGCCGCGCGCGAACCGCGTCGGCGAGCCATCCCGGCCGAGGCGCCGCCGCCCGACCACCGGCCGCGGAGGCCCGGGCGAACACCGGCCGCCCACCCCACGCGACGACCCCGCCCCCGCCCGCCGGGAACCGGCGCCGGTCGGCGGCAGACCACGGAAGCCGCAGCGATGCCACCCGGAAGGGTGGGGCTTGTGCCTGTTTGCGGCGTCTCTCCGAAGTCACCCGCAAATTCCAGCACACTCGTCACGGCGCCAGCCCCAGATCATCCACGCCTGTGGATAACCCGGAGCACGAAATCACCGCTTGGGGAGGAGTTTGCCGAGATTTTCGACGACCACCGGCTCCCGGCTCGCCAGAGCCAGGGCGACGTCCCGCAGCTGCCGGGCGCGGTGCAACTGGGCCCGCCAGTCGTTGCCGGTGGCCCGGTGGGACATCTCCACCTCGACCTCGACGACCCTGAACCCCTTGCGCAGCAGGTCGATGGTGAGCGCCGTCTCCACGCCGAACCCGTGCGCCAGCGGCCGGGCGGCCTCGAAGGCGGCTCGGGTCAGGCAACGCTGGCCGTTGAGCGGCTGGGCGGCCTCGAAACCGGTGGCGCGGCGGATGCCGTCCTTGGACACGCGCACGACTAACCCATGGCCGCCGAGCTTCACCCGCGTGCCGAACAGCGCGATCGTCATGTCGGCCTTGCCCTCGCGCACGGGCTCCACCAGCGGCGCCGCGGCGCTCGCCGTGTCGCCCAGGTCGGCGTCGAGGAAGAGCAGGTGGCGAGGGGTACGGTCCTCGTCGAGAAGGCGTACGGCCTCCGCGCCCGTCTCCATGGCCGCGGCCTTGCCGCGGTTGCGGCTGTGGCGGACCACCCGCGCGCCCGCCGCCCGCGCCACCTTGCCGGTGCGGTCCGTCGAGCCGTCGTCGACGACCACGACGAGATCGACGCCCGGCAGGCCGGCCGCCGCCGCGACGGTGGCGCCGATGCGGTCGCCCTCGTTCACCGCGGGAATGACGACGGCCGTGTCAGCCTGCGTCATGATCCCTCGGTGATGAGGAACTCCTGCGGCAGCTCGTCATGCACGGTGAACACCGAGACGAGCCCCGTCACCTGCAGGATCTTGCGGACGGCCGGACGCGGCGCGGCCACCTCCAGCACACCTCCCCGCTCTTTCATGCGCTTGAGCGCCGAGAGCAGCACGTTCATCCCCGTGGAGTCGCAGAAATCCACGGCGGACATGTCGATGACCACCCGGCTGGGCTCGTCCTGCAGCAGCCGAGTGAACTCGGCCTGCAGGTGAGGCGCCGTATAGAGGTCGATTTCTCCGGTGATGGCAACGAGTGCGCACCCGGCATGTGATCGAGTCGAGACCTTGAGCTCCACATGGGCAGGCTAGCGGCGCGGAGGCTTCCGGTCACGTTGTCACGCCGAGAGGGGAACGACAGGTTTTTGTCCTCCGTTTGGGCTCCATCAAAACGGAGAGTACGCGAAGCTTGACAGCGTGACACCGGAACCGGCAACGCTTCATGGAGAAGGAGGGGCTGTGGCCCGCCCCATGGGCCTCATATCGATGAATGCAGAGAAACCTGAAGATCCACAGCGTCAGGGGCTCCGGGAACGTCTGGAGACCATCCTCATCCGCACAGAAAAGGCCACGTCATGGCATGACGAAGCAGCGCGCCTGCGCAGCCTGCTGAATCACGAGGGCTACGTCCCGATCCGCACCAGGCTGGCGAGCGAAGACCTCGACTTCCTGGCCGGCTCCCGCGCCGACCTGCTCAGGTTCGCCGAGCTCGGGCTGCGGCTGCTCGACCTGCACCAGCCGCGCGACGCGGGTGGCATCACGAGCGACACCGCCAACCCGATCCTGCGGTGCCGGAGCTGCATGTGGCGCTGGCCCTGCCCGACGTTCCGGGCGATGTCGGAGTCGTTTGGGCAACGCGACACCGCGCTCCCCGAACCCGCCTGACCCGGGCGCCCAGACCCGGGCGACCCACGATCGAGGAAGCGAGACCACAGCGGAAGATCGAGGCAGGACACCGTGCGGGAACGTCAACTTCCGGACATCAGGGGCAACCGGATCTCGAACCGGCATCCCGGTCCTTCGTTGACCACCCCGATCATCCCATCATGCGCCTCGACGATCCCCTGGGCGATCGCCAGCCCGAGCCCGGCGCCGCCGTCGGCGGTGGGCGTACGCGCGGCCTCCCCCCGGAACGCCACCTCGAACACCCGAGGCAGATCCTCCTCGGGAATCCCCCCGCAACCGTCGGCCACCGAGAGGCAGGCCATCCCCTGCTCGTCCACCTCCGCCCGCAGCACCACGGCCCGTTCCGACGGCGTGTGCCGGATGGCGTTGACGACCAGGTTCCGCAGGGCCCGGCCCAGCGCCGCCGCGTCGGCCTCCACGGGCACGGCCCCCGCCGCCTCCGCCGTGAGCACCACCCCCTTGGCCCTGGCCAGCGGCTCGACCCCGGCCAGCGTGTCCGCGACGAGGTCGGCGAGCCCGATCCTGGCCCGCGAGAGCCGCAACGCGCCCGCGTGGATGCGCGACAGCTCGAACAGGTCGTCCACCATGGCCGAGAGCCGTTCGACCTCCAGTTTGATCTGGCCGTGGTAGCGCGCGACCGTCTCGTGGTCGGCCACCACCCCGTCCTCCAGGGCCTCGGCCATGGCCCGCAGGCCGGCGAGCGGCGTGCGCAGGTCGTGGCTCACCCAGGCGACCAGTTCCCGGCGCGCGCCTTCGAGCGCGCGTTCCCGCGCGTACGCCTCCTCAAGGGTGCTCGCGATCTCCTGGAGCTCGGCCGGCAACCCCAGCGGCGCTCTGAACGGCACGTCGCGCACGGCCGCCACCAGTCGCCTGCTCTCCCCCACCACCCGCCTGGCCAGCACGAACGCGACCCCGAGCCCCACCAGGCCGCCCACCGCGACCACGCTGAGCACGAAGTCCTTGACCGCCCCCTCGATGATCATCTTCATGGTGATGGCGACCACGCCCGCCAGCGTCGCCGCCACGGCGACCACCACCACGACGGCCAGCATCACCCCGATCGACCTGGTCCGAAGCCGTCCCATGGCCCATACGCCGGCGGCGGCGACCAGCAGCCCCAGCCCCGCCGAGACGGCCACGACCATGGGCAGCTCGCTCACCGACACCATGGCCTGAGGGCACGTCCCGCCCAGGCAGGGTTCGGGGGGCGTCACCCCGCGCTCTCCATCGGCTCGTACCGGTAGCCGACACCCCAGACCGTGACGATCCGCCGCGGCTCGGTCGGGTCCGCCTCGACCTTCTCCCGCAGCCGCCGCACGTGCACGGTCACGGTCGAGGAGTCGCCGAACGACCACCCCCACACCTGGTCGAGCAGCGCCGACCGGCTGAACGCCTGCCGCGGGTTGCGCATGAGGTAGGCCAGCAGGTCGAACTCCCTGGCCGTCAGCATCACCTGCGCGCCGCCGAGCCGCACCTCGTGGGCGCCGACGTCCACGACGAGCTCGCCGTCGCGCAGCACGCCGGTGCCGGCCGTGCCGGACGCCCCCCGCGCCCGGCGCAGCACCGACTGCACGCGCAAGGCCAGCTCCCGGGGGCTGAACGGCTTCGTCACGTAGTCGTCGGCCCCGGTCTCCAGGCCCACCACCCGGTCGATCTCCTCGCCGAGCGCGGTCAGCATGATCACCGGGACCGGCCACCGCTCCCTGAGCTTCCTGCACACCTGGAGCCCGTCGATCCTGGGCAGCATCAGGTCGAGCACCATGAGGTCGGGCGGGTCGGCCAGGGCCCTGCGCAGCGCCTCCGCGCCGTCGCCCACGCACTCCACCTCGTGCCCGTCGCGCTCCAGATAGCGCGCCACGACCTCGGACACGGTCGGATCGTCGTCGACCACCAGGATGCGGGTGTTCACCGTCTCACCGTACGGCTGAGCCGCACGTGGCGGACATGGTGGCGGACATGGACGTCACAGGTTCGTAAGCCTCGCGGATCATGCTCGGAGGACGTACGGTGGCCTCATGAGTAGAGTCGTGATGCTCGTTTTAGGGACCCTTCTCGGTCTCTTCGTGCTGTTCAACTTCCTCCTGCCGCTGCTGGCAGGTCTGTTCAAGCTCGTCCTGATCGTCGGGGTCGTCGCCCTGATTGTCTTCATCGCGGTCACCGTCGTCGGTAAGTCCCGTTCGTCGCAGTGACGTCGCTTCTGTTCGATCCGTGGCTGGTGGGGATCACCATGATGGCGATCCTCCTGCTGGCCACGTGGGCGGCCACGTTGCCGCCCGTCCTCGGCGGTGAGTCTCCCGGCTTCCCGCTGACCTACGCGCGCCGCACGGCCTTCCAGCGGCTGCGCGATCCCGACGCGGCCGGACGCCCGCGTCCACGAGCGCCTTAGGCGAGCCCCGCTTCCGTCAAAGCGGGGCTCATCGTCATGTGTGAGCCCTGATCCGTCGTCATGTCTGAAGGGCTCATGATCGATTCACTTGTCACGTTCGTCATCGGCGTGTCCGGCGGCCATGCCGCGCTCGCCATCGTGCTGTTCACCCTCGCCGTACGCCTGGTCCTGCTGCCGCTCAACGTCCGCCAGGCGCGGGCCGGCCAGGTCCGGCAGCGGCTCGCGCCCAAGTTGCAGGAGCTGCGCAAGCGCCACGGGCGCGATCCCGAGCGGCTGTCCAAGGAGCTGACCGCTCTGTACGCCCGGGAGGGCACGTCACCGTTCGCGGGGATCTTGCCGATGCTGGCGCAATTGCCGTTCCTGTGGCTGATGTTCAGGGTGGCCACGCACCCGACGGCACTGGCGGGGCACACGCTGTTCGGGGCGCCGCTGGGACAGCAGCTCGCGGGTGTGGTGGCCAATTTCGGTCTGATCAGTTGGCCGGTTTCGGTCTTTGTCATCGTGATCGCGGGGCTCGTGCTGCTGGCATGGCTGTCGGCACGCTCGATCAAGGTGTCGGAGGAGCAGCCGGAGTTGCTGCGCAAGGTCATGCCGCTGTTGCCGTACGGCTCCGCGCTGGCCGTGCTCGTGCTCCCCCTGGCGGCCGGCCTGTACCTCCTGGTCTCCACGGCGTGGGCCGTCACCGAACGGGCCGTACTGGCGGCCAGGACCGCCTAACCGGCCTCCTTCAGGGCCGCGACCTGCCCGTTCACCGCCGCCCCGTTGGGTGCGGGCAGGATGGCCCACACCGTCGTCGTGTCACCGTCGTGACGAACCCCCCAGCTCTCAGCCACGTATTCGACGATCCCCAGCCCCCGGCCCCCGAGCGAAGACAGGGTCGGGCGGCCCGCCCGCGGCTCTGTCGCCGCACCCCCGTCGCTGACCGCCACCTCTATGTGATCGTCGCTACGCATCCAGGCGACCCTCACCATGCCTGAAGGCAGCGGATGCGCGTGCCGCAGCGCGTTGCTCAGCAACTCGCTCACCACCAGCACCGCATCGTCGATCGCGGCGGTGTAGACCCCGCAATCCTGCAGGTCAGTGCTCAGACGCTGGCGGGCGACGGCGACGCTGGACG
Organism: Nonomuraea sp. NPDC001636; assembly: GCF_040298265.1. Classification (NCBI taxonomy): domain Bacteria; kingdom Bacillati; phylum Actinomycetota; class Actinomycetes; order Streptosporangiales; family Streptosporangiaceae; genus Nonomuraea; species Nonomuraea sp. NPDC001636. The sequence goes on from NZ_JBEOZT010000031.1 coordinate 60,534, forward strand.
GCGCGTACGGCAGCAGCACCACGCTTGACACACCCACCTCCCCGTTCCCTGTGCCCCCCGCGGGAACACTCCCCGGTACGACCGAAATGCCCCGTTAGCCAATCGCAGAAACCGCATCTCGATCACAGCTTGTACACATTGGACGATAGATCAGCTCAACTGTGACCACCTCGTTACCGCATCGGTGTGTCGGATCGGATAGGGGAAGCGCGCCTCAGGATCAACCGCATCCTCGTACCCCCTCCGGGCCTCGGCTGAGCACTCACTTCTCCCCCCTGAGCCCTGGCCAGACTGCGCACGATGTAGAGGCCGAGCCCCACTCCACCAAAGCGCCTCCGGTCCCCGCTGTCCACTTGGACGAAGCGCTCAAAGATCCGTTCGCGGTCAGGCGGTGGGATTCCGACCCCCTCGTCATCCACCACTACGACCACGCCGTCGTCTTCGGGCCAAGCTCCAACACAGATCAATCCACCCATTGGGGAATATTTAAACGCATTCTCCAGCAATTGCCCCAAAACGATGTCGGTTGCCAGGGCGTCGCCCAGCACCGGCGGCAATTCGTCCGGGATGCGCACTTCGACGCGGTGGCGGTCGGACAACACGGGGAGTCCGAGCGTGGCCGCGTGGATCCGGGCCGCGAGGTCGAACGTCTCGATCCGCACGGCCAGCTCGTCCGCGCCCGCCCTGGCTCCCAGCAGCAGGTGGTCCATGAGCTGGCCCAGCGATCCGGCCCGCTCGGCGATCGTGTGCACGGCCGAGCGGCGTTCCGCGTCGCTCATCTTGTCCCAGCGCGCGTCGAGCGTGCCGGCGAACCCGCGCACGATCGTGATCGGCGTGCGCAGCTCGTGGCTGGTGGTGGCCAGGAAGAGGTCTTTGGCCTCCTCCAGCTCCTTGGCCTGGGTGACATCGCGGAAGTCGATGACGATCTCGCCGGTCTCCTCGATCCGCGCGCTCACCACGTCCAGCCAGCGCCCGTTCTCCAGCTGGAACGTGAGCTTCTCGCCGGGGCTGGGCAGCGGGAACGGCGGCGGGCCGCCGATCACCGCGTCGGCGGGGAAGGCGGTCAGCTCGGCCGCGGCGGGGTTCCAGCGCACGACCCGGCCGGCGTCGTCCAGCACGGCGATGCCGTCGGCACTGGCGTCGAACACGGCCCGCTCGTGCGCCCGCTGCCGCACCGCCTCCTGGTAGGCCACCGCGTTGCCGACCGCGATGCCGGCGTGCCCGGCCAGCAGTTCGAGCAGCTCCAGCTCCAGGTGGCCGGGGGCGGGCCCGGCGAACAGCGCGTAGAGGGCTCCGTAGGGGCGGCCGCCGACCGCGGCCAGGCCGAGCGCGATCGTGTGCAGCCCGTTGAGCCTGGCCCACACCAGGTCGCCGAGCCCCTGGGACTCCAGCATGACGGTCTTGCCCGTCCGTAAGAGCTTGTCCACCAGGCTCGTCCGCAGGCCGGTGGTGGTGCCCCTGAGCGTCTCCGGCAGCCGGTACGTGCTGACCAGCCGCAGCCGCTCCCCCTCGATCAGCACGAACCCGCCCGCGTCCGCGCCCGTCAGCTCGGTGAGGCTGGCCGAGATGCGGTCGAGCACGGCCGGCAGCTCCAGCTCGGAGTTGATGTCGCCGACCACGTCGGTGAGCCGGTGCACCAGCCGGGCCCGGCGTTCCATGCGCAGCCCCGCGACCTCGTCGGCCCGCGCGGGATGGTGGGCCAGGACGTAGCCGACCACGGAGTTGCCCATGCGCAGGGCGTTGATGTCCACCCGCAGGTCGAGCGGCCTGCCGTCCTTGTGGACGCGCTTGGTGCGCAACGACACCTGCCCCCCGGTGCGTACGCGCTCCAGCACCGCGTTGTGCTCGGCGGCCAGCTCGTCGGGGACGATCGGCGCCCGGCGACCCAGCATCTCGGCCGCCGTCCAGCCGAACAGGTGCTCGGCCGCCGCGTTCCAGACCAGCACGCTCTGGTCGCGGTCGAGCGCCACCACGGCGTTGGGGGACCCGGCGAGCACGGCGCGAGCGATCTCCTCGTCACTGCCGACCCATGCGTATCCCACACCTCCATAGTGCACGTGGCGTGGTGGGTCTGACGGGCGATCCGTCCGATACGCTGCGCTCACGAAGATTCCGGTGGCTGAAACGGGTGAGAGGCATGTCGAGCAGCGACCTCGATGCCCTGCTGAGAGTGACCTCCAGCACCTACAAGGGAGAGGGGCCCCCGGACATCGCGTTCGGCACCTACGACGGCGCGGTGGGCAGGCTGGTGCTCGCGGTGACCGGCAAGGGCATCGCGGCCTGCAGCTTCGAGGCCGAGAACACCGTGTTCGAGCGGTTGGCCAAGGAGGTCGGCACGTTCATCGGGCCCGACGCCCGCCGCCTCGACCCGGTGCGCCGCGAGCTCGACGCGTACTTCTCCGGCCGGCTGCGCACCTTCGCCACGCCGGTCGACCTCGCGCTGGCCACGCCGTTCGCCCGTACCGTGCTGCAGAAGACCATGGCCGTGCCCTACGGCACGACCACGACGTACGAGGAGATCGGCGCGAGCATCGGACGGCCGCGCGCCCTTCGCGCGGTCGGCAACGCGGTCGGCGCCAACCCCGTGTGCGTGATCGTGCCCTGTCATCGGGTGGTCCGTGAGGACGGCGAGTTCGGCGACTACGCCGGAGGCGTGGCCGCCAAGCAGCACCTGCTCAACGTCGAACGCCGGGTCTCAGCGGGCCGCTGAGCGGCGCCGGCCGAGCACGCCGATGAGCAGCGTCACCAGGGCCGCGACCAGCGCGCCGCCGAGCGCGCCGTTCATCCACGGCTCCCGCGTGAAGCCGACGGCCTCGCGGGCGGAGGCCCAGAAGTCGTCCCAGCCGGCGACCGTGGGCGTCGAGGTGGTGAACCAGTAGGCGGCGAAGCCCAGCGCCCACGGCAGCAGCATCAGCCAGCGCGAGGGCGCGTCCTCGGCGGTGTTCCAGCGGGCCGCGCCGCCGAGCACGAAGTAGTCGACGGCCAGCACCGCGAACATCGGCACGAACACCGCGCCGATCACCCCGAGGAACGCGCCGTAGGAGGTGACGTCCACGACCAGGGCGATCGCGGTGGTGAGCACGCCGATCGCGGTGGAGACGATCCGCCGGTCCACCTTCGGCATGAGGTTCTGCAGCGAGACGGTGGTGGAGTAGACGTTGGCGAAGGACTGGTCGGTCTCGCGCAGCACCAGGATGCCGAAGAACAGCGCGCCCAGCGGCGCCGCGACGAACGGCTGGAACACGACCATGCCGTCGGCCTGGACCGCCTGGGCGCCCGCGATGGCCACCGCGTACACGCCGAGGGCCAGGCAGGCCACCTGGGCGACGGTGTAGCCGCCGACGACGCCGGTGAAGGCGGCCCGGCTGGAACGCGAGTGCCTGGCGAAGTCGGCGGCCATCGGCACCCACGACACCGACAGGGCGATGACGTAGTCGACGGCCGGGGCGAAGGCCGTCCACGACCCGCCCGTGTACGTCGGCGCCTCGCCCAGGAACGACACGGTGAACCAGATCAGCGACACGATCACGCCGGCGGTCACGTACCGGCGCAGCAGCCTGATCGACCCGAGCGGCCAGACGGCGAGCGCGGTGGTCAGCACCCCCGCCACCACCACCCACACCTGGTACGGGACGCTCCCGAAGATCGCGCTCGCGGCCTTGGCGATCACCCAGAGCTCGAAGGCCCCCCAGCCGAGCATCTGCACGATGTTCAGCACGGACGGGACGTACGACATCTTCGCCCCGAACAGCCCGCGCAGCAGCACCATCGCCGGCCGCCCGGTCTGCGTGCCGGGGATGGCCGACAGGCCGACCATGGCCGTGCCGATGAGGCTGCCCACCACGGCGGCCGTGAGCGCGGCCACGAGGCTGAGCGGCGCGTTGCCCAGGGGATCGATCAGGACGAGCGCGCCGGAGAAGCCGAGGAGGCTGACACCGAGGTTGGCCCAGAGCGCGCCCTGGTCGAGGACGCCGAGGGTCTTGGGGGGCGCGCCGTCAAGGGTCAGCGGAACTTCGTCGACGACATGCGTCATCGCACACTCCCTACGCCGGCATTACCCGGACAGGTTCAGGCGGTCGGCAGCGGCTGTGTTGCTGCCCTCTCAGCCCGGCACCCCGAGCTCCCGCGACTATGCAGTTGGCGCCCTCATCATGCCTCAATGGCGGCGGAACCGCCACAGTGGGGCATTAGGCCACGAAAGGCTCCTGCCCGGTCTCGCTGACCATGGGACGGCGCGCGAACTCCCACGACTGCATGCCGCCGCCCACGTTGACGGCGTCGCGCCCGAGCTGGTTGAGCCACGCGGTGACCTGCATCGACCGGCCGCCGACCCGGCACACCACGTAGACGGTGCGGTCGGCGGGCACCTCCTCGACCCGGCCCTGGATCTGCGACATGGGGATGTGCACGGCCTCGGGGGCGTGGCCGGCCAGCCACTCGTCCTGCTCGCGGACGTCGAGCAGGTAGGCGTCGTCGGGAACGGCGGTGACGTCGATCTCTGGAACGGTCATGCCTCCATCATCCCGCGCCCGGGACCCTACTTGAGCAGGCGCGACATCCGCCGGTCGGCCAGCGGCTTCCCGCCCGTCTGGCAGGTCGGGCAGTACTGGAGCGCGGAGTCGGCGAAGGACACCTCGCGGATCGTGTCGCCGCACACGTCGCACGGCTGGCCGGCCCGGTTGTGCACGCGCAGCCCGGACTTCTTCTCCGCCTTGAGGTCTTTGGCGGCCAGCCCGTGCGCCCGTTCGACGGCGTCGCGCAGCGTCGTCACGATGGCCTCGTGCAGGTCGGCGATCTGCGCGTCGGTCAGCGTCGCGGCGATCTTGAACGGCGACATCTTCGCCGCGTGCAGCACCTCGTCGGAGTAGGCGTTGCCGATGCCCGCGATCACCTTCTGGTCGCGCAGCAGCCCCTTGATCTGGGTGCGGTTGCCGCCCACGATGCGCTTGAGCGCCTCGACGGTGAAGGCGTCGTCGAGCGGGTCGGGGCCCAGGGCGGCGACGCCGGGCACGTCCTCCGGCTTGTCGGTGACGTAGACGGCCAGCCGTTTCTGCGTGCCGGCCTCGGTCAGCTCGAAGCCGGGGGCCAGGCCGTCGTCGTCGGGCGCCAGCCGTACGCGTACGGCCAGCGGCCCCTTGCCCGGCCGCACCGGCCGCGCGCCGGTCAGGTCGTCGCGCCAGCGCAGCCAGCCGGCGCGGGCCAGATGGATGATCAGGTGCAGGCCGTCGCAGTCGAGGTCGAGGAACTTGCCGTGCCTCGACACGCCCGTGACGGTGAGCCCGCCGAGCGCGGTGACGGGCGGGTCGAACGTCTTGAGCGCCTGGAAGCCGACGACGTCGACGCCGGCGATCGAGCGGCCGACCGCCCGCTCGCGCAGGAAGTTGGTGAGCGACTCCACCTCGGGAAGTTCCGGCATGCCCCCAGGGTATGGCGCGCGCCGGACCGGCACGCGACTACGGCACGTCCCAGAAGGCCAGCTCGTGTGCCATGCCCTCGGCGAACAGCGCCTCCGCCCGTACGGGGTCGGGGTCGGCCTCGTCGATCATCTGCCCGATCCGTACGGTCAGCGCCGCGAACGCCGGGTCGGCGTAGGTGTCCACCCAGGCGCGGTACCGCGGCTCGGCGGGCGGGTTCTCGGCGAGGATCCTGCCAAGACTCGAATATCCCCACATACACGGATATAGCGCCGCCAACCCCTCCCCGTACGACCCCGCCGCCTCCAACAGGAACGCCGTGTACGCCACACACGCCGGCCCCTTCACCGCATTGTCCAGATCGGCCCCGAACTCCGCCGACAACGACCGATGCAGACGCAGTTCGTCGTGGTACGTCGCGTACGCCAGATCCACCAGGTCGCCCAGATGCCCGTCCGGCGCCTGCCAGGCCAGCCTGGAGAACACCCGCACATAGTCGAGCAGGTACAGGTAGTCCTGCTCCAGCCAGGACCGGAAGACCGGCTCCGGCAGGTCGCCGCGCCCGATGCCGGCCACCGTGGGATGGTCCAGCTGCGCCTGGAGCAAGGGCCGGCCGATCGCGTGAAGTCTTTCCGAAATGCTCATGCCTGGGAGGTTAGTGTCGGGACATGACCGTGACGATTGCCGAAGAACTCCTCCTCCTCGCCCTCGACGAGGAAGAAGGCAAGCAGCTCATCGGAGGCGTCCAGCTCCACCCGGCGCTCGGCGGCGCGATCCTCGCCGAGCTGGCCGCCGCGGGCCGCGTCGAGCTGGCCGACGACAAGGTGACAGTGACGGACCCCACCCCGCTGGGCGACGCGGAGCTCGACGCCGCCCTCGCCCGCATGGCCGAGGACGGCAAGGCCAGGAAGCCCGCGTGGTGGGTGCAGCGGCTGCAGTCGGACAAGCTGCGCAGACGCCTGCTCACCAGGCTCGCCGAGGCGGGCGTGCTGGCCGAGGAGCGCGGCCGGATCCTGGGCGTCTTCCCGACCACGCGCTGGCCGGAGGCGGACCCTCAGGTGGAGGCCGACGTGCGTGAACGCGTCACGGCCGTCCTCGCGGGCGCCGACCCCGACGAGCGCACCGCCACGCTGATCGCGATCATGCATGCGGCGAAGCTCGACCGCAAAGCCTTCCCGGGCGCCGACCGCGGGCGCGTCAAGGAGATCGCCGAGGGCGAGTGGGCCGGCCAGGCGGTCGCCAAGACCATCGCCGCCATCACCGCGGCCATCGCCGTCACCGCCTCCACCGCCGCGGCCGTCGCCGCCACCACGACCTGAGCCGGGCCGCTGACTGAGCCGGGCCCCGCCGGGCCCGGCCGTTCCCGCGAGGCTCGCGCCTGCGCGGGAAGGGGTCAACCGGCGTCCACGATCTCCTTCGGCACCGGCTTGTCGGCCTTCAGGGCGTCGAAGAGGGCCAGCGCCTTGAGCCGGTCCCACTTGACCGCCGCGCCGCCGCCGGCGACGATCTCGTTCCCGCCGAACGGCACCACCGTCGTGACCGGGCTGTCGCCCATCGCCAGCCCCAGCGAGAGCATGTCGAACGCGCCGGTGCCGGAGTCGACCTCGACCGCGTCCGTGGCGCTCATGGCCAGCGGGATCGAGGTGAACGGGTTGATCAGCACGCCCGGACTGGCGGCCTTCTTCACCACCGCGCCGAGGAACTGCCGCTGCCGCTTGGTGCGCTCGAAGTCCGGCAGCGCGCCGCCCTTGCGGGTGCGTACGTAGCCGAGGGCCTGGGCGCCGTTGAGCACCTGCTTGCCCTTCTTGAGCTTGAGCCCGGCCTTGGGGTCGTCGACGTCGGCCCGGACGTTGATCTCGACGCCGCCGATCGCGTCCACGATGTCCACGAAGCCGGCGAAGCCGATCTCCATGTAGTTGTCGACGTGCACGCCGGTGACCGTCTCGATCGTGCGGACCAGCAGCTTCGGCCCGCCGGCCGCGTACGCCGCGTTGAGCTTGTCGCGCCCGCGCCCCGGAATGGTCACCGCCGAGTCGCGCGGCAGGCTGACCAGGGTGGGCTTGTCGCCGTTGTCGGAGATGTGCAGCAGCATCATCGAGTCGGTGCGCTGCCCGACCGCGCGCCCGGTGGCCAGCTTCTTGCGCTCGGCCGCGGTCAGGCCCTTGCGGCTGTCGGAGCCGACCAGCAGCCAGTTGGTGCCGGGTGTGTCGGCGGGCCGGCCCTCGTACTCGTCGAGCACCCCGTCGATGCCCGCCAGCCGGGAGTTGATCCAGAAGAACAGGCCCACGGACGCCACCAGGAGCAGCGCGACCAGGCCCGCGACGATCTTCAGGACGGTCCGGCCGCGCACCCGCGGCCCCCTGGGCCCGCGCGGCTCCTTCGGCGCGGTCTCGCCCGCCGCCCTGAGCGGTTTGACCGGGCTGCTCCCGGCGCGCTCACGTCCGTAGACCTTTCCCGATCGGGACGGCGGCGGAGGCGGCGGCGACTGCTGCTCGTCGGAGTAGGCGGGCAGCTTGGACGTGGCCGCGTTCGGCACGCCCGGCGGGACCCGGTGGGCGGGTGCGCCACCGGAGCGCTGCCCGTCGCCGGGCCTCGGTGGCAGCGGGCGGCCGTCGCCCGGCGAGCGCATGGCCCGCGTACGGTCGTCCTCAGACACTTCGCCTTCTTCCCTTCGGTATGCCATAGACGCTACGTCCAACCCCCTGGCAGTGAAGACATCTCACCAAGTTTCTCCCACGGACAAGTACACACAACTAGCGGAGAGTCACTGCGGAAACATAGACGCGGACTGCGTCGTTAGCGTTATGGACGACCTCTATCGAAGGGATGATCGTGTCCGCTCCGGACTCGTGGAGTCTTGGCCCGTGCCTCGGCACGGGTTCCTCTGAGGGCTCACCCCGGTGAGCGCCTATCTCGGCCTGCTGGCCCTTTTCCTCCTCACCGCCGCAACCGGGTACTTCGTCGCCCAGGAGTTCGCCTTCGTCGCCGCCGACCGGGGCCTCCTGCGCGAGCAGGCCGCCGCCGGTGACGTTCAGGCCGAAAAGGCGCTCCAGGTGACCTCCCGGCTCTCGTTCATGCTCTCGGGCGCACAGCTCGGCATCACCGTCACGGCCCTGCTCGTCGGCTTCCTGGCCGAGCCGGCCATCTCCGTCCTGGTACGGCCCTGGCTCGACGGCACGGGCCTGCCCGACGCGGCGATCACGGGGCTGTCCGTGGCCGCCGGCGTGTTCGTGGCGACCGTGGTGCAGATGGTGCTCGGCGAGCTGGCGCCGAAGAACCTCGGCATCGCCAGGCCCGAGCCGGTGGCCAAGTTCCTGGCCGGGTCCACGCTGGTCTACCTGGCGGTCGTCGGGCCGGTGGTCAAGCTGTTCGACTCGGCCGCCACCGGGCTGCTCCGCCGCGTCGGCATCGAGCCGGTCGAGGAGGTCGAGCACGGGGCCACCCCCGAGGAGCTCTCCCGGATCATCGAGGAGTCGACCCAGGCGGGCGAGCTGCCCCCGAGGTTGTCGGAGCTGCTGGAGCGCGCCCTGGAGTTCGGTGACCACAGCGCCGAGGAGATCATGGTGCCGCGCCCCCGCGTGGTGGCGCTGCGCGACTCCCAGCCCATCTCCGACCTGCTGGAGGTCATGCGCGACCGCGGCCACTCCCGCTATCCCGTCGTCGGGGACGACGGCGACGTGGTGGGCGTGACGGGCGTGCGCGAGCTGCTGGAGTCCGGCCTGGACGAGGGTTTGGTCGGCAGCATCACCCGCCCCGCGCTGCTGGTGCCCGACTCGCTGCCGCTGCCGGCCGTCCTCGACCGGATGCGGGCGGCCAACGACGACATCGTCTGCGTCATCGACGAGTACGGCGGCCTGGCCGGCGTGCTCACCGTCGAGGACCTGGCCGAGGAGCTGGTCGGCGAGCTCGTCGACGAGAACGACCCCGAGCCGGCGGGCGCCGTCGAGCGCCCCGGCGGCGTCTGGGAGGTGCCCGGCTGGCTCAGGCTGGACGAGGTCGAGCGCGCGACCGGCGTCGCCCTGCCGGAGAGCGACGACTACGACACCCTCGCCGGCCTGGTGCTGGCCCGGCTGGGCCGGATGCCCGACCCCGGCGACATGGTGACCGTCCCGATCGAGGGGGACGCCGACCCGTTCGCCGACGACGCGGCCGAGCACCTGGCCGAGCTGACCGTCATGTCGCTCAACCGCCGGGTGCCCGAATGGGTGCGGCTCGCGCCCGTGCAGCACGCGGAGGCGTCCCGATGACGATGATCCTGGTCAGCCTCGCGCTGCTGTTGTTCAACGCGCTGTTCGTGGCCGCCGAGTTCGCGTTCGTCTCCGCCAGGCGGCACCGCCTGGAGGAGATGGCCTCGGGCGGCAACCGCCTGGTCCGGGTCGCGGCCAAGTCGGCCGTGGGCGGCGGGCGTCAGCTCTCGCTCATGCTGGCCGGCGCGCAGCTGGGCATCACGCTGTGCACGCTCGGCCTCGGCCAGGTCACCGAGCCGGCCATCGAGCACTTCCTTGAGCCGGTCTTCGCCGCCGTCGGCGTGCCGGAGTCGCTGCGCATGCCGATCGCGCTGACGATCGCGCTGGCGCTGGTGACGTTCCTGCACATGGTGGTGGGCGAGATGGCGCCCAAGTCGTGGGCGCTGACGCACCCCGAGCGGGCGGCGCTGGTGCTGACGCTGCCGTTCCGCGGGTTCACGCAGCTCATGCGGCCGCTGCTGTCGTCGCTCAACGCGCTGACCAACCTGATCCTGCGCCTGTTCGGCGTGCAGCCGCGCGACGAGCTGGCCACCACCAGGACGCCCCGGCAGCTCGCCATGCTGGTGGGCGAGTCGGGCCGGATGGGCCTGCTCGACCGCGAGGAGCACGACCTGCTCACCCGCGCGCTGCGGCTGCAGGCCGAGGGCATCGAGCGCCTGATGGTGCCGATCGACCGGGCTGTGAAGGTGCCGCCGGCCGCCGGGTCGGCCCAGATCAGGGCCAGGGCGGCGGGCAGCGGCCACCTGCGGCTGCTGGTGGGCGGTCCGGCCGGGATCGAGGGCGTCCTGCACGCCCGTGACGCCCTCCTGCAGCCCACGCGTACGGCCGGTGAGCTCGCCAGGCCGCTGCCCAGGCTCGCGTGCGTCACGCAGGTCCCCGAGGCCGTGACGGCCCTTCAGGAGGCCCGCGCGCACCTGGCGCTGGTCACCGGCCAGGGCGGCGCGGTCATCGGCATGGTGAGCCTCACGGACCTGCTGGGCGAGCTCCTGGACACCAAGGCCGCCTCGCGCGCCTACTCCCCGGCGGCGAACCCGTCGAGGTAGGCGGCGTGCTGCGCCCGCTCGGCCTCGATGAGCGGGTGCGGCTCGGCGTAGACGTGTTCGAAGATCGCCGAAGGGGCGGGGTCGGGCAGTTCGAGCAGTCGCCTGCGCAGCTCGGCCCCGATCTTGGCGGCGTCGGCCTCGACCTCGCGGAAGAAGTCGTCGCCGGTGCCGGCCGCGGTCAGGTACGCCCTGACCCGCTCGATGGGGTCGCGCCGCCGCCACGCCTCGACGTCGTCCTTGGCCCGGTAGCGGGTGGGGTCGTCGGAGGTGGTGTGCGCCCCCATCCGGTACGTGAACGCCTCGATGAGCGTGGGCCCCTGCCCCGACCGGGCGTCGGCCAGCGCCTTGCGCGTGACCGCGAGGCAGGCCAGCACGTCGTTCCCGTCGACCCGGACGCCGGGGAACCCGAAGCCCTCGGCCCGGCGGTACAGCGGGATCCGCGACTGGCGTTCCTGGGGCTCGGAGATGGCCCACTGGTTGTTCTGGCAGAAGAACACGATCGGCGCGTGGCAGGCGCCCGCGAAGACGAACGCCTCGTTCACGTCGCCCTGGGAGGTGGCGCCGTCGCCGAAGTAGACGATGGTCGCCCCGGCCTTGTCGGTGCCGATGACGCCGTCGCGCTGCATGCCCATCGCGTAACCGGTGGCGTGCAGCGCCTGCGTCCCGATGACGATCGTGTACAGGAAGAAGTTGTGCCGGGACGGGTCCCAGCCGCCGTGGTTGACGCCGCGCCACATGGCGACCACGTCGAGGGGGTCCATCCCCCGGCAGTAGGCGACGCCGTGCTCCCGGTAGGAGGGGAAGACGGCGTCCAGATCCCCGATGGCGCGCCCGGAGCCGACCTGGGCGGCCTCCTGCCCGAGCAGGGACGTCCACAGCCCCAGCTCCCCCTGACGCGCGAGCGCGACGGCCTCGGAGTCGATCCGCCGGACGGCCACGAGATCCCGATAAAGATCCCGGATCTCATCATCCGAGACGACCAGCGGATATTCCGGATGCTCCACGCGCTCACCGGAGGGCGTGAGCAGCTGAACCATCGAGTCATCCATGTGCGGCAACCCCCTGAACAGAAACCCAGCGGCCACAGTTTGCCGTAGCCCTCAGGATCACCCGAACCCGCCCACCAAACCAATGTGACCTAAATCACGCAAGCCACCAGAAAGTTCGCTGCAAGTCAGCTGACCTAAAGTCCAAGAACCACGTCACAAGAAAGAAATCCCAGAACCCTTGCGCAACAAGACCCGGTACGAAACGGTGGGCCAGACCCACGAACAGCAACCCTCATGGACGGGGGTCCGGGGGAGAATCCCCCGAACGCTTGTCCCCCTGGGGGTCCGGGGGTTATCCCCCGGGCAGATATGACGAGGGGACCCGAGGAAGCCGACCTGTAAGGCCGGCGACCAAGGATCCCCTAGTCACCGAGTGGGCGAGGAGGGATTTGAACCCTCACGTCCTTTCGGACACACGGACCTGAACCGTGCGCGTCTGCCGTTCCGCCACCCGCCCGTTTGTGGGTGCGGAGAAACAGTAGCACGGAACAGCCACTGGTACTGAACCCGGATACGATCGCAGAAGACACGGAAGCGGAGGAGCTGGGCGCGACTGGCAACGAGCGTCACGACGCCGCCACGTGGGACGAGCGGAAACCGGGCGCCGGAAGCGTCTGGGGCCGCGATCATATGCAGGGAAGAAGGGAGGTACCCGGTGGGAGTCCTTCAGCGCTTCGAGCGAAGGCTCGAAGGCTTGGTTGAGGGGGCCTTTGCGCGGGCGTTCAAATCTGACCTTCAGCCGGTCGAGGTCGCCAGCGCGGTTCAACGGGAGATGGACGAGCGGGCGGCGATCGTCGCACAAGGCCGGACGCTCGTGCCCAACGACTTCGTGGTGGAGCTGTCCACGACCGACAGCGAACGGCTTGAGGTCTACGCCGACAGCATCAGCCACGAGCTGGCCAACCTCGCCAGGGAGTACGCCAAGGAACAGGGCTACTCCTTCGTGGGACCGGTCCGGGTGCGCTTCGAGACCGCCGGCGACCTGGCTGTGGGCCTGTTCCGCATCCGGTCCGGCGTCATCCGTGGCGCGACGGTGGAGCAGGACGAGATCCGCCAGCCGGCGAGCGACCTGCCCCCGTCCAGGCCCGGGGCCTTCAACGGGCGGCCCAGGCTGCTCGTCTCCACCCAGGACGACCCGCAGGGCGACCGCTCCTACGAGCTCACCACGCCGGTGACCTTGCTAGGCAGGGGCACCGACTGCGATCTTCGTCTTGTCGATCCGGGAGTCTCGCGGCACCATGCGGAGCTGCGCGTCGAGGGGCAGCTCGTGGCCCTCGTCGATCTCGGTTCGACGAACGGCACCTTCGTCAACGGCCAGCCGGTACGCAGAATCGAGCTCCAGAACGGCACGCGAGTGACGCTGGGACGCACGACTCTGGTGTTCCGGCGCGATTAGGGGTAGACAGACGGTCCATGTCCGAGCTCACGCTGCTGCTGATCCGGCTCGCCTTCCTGGCGGTGCTGTGGTTTTTCGTCATTGCCGCAGTCGGCGTGATCCGGACTGACTTGTTCGGTTCACGCACGGCTCCCGCGGGCCCGCGCAAAGCCGTGAAGCCCGCCAAACCGGTGGTCAAGCCCAAGAGCAAAAAGGGCGAGCCACGCCAGCTCATCGTTACCGGTGGCCCATTGCAGGGCACCACCATTAACCTCACGGAGACGCCCATCACCATTGGCCGGGCGAACGACGCCACGCTGGTAGTCAGCGACGACTACGCATCCAGCCGGCATGCCCGGCTCTTCCCTCAGGACGGTCAGTGGATCGTGGAAGATCTCGGTTCGACCAACGGCACGTATCTCGACCGCTCGAAAGTCACCCGTCCGACCCCGGTGCCGCTCGGTGTTCCGATCCGCGTCGGCAAGACAGTCATTGAATTGCGCAAATGACCATCGCACTCCGCTACGCCGCCCGCTCGGACGTCGGCCTCCTCCGCGAAGGGAACGAGGACTCGGCGTACGCTAGCGGCCGCCTGCTGGCCGTCGCCGACGGCATGGGCGGGCACGCACACGGCGAGGTGGCGAGCTCTGTCGCCATCGCCGCCATGGCCTCTCTGGAAGAGGCCCAACAGGGGGGTGACCTGCTCAACGCCATTGAGGCAGCGGTGCGCGACGCCAATCGCCGGCTGCACGAGATGGTCGGGCGGGATCCCAGCCTCAAAGGCATGGGCACGACGCTCACCGCCATGCTCTGGAACGGCACCCAGGTCGCCCTGGTGCACGTGGGCGACTCGCGCGCCTACCTCCTGAGACGCGGCGAGCTCTACCAGATCACCCATGACCACACCCTGGTGCAGCAGCTCGTCGACGACGGGCGCATCACGCCCGAAGAGGCGGCCACGCACCCCCAACGATCGATCCTGCTGCGCGCGCTCGACGGCAGCGGCGAGGTCGATCCCGACCTCACCCTGCGCGAGGCGCAGGTGGGCGACCGCTACCTGCTCTGTTCCGACGGCCTGTCGGGCGTGGTGAGCGCCGAGACGCTGCACGCCACGCTGACCAACATCGACGACCCCGAAGAGGTGGTCCGCCAGCTCATCGATCTGGCGAACCGGGGCGGCGGGCCCGACAACATCACATGCGTGCTCGCCGACGTGCTGGAGATCAGCGACGGCCAGGAGGTTCCCGTGGAGGCGGCGGTCGTCGGCGCCGCGGGGATGACCAGGCTACGAGGAGGCGCCCCGGAGACCCAGCCGGGGCGAGTGAGCGCGGTGACCGCACCCCAGCCGGCGATCACCGACGGTGACGACTTCGACGAGCCGGTCGCGCAGGCGACGCGGCGGTCGGGGCGGCGCCGTCGTGTGTGGCCCGTGCTGGTCACCGTGCTCGGGGTGGGCGCCGTCGCCTTGGGCGCCGGCGGTTACCTCGGATGGCAGTGGACCCAGGACCAGTTCTTCGTCGGTGCCAGGGGCGACGAAGTGGTCATCTTCCAGGGGATCAAGCAGGAGGTGGGGCCGATCGAGTTCTTCCACGTGGAGAAGCGCACCGGCCGTCCGCTCTCCAAGCTGTCCCCGGCGGACCAGGCCCTGATCAAGAGCGGCATCCCCGTCACCGACGTCAACGAAGGCGTGACGAAGATAAACGGATTGAAGTTCTCCCAGGACGACAAGGGTGACACGGGCGACACGAGCTCCACCACGGCCACGTCCCCGACTCCCTCCGCCACCAAGACGAAATCGCAATAAATGGCAGAAATGCTCGCGACCCCCGTCCCGATGCCGGCCAAACGGCGGGTGGCCCAGCTGGTCCTGCTCGCCATAGCGGTGCTGATCATCATGGGCGCCTACGCCAACGTCGGCCTGGCCGTCGACGGCAAGGTGCCGGCCGGCATGCTGGCCTACGGGCTGGGCCTGGGCGGCCTGATGCTGGCGGCCTACCTGGTGCTGGCCAAGTTCGCGCCCTGGGCCGACCCGCTGATCCTGCCGCTGGTGACCCTGATCAACGGCCTCGGGCTGGTGATGATCTACCGGCTGGAGTCGGCCGACATGAAGGGCGCCTCGGCGGCCAACCAGATCATGTGGACCGGCGTCGGCGTCGTGATGTTCTCGATCACGCTGATCGTGCTGCGCGACCACCGCATGCTGCAACGCCTGACGTACACGGCGGGCGCGGTGGGCCTGGTGCTGCTGGCGATCCCGGCGCTGCTGCCCGGCTCGCTCAGCGAGGTCCAGGGCGCCAAGATCTGGATCCGCGTCGGCGGCTTCTCCATCCAGCCGGGCGAGTTCGCCAAGCTGGCGCTGGTGGTCTTCTTCGCCGGTTACCTGGTGGCCAAGCGCGACGTGCTGGCGCTGGCCGGGCGGCGGCTGCTCTTCATCGACCTGCCGCGCGCCCGTGACCTCGGCCCGGTCCTGGTCACCTGGGGCCTCAGCCTGCTGGTGCTGGTCTTCGAGAAGGACCTGGGCACCTCGCTGCTGCTGTTCGGCACGTTCATCGCGATGCTCTACATCGCCACCCAGCGCACCTCGTGGGTGCTCATCGGCATCCTGCTGTTCGTCGGCGGCGCCTTCCTCGCCGGGCAGGTCTTCGACCACGTGGGCGCGCGTTTCGACGCCTGGCTCGACCCGAGCAACCCGGTCTACTACGGCACCGCGCCCGTCTGCCTGGAGGACCCGCCGGGCGACCCGATGTGCAGCAAGAGCTACCAGATCATGCAGGGGCTGTTCGGGTTCGGCGCGGGCGGAATCCTCGGCACCGGGCTCGGCCAGGGCCACCCCGACCTGATCCCGCTGAGCTTCTCCGACTTCATCTTCGCCGCGACCGGCGAGGAGCTCGGGCTGACCGGCCTGATGGCGCTGCTCATGCTCTACGCGCTGCTGGTCGAGCGCGGCCTGCGCACCTCGCTCGTGGCCCGAGACCCGTTCTCGAAGCTGCTGGCGGGCGGCCTGTCGTTCATCCTGGCCTGGCAGGTGTTCATCATCGTCGGCGGCGTGACGAACCTCATCCCCCTGACCGGCCTGGTCACCCCGTTCATGTCGCAGGGCGGCTCGGCGCTGCTGGCTAACTGGATCCTTATCGCGCTGCTGGTACGCATGTCAGACGCGGCGCGACGGCCCCCGCCCCAGGCGATCCAGAACGAAGGACTCACCCAGGTGTTCCAGCGATGAACAGCACTCTGAAGCGCACGGCCGTGGCCTGCCTGGTCATGTTCGCGCTCCTGATGATCAACGTGAACATCCTCCAGGCGGTCCGGGCCGACGACTACCGCTCCAACCCGAGCAACCGACGCAACTACTACGAGCGCTACGCCGTCGAGCGCGGGCGCATCACCGCCGGCGGCAAGGTGATCGCCCAATCGGTGGAGACCGACAACAAGAACTTCAGGTTCCTCAGGAAGTACACCGACGGGAAGCTCTACGCGCACGTCACGGGCTACTTCTCGCCCGAGAGTGCGAGCGCGATCGAGGGGGCCGAGAACAAGCTCCTCGACGGCTCCAGCGCCGACCTGCTGCTGCGGCGGAGCATCGACCTGTTCACGGGCGAGCCGACCAGGGGCGCGAACGTCGACCTCACGATCAACCCCAAGGCGCAGAAGGCGGCCTACGACGCCCTGCGCGCCAGCGGCAAGCGCGGCGCGCTGGTGGCGCTCGACCCGCGGACGGGCGGGATCCTGGCGATGGTGTCGCTGCCCACCTTCGACCCGGCCGAGCTGTCGGGCACCGACAAGGGCACGGTGTTCACCCGCTACAACGAGCTGGACAAGGACAAGAGCCAGCCGCTGCTCAACCGGGCCATCGCCCAGACGTACCCGCCGGGGTCGACGTTCAAGGTGGTGACGGCGGCGGCGTACCTGGAGGACGACTCCTCGCGCGGCGGCGACACCACGGTCGACGCACCGCAGCGGCTGCCGCTGCCCAACACCAACATCAGCCTGCCCAACTACGGCGGCGCGGCCTGCGGCGCCGGCCAGGTGCCGCTCGTGTACGCGCTGGAGAAGTCCTGCAACACGCCGTTCGCCAAGATCGGCATGCAGCTGGGCTACGACAAGCTCAACGAGCAGACCGAGAAGTTCGGCATGGGCAAGCAGATCGGCGTGCCGATGTCGGTGGCCCAGAGCGACTTCGGCAGCAAGTACGACGACGCCGCGCTCGCGATGGCCTCGATCGGCCAGCGCGACAACCGGATGACGCCCCTGCAGATGGCCATGATCGCGGCGGGCATCGCCAACGACGGCAAGGTGATGAAGCCGTACCTGGTGAACAAGATCACCGACTCCAAGAACGACGTCATGGAGGAGGCCAAGCCCGAGGAGCTGACCGAGGCGGTCAGCTCCGAGACGGCGAGCAAGCTGCGCGACATGATGGTTAGCGTGGTCAACAACGGCACGGCCAACCTCGCGCAGGTGCCGGGCGTCCAGGTGGGCGGCAAGACCGGCACCGCGGAGACCAGCACCGGCGCGCCGCCGCACGCCTGGTTCATCTCCTTCGCGCCCGCCGAGAACCCGAAGGTGGCGCTGGCGGTCATCGTCGAGTCGGGCGCGGCCAATGTCGGCGCGGAGGCCACGGGCGGTCACACCGCCGCCCCGATCGCAAAGGCTGTGCTGGAGGCGGTGCTGAACAAGTGAGTGACGGTAACGTGCTGGGTCATGCGGCTCCGTAACCGCTATCTTCTGCTCTCCCGCATCGCCACGGGCGGTATGGGAGAGGTGTGGCGCGCCCGTGACGAGCTTCTGGGCCGCGAGGTCGCGGTCAAGATCCTGCGCAGTCACATGCACGCCGACCCCACGTTCCGCGAGCGCTTCCGCAACGAGGCGCGGCTCACGGCCGCCCTGGCCGACCCCGGGGTGGCCCAGATCTTCGACTACGGCGAGCAGAGCGATCTGGCCTATCTCGTGATGGAGCTGGTGCACGGCGAGCCGCTGTCGGCCATCCTGGGGCGCAACGGCGCGCTCGGGCCCGAGGTGGCCCTCGACGTGGTGCACCAGACCGCCAAGGCGCTGCACGCGGCCCACTCCTCCGGGATCATCCACAGGGACGTCAAGCCCGGCAACCTGCTGGTCACCCGCGAGGGCACGATCAAGGTGACCGACTTCGGCATCGCCCGCGCCCTGGAGGCCGCGCCCGTCACGCAGACCGGCACCGTGCTCGGCACCGCCCAGTACGTCAGCCCCGAGCAGGCCCAGGGTTTCCCGCTGACGCCCGCGACCGACCTGTACTCGCTGGGCGTGGTGGCCTACGAGTGCCTGGCGGGCCACACGCCGTTCCGGGCCGACAGCCAGGTGGCGATCGCGCTGCTGCACCTCAACGAGCAGCCGCCGCCGCTCGCCGCGGACGTGCCCGTCCCGGTGCGCGACCTGGTCATGACGCTGCTGTCGAAGGAGCCGGGGATGCGTCCGGCCTCGGCGCTGGAGGCGGCCGACCGGGCGTACGTGCTGCGCCAGTCGCTGGTCGAGGGCGTCGAGCAGGGCGCCGACCTGAGCATGTACACCGACCCCGCGGGTTTCCGGGTGCGCGAGCCGGCCACGGAGGACCAGCGGGCGACCGAGAGCCTCGCCCCGGCGACGACCGTCCAGAGCCCGCCCGATCCGCCGCCCCGCAGCCGCCGCGGCGCGCGGACGCTGGCGCTGGTCGCGACGGCCGGCTGCGTGGCCGCGGTGGGGCTGAGCGCGATCACGTTCGCCAACCGCGATACGACGCCGCCTCCCCTGCCGGAGATCGCCGAGCCCAGCCACACCCCGATGCAGTCGCCCGAGCTGCTCAGGCCCACGCGGACGAAGAAGCACACGCGCCGGCCCCCGGCGCTTCCGGTGAAGTCGACGCGGCCGGTACCCTCGCGGTCGGCTACGGTAAGCAAGTCGGCTACTCCCACGAAGAAGCCGACACCGAAGCCAACCCCGACCACCCGTACCCCGACTCCCACCCCCACCACCCCAACGCCCAGCAGGACACCGACAACTCCGACACCAACCGCTTCGCCGGACCCGGGTGGCACAAACCCGCCGAAGGAGGAGACGTGATGCGCTACGGGGTCGATGATGGACACCGGCGGCCCCCCGAGCAGGCCGGTACCCAAGATGAACGGTAAGGGACAGTGCAGGAAATGACTCAGCCTCGGCTACTCGGAGGTCGTTACGAGCTCGACGGTGTCGTCGGGCGCGGCGGCATGGCCGAGGTGTATCGCGCCCGAGACATCCGGCTGGACCGCATAGTCGCGATCAAGACCCTCCGCTCCGACCTGGCGCGCGATCACACCTTCCAGGCCCGTTTCCGCCGCGAGGCGCAGTCGGCGGCCTCACTGAACCACCCTGCCGTCGTCGCGGTCTACGACACCGGCGAAGACGTCACCGACGGCACCCCGGTGCCCTACATCGTGATGGAGTACGTCGACGGCCGGACGCTGCGCGACCTGCTGCGCCAGGACCGCCGGCTGCTGCCCGAGCGGGCGGCCGAGCTGGTCGACGGCATCCTGCGCGCGCTCGACTACAGCCACCGCGGCGGCATCGTCCACCGTGACATCAAGCCGGCCAACGTGATGATCACGCGTGCCGGCGACGTCAAGGTGATGGACTTCGGCATCGCGCGCGCGATGGCCGACTCGGCCGCCACCATGACCCAGACGGCGCAGGTGATAGGGACCGCCCAGTACCTGTCGCCCGAGCAGGCCCGGGGCGAGCGCGTCGACGCCCGCAGCGACATCTACTCCACCGGCTGCGTGCTGTACGAGCTGCTCACCGGCCAGCCGCCGTTCACCGGCGACTCCCCGGTGGCGATCGCCTACCAGCACGTCCGCGAAGAGCCGATCCCGCCCTCGCAGATCGACCGCGAGATCCCGGCGTGGGCCGACGCGATCGTGCTCAAGGCCATGGCCAAGGACCCGGCCCACCGCTACCAGAACGCCGGCGAGATGCGCGCCGACATCCAGCGCGCCATGTCCGGCATGCCGGTCGACGCCCAGACGATGGCGATGACCGGGAACTTCAACCAGGGCACCCGCATGATGACCGCCACCCAGGCGGCCCAGGGCCCGGCCACGCAGCGCACCGGCGCGGTCCCGCCGTACGAGTACGGCGACGGCGACGGCACCCGCATGGGGCGGCGCAGGGCCTCCGGCGGTGGCGGCAACGCGGTCAAGACAGCGTTGTGGATCATCATCCCGCTGCTGATCATCGGCGCCTTCGTCACGGTTGGCTACCTGGTGTTCGGCACCAAGACCGCGCCCACCGACGCCTCGGTCACCATCCCGGCCCTGGCCACGCAGAAGCTGGAACCCGCGCAGAAGGCGCTCATCGGCCTGGGCCTGAAGCCCGAGGTGGTGCAGGAGGCCAGCGACGAGTTCGGCAAGGGCACGGTGATCCGGACCGAGCCGGCGGAGGGCGAGAAGGTCGAGAAGGGCGCCACGGTCAAGCTGGTCGTGTCCAAGGGCAAGGAGAAGGTCGCCGTACCCGACGGGCTCATCGGCATGAGCACCGAGGACGCGATGAAGGCCCTCGCCGACGTCGGCCTGAAGGGCGTGGTCAAGACCAAGCAGTCCGCCAAGCCTCAGGGCAAGGTCTTCGAGACCAAGCCGGCGGCCGGCACCGAGATCGAGAAGGACGCCGGCGTCACCCTCTACGTGCCGTTCGAGCTGACCGAGCTGCCTGACGTGATCGGCTACACCCAGCAGGACGCCATCGCCGCGCTCAAGGGCGCCGGTTTCAAGGTGAAGGTGTCGCCGCAGGCCAGTGACCAGGCCGAGGGCACGGTCATCCAGCAGAACCCGGGCGCGGGCCAGAAGCTGCAGCCGAACACGACGATCACGATCGTGGTGTCCACCGGCCCCGAGACGGCTCCGCCGCCCACCAACGAGCAGCCGACCGAGCAGCCGACCGACGACCAGACGGACTTCCCGTCCGACGAGCCGACCGAGGACAACCCGATCGGCGACGACGGCCTCAACGGCTGACCGACCACCCCGGGCCGCCCTCCCCACACGGGAAGGGCGGCCCTCGGCGTTCCACCGCAAGGCTTCCGACGCGAACGCCCACCCCGCCTCTCGGGAAGAGTCAGGGGCGGGGTGGCGGGGGTTCTGAGGGTGGGCGTGGAGAACGCCCCCGCCGCTCGGGGGCAACGGCGGGGGCGTTCATTTGGTAGTCGCTCTGTGCGAGCCGGGCGTTACACGATCCCGTGCAGCCAGTTCCCGAGCAGCTGGTGGCCGTGCTCGGACAGCACCGACTCCGGGTGGAACTGGATGCCCTCGATGGGCGCCCGGCGGTGGCGCAGGCCCATGATGACCCCGTCGTCGGTGCGGGCGGTCACGTCGAGGACCTCGGGGACGGTCTCCGGCAGCACGGCGAGCGAGTGGTAGCGGGTCATCGCCACCGGCGACGGCAGGCCCTCGAAGACGCCCTTGCCGTCGTGGTGCACGGCGCTGGTGCGCCCGTGGACCAGCTCGGGCGCGCGGGCCACGGTGGCGCCGAAGGCGACCGCGATGGCCTGGTGGCCGAGGCAGACGCCGAGCAGGGGCATGCCGCGTTCGGCCGCGCGCAGCACCAGGGGCACGCTCACGCCGGCCGCCTCCGGGGTGCCCGGCCCGGGGCTGACGAGCACGCCGTCGAAGGCGTCGCCGTCGCGCACGCCCACGACGTCGCGGGGGCGCACGTCGCAGTCGGCGCCCAGCACGCGCAGGTACTGGACGATCGTGTGGACGAAGCTGTCGTGGTTGTCCACGACCAGCACGCGGGTCATCTTCTTACGGTCACCTCGTCGAGCGTCACCGCCGGCTCCAGGAGCGGGAACACGGCATACCAGAGTACGACCCCCACGACGGCGACCAGCAAGGCGGCCGTCAGCACCTTGCGACGGGGGTCGCCGGGCAGTTTGCGCCAGATCCAGCCGTACATGTCATTCCTTTCTGAGCTCGGTCTTCTTGAGCACGCCGTACACGATGAGGCGCTGGGCGGCGGAGTACTCGGGGTGGCAGGTGGAGAGGGTGATGTAGGCGCGGATGGGACGGATGTCGGGCTTGCCGGGGACGGGGGCGAGCACCTCCACCTCCGTGGGCTCCACGACGTCCTGGGACGTGACGCGGTAGGTGTAGCGGGCCTCGCGGGCGTCCACGATGATCTCGTCGCCGCGTTCGAGCTCGTCGAGCTCCTTGAACGGGGCCGCGTACGTGGTCCGGTGGCCCGAGACCACGAAGTTGCCGATCTGGCCGGGCATGGCGCTGTCGGGGTAGTGTCCCGGGCCCTTCTTCAGGTGCTCGGCGTCCACGCCCTCGACGATGGCGTACCGGTAGTCGCGGCCGAGCCTCGGGATGCTCAGCATGGCGACGGCCCTGCCGAGCTCGATCTTGTCGATGCGGCCGCGGTCGCGCTCCGCCTTCTCGGCGGCCAGCTCGCGCTGGAGCAGCAACTGCTGGCTCTTGGTGTAGGCGCCGGTGCCCCAGAGCAGGTAGGCGCAGAACAACATGAGGACCAGGCCGGCGCTGATGCTCAGCTCCCCCACGGCCCGGAAGATGGACCGCATGTCGTCAGCGTATTCATGACATCTCCCGACGTGGGGGATCGCCATGTCGTGCGCGTGGCGACTATCCTGGGGCACGCTTCAACTACGCTTAACGAAGAGCCTGTGGACGATCCGGAAGCCCAGGCCCTCAGCAGGAGTTACCCAGTGCCCAAGTCCAAGGCTCGCAAGAAGGCGGTTTACACCCCGCCGCAGAAGTCCCAGCAGGTCAAGGTCAGCCCGCGCTGGCTGGCGCCCACCATGGTGGTGTCCTGGATCATCGGCATCCTGTGGATCGCGATCTACTACGTCGCCCCGCAGGCGCCCTTCTTCAGCGACCTCCAGAACTGGAACCTGCTGATCGGGTTTGTCTTCATCATCTTCGGTGTGGTTCTTTCCACCCGCTGGCGTTAGTTCTTTCCACAGTCTTTTCCACAGCCTGGGGAAGTCAGATCGAGCTCAGGATCGCCGAGGTCCGGGCCATCACGAGCACGGCTAGCACGGCCAGCGCTCCCGCGATCGCCAGCACCTGCCACAGGGTCCGGTTGTTCTTGGGGGCGTAGGCCATCGCTCCCGCCAGCACCGAACCGGTGATCAGGCCACCGACGTGCCCGGTCCAGCTGATGCCGGGGAACACGAAGGTGATCACCAGGTTGATCACGATGAGCATGGCGATGCCGCGTACGTCCATGTTGAGCTTGCGGCCCACCACGAAGACGGCGCCGAAGAGGCCGAAGATGGCTCCGGACGCGCCCACGGTCGGCTGGCCGAGCGGGTCGAGCCAGAGGCTGAGCACGCTGCCGCCGACGGCGCTGACGAGGTAGAGGGCCGTGTAGCGCACGTGCCCGAACGCGCGCTCCAGATAGGGCCCGACGACGTAGAGCGCCCAGCAGTTGAACAGGATGTGGAAGACGCCGGCGTGCACGAACGCGGCGCTGACCAGCCGGTAGTAGTCGCCGAAGACCGCCACTCCGGCCGGCCACATCTGCAGCGCCCCGGTGACGGCGGGCACGAGGTATTGGGCGCCGAAGACGAGGACGTTGACGGCCAGGATGGCCCAGGTGACGTACGGCGTGCCGACGACCTGGCCGCCGAAGGTGGAGCGGGCCTGGCGGAAGTTCTGGCTGCCCTGGGCGACGCATTCGGGGCACTGGAAGCCCACGGCGGCGTCGCGCATGCAGTCGGGGCAGATGGGCCGGTCGCAGCGCTGGCAGCGGACCCAGGTCTCCCTGCCGGGATGCCGGTAGCACGTGGGGACCGCCTCGGCAGGCTGCTCGGGCTGCGAGGGCGGGCTGGGCGGCTGGCTGGTCATGTCCAGAGCCTATGACGTACCGGACGTAGCTGTGTGCCGTCGATCAGGGCTGTGACATGCCTGCCCGAAGGGGGCGGGACCCGTGGACGGCCCGCCCCCGTCAGGGATCGGCTCAGCCCTGTACGCGCTCGATGGTGACCGACTCCAGGACGACGTCCTGGACCGGACGGTCGCGCCGGTCGGTGTCGGTCTTGGCGATGGCGTCGACGACGTCCTGGCCCTCGACGACCTCACCGAAGATCGTGTGCTTGCCGTTGAGGTGCGGCGTGGGCACGACCGTGATGAAGAACTGCGAGCCGTTGGTGCCCTTGCCGAACCGGACGCCCGCGTTGGCCATGGCCAGCAGGTAGGGCCGGTTGAAGTAGAGGTCCGGGTGGATCTCGTCGTCGAACTCGTAGCCGGGGCCGCCGATGCCCTGGCCGAGCGGGTCGCCGCCCTGGATCATGAAACCGGAGATGACCCGGTGGAAGATGGTTCCGTCGTACAGACGGGCCGTGCTCTTCTCGCCCGACTCCGGGTGCGTCCACTCGCGGGTGCCCTCGGCGAGCTCCACGAAGTTGCGGACGGTCTTCGGCGCCTGGTTCGGGAAAAGCTCGACCTTGATATCGCCGCGATTGGTCTTCAGATTTGCGATCAGCTTCTCAGCCACGAGACAGCTGCCCCCCTCTATGCACAGGGTTGTTTGTGATGTTCTGAGCAGTATGGCCGTTCGGCCTCCTGAGCCATCCTCCCATGGACCGCCATGATTGAGCCGCCTTGTCCAGGGAAGGTCAAGCGCGGGGCCCCAACGACAGGGGAGGTTGTCGTGTCCCTGACACTGAAGAGACGCCGCGTGGTAATAGAGGTACCCGCCACGTGGATGGGCCGCATGAAGGCCCAGGCCGTCAAGACCGGCCATCGCATGGCGCCAATGGCGGACCAGGCCAAGGTGGCCACCGCACAGCGCATCGAAGACGCCCGCTACTGGGCGGCGCCGAGGCTCGACGCCGCGGCGCACGGGTTCGAGGATCAGGTCGCCCCCAAGGTCAGCAGGATGCTGTCGGCGGCGGCCAAGCGAATCGACCCGAAACCGTCCCGGTCACGGCGGTGGCCGACGATGGTGCTGCTGACCGGTCTTGCGGTCGGCGCGATCGGCTACATGGCCTACCGTCGCAACGCCCAGCAGTGGACCGAGCACATGAAGGACTCTGCCTCCGATGCATCACGCTGGGTCGGTGAGAAGGCGGACAGGACCGCGCATTCGGCGGACCGGATGGCGTCCAACGTGCAGAACAAGACGGACCAGGCATCGCACAACATGCCCTGATCCGGACCGGAAGCGCGCCCCCGCTCTCACGAGAGGGGGGGCGCGCTTTCGCGTTCCGGCCCGTTGACGGTTCACCAAGCGCTTGCTACAAAGCCGGGCATGGCGCTGTCACCGCTAGACGATCACCCCGTGCACCAGACCGCCCAGGTCATGCGGCACGTCGCCACCTCCGACCGCAACTTCTACGACCGCTACTACTTCAACTGCCACGCCGGCACCGACGAGCTCATGCTGATCGTCGGCCTCGGCCAGTACCCCAACCTCGGCGTCACCGACGCCTTCGCCCTCGTAAGGCACGGCGACCTGCACCGGGTCGTGCGGGCCTCGCGCGAGCTGGGCCCCGACCGGATGGACACCAGGATCGGCCCCTTCCGGGTCGAGGTGATCGAAGGGCTCAAGCGGCTCCGCGTGATCCTGGAGCCGACCGAGCATGGCCTGTCCTTCGAGCTCGACTGGGAGGGGACGATCCCGGCGACCCTCGAACCCCGCCACTTCCTGCGCCGGCGGGAACGGGTGATGTTCGACTCGGTGCGGCTCGCCCAGACCGGCCGCTGGTCAGGCAGCATCGCCGTCGGCGACCAGGTGATCCCGGTCACCCCCGACCGCTGGCTCGGCACCAGGGACCGGTCATGGGGCGTGCGGCCGGTGGGCGAGCCCGAGCCGCCCGGCATCCAGGCGAACGACCCCGGCACGTTCTACTGGCTGTACACGCCGATGAAGTTCGACGACCACGCCATCCTGTGCATCATCCAGGAGGACCACCGTGGCCGGCGGCTGCTGGAGGAGGCCGTACGCGTCTGGACGGACGGGCGGGAGGAGGAGTACCTCGGCCGGCCGGACTACCGCCCGGTCTACGCCCCGGGCACCCGGGACGTCGTGGACGCCGTGATCGCCTTCTCGCCGCCGGGCGGCCGGCCGTTCGAGGTGCGCTGCACGCCGGTGCTGCCGGTGCACCTCATGGCCGGCACCGGATACGGGCTGGAGCCGGACTGGAGGCACGGCATGTACCAGGGGCCGAGGACGGTCGTGCAGGCGGTGACGTACCGGCTGCCGGACGACGCCGCCAGGATGTGGGGCCTGGTCGACGCCGTCGGCCGCTTCGAGTACGACGGGCTCGTCGGCCACGGCCTGTACGAGTACTGGGCGCTCGGTCCGCACCCGTCGTTCCCCGGGTGAACCTACTTGGCGGGCTCGGCGGGGGCGCACTCGATGTGGACGACCTTGCCGGGGTCGTCCAGCTTCACGGCGCCCGGGGGAAGCTCGGTCGCGGGCAGCGCCGGGAGCATCCGCGCCGCCTCGCCTTCAGGAAGGGCGGTGGGCCCGGTCTCGGCGTCGGTCAGGGGGGTCGCCGGGACGGCGGGCACGGCCTCGCCCTCGGGAAGGGTGGCGCTCGGCGTCGTGGGCGCGGCCTCGGTGCCGGACTGAGGGGCGGTCGGGGCGGAGGGGGTGGTCGGTGCGGCCTCGGTGATCGTCCGGGGGGCGAGTTCGATCACGCGGCCCCGCTCGGCCTTGAGCTCCGGCGCGCCGTCCGCCCGCTCCCCCTTCTCGTCGCGCATGACGAAAATGCGGGCCGCCGGGCCGTCGGCGAGCTTGATCTCCTTGCCGTCCGACGTCCGGCAGATGACAGCCGCGGTGGTGGCGGTGGTGGCGTCGGGTGCGGGGGTTCCGTCGGCCAGGGCGGAGCCGCCCAGGCCCGCGAGCGCGAGCACCCCCACCGTGCCGAGGACCGCGAGACGTCGCTTGAACATGCATTCTCCTCAGTGGAATCCATCCGAACGCCCCGAGCGTGCTCGCCCGCACCTGAAGCGACCCTGAACGCGCCCTAAATGATCTTCAGGTTGGCTTTAGGTTCGCTCAGGCACTCTGGACGTCGTGCGAGTGCTGCTGGTGGAGGACGAGGAACGGCTGGCCGGCCTGATCAAGGGCGGGCTGGCGGGCGAGGGCTTCGCCGTGGACGTGGCCCACGACGGGCGCGACGGCCTGTGGATGGCGACCGAGAACGCCTACGACGTGATCGTCCTGGACGTGATGCTGCCCAGGATGAACGGCTACACGGTCTGCTCCCGGCTGCGCGAGGCGGGCGACTGGACCCCGATCATGATGCTCACCGCCAAGGACGGCGTCTACGACGAGGCCGAGTCGCTCGACAACGGCGCCGACGACTACCTGGCCAAGCCGTTCTCGTACGTGGTGCTGCTGGCCCGGCTGCGCGCCCTGGTGCGGCGCGGCGGGACCGAGCGGCCGGTGACGATCACGGTCGGCGACCTGGTGGTGGACCCGGCGGGCCTGCGCTGCCGCAGGGGCGGGGTGGAGGTGGGGCTGACGCCGAAGGAGTTCGCGGTGCTGCACGCGCTGGCCCGCCGCCCCGGCGAGGTGGTCTCCAAGAGCGAGCTGCTGGCCCAGGCGTGGGACTTCTCCTACGACGGCGACCCGAACATCGTCGAGGTCTACATCAGCGCCCTGCGCAGGAAGATCGACCTGCCGTTCGGCCGGACGACGCTGGTGACCGTCCGGGGAGCGGGTTACCGGTTGGAGGCGGCATGAAGGCGCTGCTCGGACGGCCGACGTGGGCCCGGCTGTCGGGCGGGCTGTCGTCGGTGCGGGTGCGGGCCACCGTCGCGGCGACGCTGGTGGTGGCCCTGGCGCTCGGCGTGGCCGCCCTGGTGCTGGTCATGGCGTTGCGCGGCACGCTGGAGGGCAACGCGGGCGAGGAGGCGGTCAGGCGTGCCGCGGCGGCGATGCCGTACGCGGAGACGGTGCCGATCATGCCCGAGGGGCTGACGCCGGCGGCCACGACGACCGTCGCCCAGACGAGCCCGATCCTCATGGACGGCCTGTCCGTGGTGCGGCTCGCCGACCCCGACCTCGTCCTGGCCGGCCGCGCCACCGGCTCACCCGCCCTGTGGGCGCAGCCGGCCGACTACGCCGTCGCGGGCCTGCAGGTGAGCACGCCGACCGGCCCGGCCACGCTCTGGTCGCGGGTCTCCCTGGACGGCGTGCAGAAGGCCGTCCAGGCCCTGTACGGCGCGTTGCTGCCCGGCGTGCCCGCCCTGCTGCTCGTGGTGGCCGGGATGACCTGGTTCTCCGTGGGCCGCGCGCTGGCCCCCGTGGCCGCGATCAGGGCCAAGGTGGCCGACATCACGGCCCGCGACCTGCACCAGCGCGTGCCGGTGCCGGGTTCCAAGGACGAGATCGCGGCCCTGGCCACCACCGTGAACGGCACTCTCGACCGCCTGGAGACGGCCGTGGGCCGGCACAAGCGGTTCGTCGCCGACGCCGCGCACGAGCTGCGCAGCCCCATCGCCACCCTGCGGGCCCGGCTCGAACTGGCCGAGCAGAGCGAGCTCACCCGCGAGGCGCTGGCCGACGTCGAACGCCTGCAGTCGCTGGCCGCCGACCTGCTCATGCTGGCCAAGCTGGACGCCGGCGAGCCGCTGCGCACCGAGGAGCTGGACCTGGGTCAGGTGGCGGCCGAGGAGTCGCTGCGCGCCAGGCGGCGGCCGGAGATCAGGGTCGAGCTGGACATCGAGCCGGACGTGGTGCTGCACGGCTCCCGCGCCCACCTCGACCGGCTGGTCACCAACCTGGCCGACAACGCCGTACGGCACGCCGCCGCGGCCGTACGCGTACGGGTGCGCGCCGAGGAGGGCCGGGCCGTGCTGGAGGTGCGCGACGACGGCCCGGGGATCCCGCCGGAACACCGCGAGGCCGTCTTCGGCCGCTTCACCCGCCTGGACGAGGCACGGGCCAGGGACGCCGGCGGCGCCGGGCTCGGCCTGCCCATCGCCAGGGACATCGCCCACCTGCACGGCGGCACGCTCACGTACACGGACGCCGGTTTCGTGGCCCGGTTCCCCCTCGCGGAGGGGGCGCTCAGCCCCGTTTGACGGCCAGGGCGTAGTTCGTGCTGCGCTGGAAGATCTCGAACCCGGCGCGGGAGTAGACGCTGACGGCTCCCGTGGGGTTGTCGGCGTCGACGCCCAGCCCGGTCGTGTCGAACCCCTGCGCGCGGAAGGCGGCCAGGGCGTGCGCGATCAGCGCGCCGGCCACGCCCTTGCCGCGCCACTCCCGGAGCGTGCCGATGATCTGGATCCAGGCCCGGCGCTCGCCGGCCAGCGCGTTGTAGCCCTCGAAGGTGTGGGTGATGAGCGTGCCCACCGCCCGCCCCTCGTGCAGGGCCAGGAACGACGATTCCGGCAGGAAGTTCTGGGAGCCGACGATGTAGTCGCGCCAGCTCTCCGGGGTGTGCGGGACGCTGCCCCAGTGGTCGAGGAACGCCTCGTTGCGTACGCGGCGGGCGCCCTCGTCCAGCTCGGGCGACCAGGGGGCGATGGTCACCCCGGCGGGCGGCGCGACGGCCGGCAGGTCGCCCGACAGCGAGCGTCCCATCTGGGCGAACCAGCGGTTGGCGACGAAACCGGCGCCCTCGGCCAGCGCCTTCAGCCCGACGTTGGTGTCGGGCGCGTAGAGGTGGATCTCCGGCTGCACGCCGGGGAAGGCTCGCTCGCTCAGCCCCGGCGCCGCGGCCAGGCTCCAGTCGACGATCCGCCGGCCGAGCCCGCGCCTGCGGTGGGCGGGGTGCACGCCTCCCGACAGCCGCATGACGTGGGTGTCGGTGGCGGACTGCCGGGCCGGCAGGTAGCCGTAGGCGACGATCTCGCCGCCCTGCCTGGCCGCGAGCGTCCCCGCGGCCAGGTCGATCAGGCGGTGGCCGAGCTGCTCCCTGACGTCGTCGAGGTCGTGGACCTCGCCCGTGCGATCCTCGGCCTCGATCGCGGCCAGGAGTGCGGCGAGCGCCTCGGCGTCGTCAGGGGTCAGCGGTTCCCACACCAGGCTCATGGCCAGCAGCCTAGGACAGCCTGGCGGAGCACCCCAATTCTCGCCCTATGCGGGAGATGCCTTCGGCGAAGCCCTCCCTCGTGCGCTGCGCGAACCCGATGAAGAACCGGTTGGCCAGGGGCACGGCCCAGCGTCCCCGCTCGGCCACGTCGTAGACGCGGTGCTCCACGCGGGCGCCTTCCGGGTGCGGGAGCACGGCCCACTCGCCCCGGTACCACCAGCCGCCCTGGTAGGCGACGGTGTACCCGTCCTTCTCGACGGTCATCGGGTGTGTCGGCAGCGAGCGCGTCAGGGCCTGCCACACCTGCTCGGCCGGGGCGCCGACCACCCCGGCCACCTCGGTGATCAGCCGTTTCCTCATGGCTTGCGCACCCGGCTGTTCTGGAAGGAGGCGAACCGCCAGCCTTCCGGCGTGCGCAGCGCGGTCAGCGTGACGACGGACTCCCTGCTCGGGTCGGGCACCCCGCCCACCGACGAGCTGCCGCCGACGATCACCAGCGCGACGTCGTCGGTCAGCGGCCTGACGAGCGGCGCGGGGCCGCCCTCGGCGAGCTTGACGGAGGTCTCGAACAGCGCGCGGTGGGTCTCCTCGATCGCCTTCCTGCCCTGCAGGTGCAGGCCGAAGAAGGTGACGTAGTCGGCGTCCTCGGTGAACAGGCCGGCGTAGGCGGCGGAGTCGCCGGCGTTCCAGGTCTCGGTCATCCGCTCCACCAGGCGGGTGATCTCTTCGGACATGGCACAGCTCCTTTCGTCGCGGCGCCTATCCTGGGAGTTGCGCGTCCGGGCAGGGCAGGCGCCGTGTTCGGATGTCCGGCCGCCGGGGTGTTGGCGCACCCCGGCGGCCCTTCTCTCACCCCTCGGTCGTGCTCGTCCAGGCGAGCTCGCCCTGGTCGAGCCGGTCGAGAAGACTTCTGATCCAGGCGAGCTCGGCGGCGTGCAGCGCCTGCTCGCACTCGACCTCCAGCATGAGGATCTCGGGCAGGCCACTGTCGTGCATGGCCTTGATGTGTCCTTCCATCCCGGCGAGCGTGCCTTCGAGGGTGGCGGCGCGGGTGCGCAGCGCCCGCTGCGCCTCGGGCAGCGGCAGGCAGCCGATCAGCGAGATGGCCGCCACGAAGGCGCGCCGGTCGGGGTCGGGCTGCTCCAGCAGCCGCCGGAGCCGGGTGATCAGCTCCTCGCGGCCCTCGTCGGTGATCTCGTAGACCGTGCGCTCGGGCCGGCGGCCCTCGCGCCCGGTCGCGGCGGGGACGATCAGCTCGTCCCTGGCCAGCCGCTCGACCGCGTGGTAGAGGCTGCGCGGCAGGCCGGTGATGTAGTCCTTGTGCGTGTCGATGATGAAGCGGTGGAGCTCGTAGGGGTGGCTCGGCTGCACCGTGAGCAGGGCGAGCACGGTCAGGTCGACCAGGCCCTTGCGTTGTGCCATGTTGCCTCCCCCTATATTGCAGTTTGCAATATAGCTCACCTGTCGAGCTGGAGGAAGGCCCGCTCGATCGCCTGCCGCGACACCTCCTCCGGGTACGGGAACCGCGTGATCGAGTCGCGCAGCCCCTCCACGTGGGCCTTCGCGGCCAGCTCCGCCACCAGCGCCAGCTCGGCCTGCTGCTCCTGGACGAAGGCCCGGCCGACCACCGCGCCGTGCCCCGGCACGAACACCGGCTCGGGCAGCGCGTCGAGCATCGCGGCCGTCGTGTCCGGCCAGTCGAGCGGGTAGGAGTCGCCGAACGCCGGCGGCGCACCCTCCTCGACCAGGTCGCCGGCGAACACCACGCCGGCGTCCGGCACGTGCACGACGATGTCGTTGCTGCTGTGGCCGAGCCCGAAGTGCCGCAGGTGCACCATGCGTCCGCCGATGTCGAGGCTGGCCGAGGTGGTGAAGGTGTGGTCGGGCGGCACGATGGCGACCTCCTCCATCTCCGCGCGGCGGTCCGGCAGCCGTTCGATGACGTCCGCGCGGTGCCGCTCGCCGTAGACGTCGATCTCCTCGGCGCACCGGACGTGGCTCCAGATCTCGGCGGGACGGAAGAGCGCGTTGCCGAAGTAGTGGTCGAAATGCGAATGGCTGTTCACGACCGTCCACGGGTGGCCGGTGATCGTCCTGATCGCGTCGATCAGGTCGGCCGCCTCCCGGTGGGAGCTGCGGGTGTCGAGCACCAGGCAGTGCCCGTCGCCCACGATCAGGCCCGTGTTCAGGTCGAAGGACCGATGGCGACGCACGTAGACCCGGTCGCCGACCTCCTGCCACTGCTCGTTCATGGCAACGAACCTTACTTTTCGGACTTCCCGCCGGTCACCCCCGAAGGTAGGCCAGCACGGCCAGGACCCGGCGGTGGCCGTCGGACTCGGGCGGCAGGTCGAGCTTGGTGAAGATGCCGGCGATGTGCTTGGCCACCGCGGCGTCGGTGACGACCAGCTCCCTGGCGATCGAGGCGTTCGCG
Source organism: Nonomuraea sp. NPDC001636 (assembly GCF_040298265.1). Classification (NCBI taxonomy): domain Bacteria; kingdom Bacillati; phylum Actinomycetota; class Actinomycetes; order Streptosporangiales; family Streptosporangiaceae; genus Nonomuraea; species Nonomuraea sp. NPDC001636. Next base: position 93,089 of record NZ_JBEOZT010000031.1, read on the forward strand.
CGGCCCTCGGCGATCAGGGCGAGCACCTGCTGCTCGCGCGGGGTGAGCCGGGCCAGCGGGTCGCGCCGCCGGCGCAGGAGCTGGCGCACCACCTCCGGGTCCACGACCGTGCCGCCCGCGGCCACCCGGTCGAGCGCGTCGACGAACTCGCGCACGTCGCCGATCCGGTCCTTCAGCAGGTAGCCGACGCCCGCGCCGTCGCCGGACTCCAGCAGCTCGGCCGCGTACGTCTGCTCGACGTACTGGCTGAGCACGAGGACGGCCAGCTCGGGGTGGCGGCGGCGCAGGCCGAGCGCGGCGCGCAGGCCCTCGTCGGTGAAGTCCGGGGGCATGCGCACGTCGGTCACCACGGCGTCGGGGCGGTGCTCGGCGACCGCCGCGACCAGGGCTTCGGCGTCGCCGACCGCGGCCGCCACGGTGTGGCCGAAACGTTCGAGCAGCCCCACCAGCCCCTCGCGGAGCAGCACGGCATCCTCGGCGATCACGACGCGCACGGGATCTCCACTCGTACCAGGGTCGGTCCGCCCGGCGGGCTGGACACCGACAGTCTTCCCGCCACCACGGCCAGCCTGTCGGCCAGGCCGGTCAGCCCGGTGCCCCTGGCCGGGTCCGCGCCGCCGACGCCGTCGTCGCGCACCTCGACGGCCAGCGTGCCGGCCGCCGTCCGGGCGGTGACCGTGGCCCTGGTGGCTCCGCTGTGCCTGGCCACGTTCGCCAGCGCCTCGCTGACCACGTAGTAGGCGGTGACCTCGACGGGCGCGGGCAGGCGTCCCAGCTCGTCGGCGTCCACGTCCACGGGGACGGGCGAGCGTCCGGCCACGTCGCGGATCGCCGCGCCCAGCCCCCGGTCGGTGAGCACCTGCGAGTGCACGCCCCGGATCAGCTCGCGCAGCTCGGCCAGCGCCTGCCTGGCCTCGTCGTGCGCGACGTCGAGCAGCCGGGCCGTCGGCGAGTCGTCGGGCACGTCCAGCCGGGCGAGGCCGAGCGTCATCGACAGCGCGACCAGCCGCTGCTGCGCGCCGTCGTGCAGGTCCCGCTCGATCCGGCGGCGTTCGGTCTCGAAGGCGTCCACCAGGCGCGCCCGCGACCGCATGACCTCGCCCAGCTCCGACCCGGCCGGCGCGAGCACCGCCCTGACCATCGCGCCGCGCGCCCCGCCCCAGGCCGTGATCGTGTACGCCGCCACCGGCAGCAGCAGCACCCCCGCCACGCCCGCCACGGCGCCCGGCACCGGCCCGGCCTCCGGCTGGACCACGGGCGACAGGATCAGCAGCACCGGCCCCCCGACGGTGAACCCCAGCATCACCAGGTCGATCCACCACATCGCGAACACCGTCATGACCGCGACCCCGATCTCCCGCCGGCGCCGGTCGGGCACCGGCGGCAGCGGCACGGGGTCCACCAGACGCAGCCGCACCCGTTCGAAGCGGGCGATCAGCGGCACGACCAGGGCCGACAGCGGCGGCACGAGCAGCAGGCCGACCGGCGGCCCGGCGAGCCCGACCGCGAGGACCCCGAGAGCGACGGCCGCCCCCGGGACCACGCTGCCCACCAGGTACGCCACGCACCGCCACGGCCAGGCCGACCGGAGGAAGCCGGGCGGCCGCTGCGTGAGCGCTTCGAGCGCGGTCCTGTTTCCCACCCGGTGACCGTATCCGGGGGCGGGAACGGCACGCAGTAGTGCAGGGTCTACCGTCGGCGGCTCAGCCCGCCATCAGCGGTTCGGCGGCCGTGCGCAGCTCGGCGCTGAACGGCGTGGGCCGGAAGGTCTGCGGATCGAGGTTGACGTTGACGCGGTAGCCCTCGGCGTGCACGACCGAGCGGTCCTGCGACAGGACGCGGAAGCCGTACACGCCGCTGGTGCGGCCCATGCGGTCGATCCAGAAGTCGACCTGCACCTCGCCCGCGCCCATGACCGGCGCGTTGTAGGTGATCTTGAACTCGCGGACGGCCAGGTAGAGGTCCTTGAACTTGGAGATCGCCGGGTCGAAGCTCCAGCCCTGCTCGGCCCAGTAGGCGGAGATCGCGCGCTCGACCAGCAGGGCGTAACGCGAGTTGTGCAGCAGGCCCATCGCGTCGAGGTCGTCGAAGTGCACCTGGGCGGGGCGGGTCTGGGTCACGCGAACTCCTTCAGTCGGTCGTGGACGGCTCGGCGAGCCCGCTCGTAGGCGGCCTCGCCCCTGCCGAGCAGGCGGGTGTGGGTGACCGCGGCCTCGCCGAGGGCGTCGATCTCGTACGCGAGCTGCGCCGGGTCGGTCTCCGGGGGCAGCTCCCCCAGCTCGACCGCCTCCCGGACCAGCCGCTCGACGAACCTCAGCCAGTCGGCCATCGACTCGGCCACCCGGTCCCTGACCGGGCCTGGACGGTCGTCGAACTCCACCCGCGCCGTGTAGAAGAAGCACCCGCCGGGCAGGACGCCTCTCTCGTAGAACCGCAGGCGGGCCTCGTGCAGGGCCAGGACGCGGGCCACGCCGGGAGGAGCCTTGAGCGCGGGCTTGACGATCTCGTCGGTCCATTGGCGGACGGCCCACTCGATGGTGTCGAGCTGAAGTTGCTCTTTATCTCGCCAGTGGGCGAAAAATCCGGATTTGCTGACTCCGGCGGCTTCGGCCAGCCGGCCCAGGGTCAGCCCGTCCAGACCGTGCACCGAGGCCAGTGACACGGCCTGCCCGAGGATCGCCTCACGGCTGCGCTGTCCGCGCGCCCGGCGACCGTCTTCCTTCACGTCGGCCATGCCGCCAGCATACATTAACGACCGATCGTTCAGATTGGTGGGTCAGGCCCTCCCGTAGCGCACCGCGACCGCGTCGAAGATCTGGACCGCCGCCGCCGCGTCCGCGTCCGCGAGCGGGCAGTCGAGCTGGGGATCGTTGCCTTCGAGCCCCGACTCCCGCTCGACGATCCGCGCCACCTGGTACATCAGGTCCACGACCCGGCCCGCGGCCTCGCCGTGCCACCAGTAGGGCACGCTGATCCCCCAGCCGCCCGCCCAGTGGTCCACGGAGATGCCGGTGCCCTCGTGTTCGAGCTCCCAGTTGGGCGGGTCCTCGAAGACCGTCACGTCGCCGAGGAGCGCGCGGGCCTGGGTGACGACGTTGTTCCAGGCCACCAGGTCCGGCGGGCGCGGCTCATCGCCCGCCGAGCCGAAGTACAGGTCGTAGCTCATGGTGGACGAAACTAGCGCCCATCCCCGACGAATCTGCGCAAAATACGCCGACCGACAACAAGCAGCGCGAGGGCCACCCCGACCCCCACCACCACAGAACTCCCCCCGCGGGGCGCCTGTGCGGCCACGGGCGCCGCCCCGCCGGCGGTGACCTCCGAGTAGACGTCGTCGATGATCAGGTTGAACCGGCGCTCCCTGCGCGACCCGGCGCTCGTCGTCCGCAGCGTCCGCGCCTGCCGCCAGAAGTCGCGCCCGATCGGCCCGGCGAGCACGGTGGCGGCGATCTCCCGCAGGTGCGCCTCGGTGATCGAGCGCAGCTCCCACATCAGCAGCCAGTGGTTGACGATCATGTTCACGTACAGGTGGGCCCGCTGGGCCTCCTCGTCGCCGGAGGCGAAGAACGCTCCCCAGCAGGCCCGGTAGAGCGGGTCGTCCATCGCCATCTTCATCAGGTCGCCGTGCAGCGTGCGCAGCGCCTGCTCCCTGGCGGACTTGGCCTCCCTGGCCTGGAGCACGAGCGAGAACGCCACGCCGATGAGCGCGAGGACCGCCAGGATGGCCGAGGCCGCGCCGTACGTCTGGCCGATGTCGCCGAGCACCGACCAGTCGCCGCGGCTGCGCCCGAGGGCGGCCAGGAAGAACGGCGAGGCGACGACCAGTCCGGCGGCGGCGACCACCGACAGCAGGAGCAGGATGGTCACCCAGTAGCGCCCGAACGACCGCCTGTTCACCGGGCTAGAACACGGTGGAGTGGCGCAGGGGCGGGGGGAGGACGTCGCGTTCGGCGGCCATGTACGGGATGAGCTCCACCCCCTGGCCGAAGAGCTTCTCCATGTCGTCTCCGCAGCTCTCGATCAACGACCGGTCGAGGATCTTGCGCGCTCCGGTCAGTGTGCCGTCCTCGCTGTAGAGCACCTCGTACATGACCGTCGAGTCAAGGACGACCAGCTCGGGCAGCGGGCCGGGGAAGCCGAGCGCGGGCAGACGGTCGGCTTCGAGCACGCGGATGTGCTCACCCGCCAGCGCCCGCAGGCGGATGTAGTAGAGCTCCCACTGCAGGTAGCGGCTGAAGGGCCGCTCGACGAGCCGGACGCGCCGCATCGCGAACTCCCCCGCCTCGCGCAGCGGCCGCTGGATCTCGCTGCGACGCTCGTCGATGAGCCGGATCGCCTCGCCCCAGTCGCCGGCGTCGAGGGCCAGCCAGCTCGGCTCGTCCGGCTCGCGGTAGCTCTGGCGGGTCTCCAGTTTCCAGAAGACACGTTCGAGCCCGCGGAAGTACGGCCAGAAATCGGCGAAATACTCATCTGGAGTGAGCAGCTGGGACTGCGCCGCAGCGACGTTTCTAAGCATCAGGGATATCCGGCTTGGCGGCTACGAGCATCTTGCGGGGAATGACGACCAGGCGTTCGTCTCGGGCAATACTAACCCCCGCGGGCAGGCGGCCACGATAACTCTCCGTGAGGTCGCGTCCTATCACCGCGATATCGCCATTGGAAAGCTCCCAGATGTCAGGACATGAGGGACTTGCCGTGGTATCGCCGAGCTCAAGGGCCGACCTCCCCAGGCGTCGTCGCAGTTCGGCCGATGTGTCAGCTTCCCATGGACGCGCCACGGCAAAACCTCTTTTCCCTGGTGGCGTTACGCATGAGTGTGACATCGAATGCCATGACGGACAATGTCCCCGTCACGGAAGAGTGAATTCACTGCGGCGGCAGTAATGTTCTCGCGGTGAGCGCCGGGTCATTCTCCCTCTGCGCGCTTGCGGAACTCCAGCCCCTCGAACTTCCCCGACGTGCGCCAGCCGTCGATGTAGGCGAAGTACGCCATCGCCCCCTGTGGATGGCCGATGTTCAGCCGGCCTTTCATGCCGGCGTCGCGGCCCTCGTTGTTGTAGTAGCCGGGGGTGCAGTCGGCGGAGGCGCCCAGGATGCTTCCGGGGCCCGACAGCAGCAGCTCGATCCAGGCGTCCTCGGCCTCCCGGGTCGCCTCGACCTCGTCGAAGCCCTGGTCGAGCGCATGGCTGACGATCGTGGCGATGGTCCGGCCGGCCTCGGTGAGGTTGTGCGGGATGTTGGAGATGAGGTTCGCGCCCTGCGTGGGCTGGACGACGAAGACGTTCGGGAAGCCGTGCACGTGGATGCCGTGCAGGGTGCGCATGCCGTCCGCCCAGCGGTCGGTGAGCCGCAGGCCGTCGCGGCCGGTCAGGTCGTAGCCGGCGCGCCGGGTGTAGTCGGTGGTCACCTCGAAGCCCGAGGCGTAGATGACGCAGTCGACCTCGTACTCGACGCCCGCGGCCACCACCCCGCGCGCGGTGACGCGCTCGACGCCCTTGCCGTCGGTGTCCACCAGGCGGGTGCCCGGCACGTTGAAGGACTGCAGGTACTCGTCGTGGAAGCAGGGACGCTTGCAGAGCTGGCGGTACCAGGCCTTGAGCTTCGCCGCGGTCTCCGGGTCGGCGACGACCGCGTCGACGCGGGCCCGGATCTCCTCCATCTTCTCGAAGTCGGAGTCCTCGTACGCCTGCGCCATCTTCTCCGGGGTCAGGTCCTCGGGCGGCAGGGCCGCGATGCGGGCGCGGACGCGGCGGGCGATGTCGGTCCAGCCGTCCATCACCAGGTCCTCGTCGACCAGGCCGCCGGTCTGGTTGCCGGTGAAGTTCTCCAGCCAGCGCCGCTGCCAGCCGGGGGTGGCGATCCCGGCGAACCAGGCGGGGTCGGTGGGCCGGTTGTCGCGTACGTCCACCGAGGAGGGGGTGCGCTGGAACACGTACAGCTCGGCGCAGGCGCGGGCCAGGTGCGGCACGCACTGGACGGCCGTCGCGCCCGTGCCGATGACGGCGACGCGCTTGTCCGCCAGCCGGTCCATGGGCGCGCCCGTGGGGTCGCCGCCGGTGTAGTCGTAGTCCCAGCGGCTGGTGTGGAACGAGTGCCCGCGGAAATCGTCGATGCCCGGGATGCCGGGGAGTTTGGGCACGTGCAGCGGGCCGATGCCCATGACCACGAACCGGGCGGTGAAGGCGTCGCCGCGGTTCGTCCGGACGGTCCAGCGCGACCGGGACGCGTCCCACTCCAGGTCCTGGACCTCGGTGTGGAAGAGCGCGTCGTCGTACAGGCCGTAGTGCTTGCCGATGCGGCGGCAGTGTTCCAGGATCTCGGGGGCGTGCGCGTACTTCTCCGTCGGCATGTGGCCGGTCTCCTCCAGGAGCGGCATGTACACGAACGACGCGGTGTCGCACTGGGCTCCCGGGTAGCGGTTCCAGTACCAGGTGCCGCCGAAGTCGCCGCCCTTCTCGACGATCCGCACGTCGCCGACCCCCGCCTCCCTGAGCCGGGCGCCGGTGACGAGCCCGGCGAACCCGCCGCCGACCACGGCCACCGTCACGTGGTCGGTCTTCGGTTCGCGCTCGGTCCTCGGCGTGTACGGGTCGTCGAGGTAGTGGGCGAAGCGGCCGGTGAGGCGGACGTACTGGTCGTTGCCGTCCGGGCGGAGCCGCTTGTCGCGCTCTTCGAGGTATTTGCGGCGGAGGGCTTCTTTGTCCATACGTCCTCCGGGGACGAGGTTCCGAATTCCAGAATGTCATTCGCGAATCTCGTTCGACAAGGCCCGCGGCCGGGCGAAGCGGGCCCGCAGCCGGCCGAGGACCGGCGGACCGCCCGCGAAGCACCACAACGCGATCACCGGATCGCAGATGGCGCAGCCGAAGGACGAGTCCGCGGCAAAGGGCAGCAGCGGGCTGCCCTGGAGATGGTGCAGCACGTCCCAGGCGGTGTGCAGCAGCCAGCCGATGCCGATGAACGTCCAGCTCTCCAGCCCGCGGTAGGCGACGTAGGTCATCACGACCGGCAGCAGGAACTCCCAGTAGCCGAGCCCGCCGCCGCTCAGGTAGGCGGCGCCCGCGCCGGCCACCAGCACGGCGTTGGCGCGGCGGCCGTGCGGCTCGGGGATCAGGGAGACGAGGGAGACGGCGACCAGGCCGATCAGGATCGGCATGAGGATGGACATGGGGCACTTCCTGCCGGTTTCGAGGGGAACGCAGCCAGGCTAGGCGGGCCGTCCGGGCCGTCACAGTGGCTGGTTCGACAAACACCGACGGGTTCCCGCCAACCCGCCCGCCGTCTGGCCTAGCGTGGCCGCATGCACACTGTGGCGGTCCTGGCCCTCGATCACGTGGTGGCGGCTGACTTGGCGATCCCGGTCGAGGTGTTCGGCCGTGCCCGGCTGGCCGACGGAAGCCGCCCGTACCGGGTCCAGGTGTGCGCGGCGACGCCGCAGGTGCCCGGCGACGCCTTCACGATCGTCGCGCCCCACGGCCTGGAGGCGCTGCGCACCGCCGACACGATCGTCGTGCCGGGCTGCTCGGAGCAGGCCGTCCCGCCGGGGCCCGAGGTGCTCGCGGCGCTGCGCGACGCGGCCGCCGCCGGCACCCGCATCGCCTCCATCTGCGTGGGGGCCTTCACCCTGGCCGCCGCCGGGCTGCTCGACGGGCTGGGCGCGACCACCCACTGGATGGCCGCCGACCGGCTGGCCGAGCTGTTCCCCGACGTCGACGTACGGCCCGACGTGCTCTACGTCGACAACGGCCAGATCCTGACCTCGGCCGGCGCCGCCGCCGGGCTCGACCTGTGCCTGCACCTCGTCCGGCGCGACTTCGGCTCGGCGGTCGCCGCCGACTCCGCCCGCCTGTCGGTGACGCCCCTGGAGCGGGAGGGCGGCCAGGCCCAGTTCATGGCACACACCCGGCCGCCCGTGCCGCAGGGCTCGCTGCTGGAGCCGGTGCTGGCCTGGATCGAGGACAACCTCGACGGCAAGGTGACCCTGGCCGCGATGGCCGCGCACTGCGGGATGAGCGAGCGCACGTTCGGCCGCCGTTTCCGCGAGCAGACCGGCACCACGCCGCTGCAGTGGCTGCTGCGCGCCCGGGTGCGGCGGGCGCAGCTCCTCCTGGAGACCACCGACCACGGCGTGGAGCGGATCGCCGCGCAGTCCGGGTTCGGCTCGGCGGTCGCCCTCCGCGAGCGGTTCAAGCGGGTGGTCGGCGTGCCGCCGCAGTCCTACCGCGCCTCTTTCCGGCATCTCGTCACGGACGCGGCTCTCGTCACGAACGCAGCTCTCGTCACGGACGCGGCTCTCGTCACGGACGCGGCTCTCGTCACGGACGCAGCGCCGTGAGGGCGCTCTCCCAGACGTAGGTGTCGTTGCCGTCGCCCGCGCTCGGCGCGTGCGGCTCGAACTGTCCCGGCCCGATCAGGACGCGCACCCCCTCCGACCGCAGCTCCTCGACGCTGCGCCGGAAGGGCGCGCGGGCGGCGAGCGCGCTGTTGACGAACGGCAGCACGACCACGGGGATGCCGAGCCCCGGAGCCTCGGCCAGCAGTCCGAGCGCGTAGGTGTCGGCGACGCCCATGGCGAACTTGTTGATCGTGTTGTACGTGGCCGGGGCGACGATGATCGCATCGGCCCTCGGCGGCCTGGGCTCGTCCGGCCTGCGGTAGCGGCTGCGGACCGGGCGCCCGGTCAGGCGCTCCAGCTCCGGCACGTCGACGAAGGCCAGCGCCGACGGCGTGGCGACGACCTGGACGTCCCAGCCCTCCTCCTGGGCCGGGACGACGAGCCTGGCCACGTCGCCGGCCGGCCCGGCCGCGCACACGATGACATAGAGACTGCGTGCCGGTGTCTTCACGGTTGAGATCGTAGGACGCCCGCCGTCCCCTCGACGTCGCGTACGCGCGCGGCGACCTCCGGCGTGAGGTGGCGGGCCAGCACCTCCAGGGCGGCGGTGACCTCGCCGACCGCCTCCGGGCCCGGATCGGGCAGGGCGGCGGTGAGGGCGTCGTCGATCGTGGCCGCCCTGACCTCGGCGACCCGGGCGGAGGGCGTCGCCGCGGGACGGATGAGCCGCCGCCGCCGGTCGGCCGGATCGGGCACGCCCTCGATCGACCCCGTGGACTCCAGCCGGGCGACGGCCGTGGACACCTGGCTCTGCGGCAGGCCGGTGCGCGCCGCGATCTCGCTGACCGTCGTGCCGGGGTGGGCGACCACGTCGCCGAGGACGACGAGCACCGTACGGACCGAGCCCCGCGGGCCGTCGCCCTTCGGCTGGGGCATCGCCTGCTCGCCGATCTTCATGAGGGTGCGGCCGAGCAGGAACAGTTCGACTCCGTTCATGAAGGCATGATACATCTATCTCGATGCATCGATTTAGATGCTTTTTTCCCTTAGCGGAGGAGACCCCCATGAACGCCCTTCCGGTCCCAGGCGCCACCCTGCACTTCCAGGTCGAGGGCAGCGGCCCGGTCCTGTTGTTGTCGCAGAGCGGCGAGGGCGACGCCGATCGCACCGCCGACCTCGTTCCGCTCCTGGCCGACGCCTTCACCGTCGTCACCTACGACCGGCGCGGCCTGTCGCGCAGCGCCCTCGACCCCGCCGCGCCGCCCGTCACCATGGCCGACCACGCCGACGACGTCGCGCGGCTGCTCGCCGAGGTCGCCGACGGGCCCGCCCTGATGGCCGGGTTCAGCATGGGAGGCGCGATCGGCCTGCGGGTCGCGGCCCGCCACCCCGGCGTGCTCGGCACGCTGGTCGCGCACGAGCCCGTGCTGCCGAACCTGCTGCCCGCCGCCGGCCGCGCCGAGCACGTGGCCGAGCTGGCGGCCATCCAGCGGGCGTACGCGGACGGGGGGCTGGCCGCGGCCGTCCCCGCGATCACCCGGCACCTCGGCATCGACCCGGCCCACGACCAGACCGAGGACGGCCTCACCCCGCAGCCGCTCACGGCCCGGCGGCAGGCCAACTTCGGGTTCTTCATCGGGACGGAGTTCACGGCCGTCATGGAGGACGACCTCGCCCCGGCGGAGACGGCGGGCACCGGGACCCGGGTGATCCCGGCGATCGGCCTCGCCACCCGGCCGTCGGTGCACACCTACCGCTGCGCGCTCGCGCTGGCCGAGCTGCTCGGCGTCGAGCCGGTCACGCTGCCGGGCGGCCACAACGGCAACACGGCTTTTCCGCGCGCGACGGCTCGGGCGCTCAAGGAACTGCTCGCTCCGCGTCGCGTCCAGGCGTGAACGTACGGGCGGTCAGCGGCCGCAGGTGCGGAGCATGTTGGACAGCGCCACGCGCTCGCTGCGGGTCACGAACAGGCGGTAGTGGTGTTTCACGGTGATCCACGACGTCGCGTAACGGCACCAGTAGGCGCGGCGGCGCGGACGCCAGCTCTGCGGCCCCTGCCCGCCCTTGGCGATGTTGGCGGAATGGCTGACGGTGACCAGCTCAGGACGGGTGAGATCGTTGGCGAAGGCCCGCCGCCGCGCCTGGCTCCACCTCTTGGCGCCCGAGCGCCAGGCGTAGGCCAGCGGGACGACGTGGTCGACGTCCACCATGCGCTCGCTCTTCAACCGCCTGCCGTCGTACGGGCTGTACCAGACGCCCTTCACCGGATGGCAGGCCGCGTTCCTGCGCACCCGCCGCCCGTCCCGGGCCAGGACGGTCTCCCGTACGTCACACCTTCCCTTGTGACGTCCCCACCTGGGCTGGAACCGGCGATGGGTGTAGCCGCGCAGCGACAAGGGCCGGGCGACCCGTAACTGGGCCAGCATGCGGCGGGCCCGCGCCGCACTGACCTGCGCGCCTGCGTGGGCGCGCGCGCCGGACTGCGCCGCGGCCGGCTGCGGCGCGGCGACGACCTCGGTGATCGGGATGACCAGAAGGGCGAGGACGGCCATCAGGACGGCCCGTCTCAGGAAGATCATGCTTTACCCCATACCCACCCACGACGGACCTCCTCCAAGCGGATGGCCAGCCCTCCGCAAGTGGGGGTGCGTACCTTCCCGAACCATGAGAAAGCTCCCTCTCCTCCTCGCCGCCCTGACCGCCGCCACCGCCACCGTGCTGCCCGCGACCGCCTCCCTCGCGTCGGCCTCCCCCGCGTCGGCCTCCGCCGCCGGGAAGACGCTCTCCTTCCGCGGCATGACGCTGCGGATCCCCGCCGACTGGAAGGTGTACCGGTCGGGCGACCACGTCGTGGTGGTGACCGGGGTGTTGTGCAAGAAGCCCGAGCCGTTCGCGCCCGACTGCGAGAGCTTCTGGATCTTCGGGCCGAAGGACTACACGAACGTGCCGGTCGGCGGCGGGTCCGTCACGTACACGGGTGAGCAGCAGTTCCATCCGTTCAGCGGGGTGATCCCGTGCCCGTTCAACTCCAACCTGAGCTGGTATCCCGGCGAGAAGGCGTCCTACCGCGGGCTGCGGCCGGTGGGCTCCGGGCACAAGGCCAAGTACACCACCTGGCCGAACCGCTGCGTGACGAACGACACCGGCCGCACCACCGCCAGGTGGAACGAGAAGGAGTGGTTCCTGCCGCGGTCCGGGATCCTGGTGGTGGACGCCTGGAACACCTATGGGCTGGCCGGCGTGCTCAGGCACGCCACCTGGAGCTGATCCCGCACGTCCTGGGTGCCGGGTGCCGGCCGGCACGATGAGCGATGGGGTGAGGATGACGAGCCGGTTCTTCATCGGTGAGGGGTACGCGTCGTATCAGGGGCCGTCGGCGGACAACTCGCTCCATCGTCACGCCGCTTACCAGGTGACGGCCGCCGTGGAGGGCGAGGTGACCGTCATCGACGAGCGGGGGACGTGCCATCGCGGGCCTGCCCTGATCATCCCGCCCATGGTCCGGCACCGCATGCCGGGGGCGCCGGACGTCCGCATCCGGTTCGTCGAGCCGCAGTGCTCGTACGCGTCCACCTTGCGCGACCGCTGCACCCAGGGGCCCGGCCGGTCCGCCACCGGCCCCGGCTTCCCGTCCGCCGGTGGCGTGATCACCGCGGCCGCCGACCTGCATGCCCTCCGCGAGGAGGACTTCCGTCTGGTCGCGTCGCCTCGGCCGTCCCGGGCGCTCGATCCGCGCCTGGTGGTGGCGATGGAGGCGTTGACGTCGCGGAACCTCCTGGTCGCCGACGCGGCCGCGCACGCCGGGCTCTCCCCCCAACGCCTGCGCGCCCTGGCCCGGCTGCAACTCGGCATGCCGCTCGCCCGGTGGCGCATCTGGCGGCGGCTCACCCGCGCGGCCCGCGCCCTGGCCGACGGCCAATCGATCGCCGAGGCCGCGCTCGACGGCGGCTTCGCCGACCAGGCCCACTTCCACCGGCAGCTGCGCGACATGCTGGGGCTCACGCCGGCCACCGTGCTGCCGCTGCTGCGCCGGTCAGCCGCGGGCGGCCACGTAGACGGAGATTGAGCCGGTCACCGTCCGCACGACCTCCGCCTCGCGGACGTCCGCGAACCCCGCGCCGGTCATCAGCTCCGGCAGCACGCCGTCCGCGTTGGGCTGCGTGTCCCGCATCCCGTCGGCCAGTTGCACGACACGGAACGCCAGCCGCATCGACGCCGTCCGCTGCCACCCGTAGTCGGCGATCACCAGCTTGCCGCCCGGCCGCAGCACGGCGTGCATCGAGGCGAGGATCGCGCGTTTCATCGGCAGCGGACATTGGTGGAGGACCAGGCTCGACACCGCCGTGTCGGCCGAACCCGGCCCCAGCAGGCCGGTCAGCGCGTCGCCCATGCCGAGCCGCCATTCCGGGGCCGTGCCGCTCGCCCTGCTCTTGCGCCGCGCCTGGGCCAGCGTCTCCGGATCGGGGTCGACGCCGACGATCCGGGCCCGTGGTTCGAGGCGGTGCAGCAGCATGGCCTGCGAACCGGTGCCGCAGCCGACGTCCACGATCGAGTCGTCGGGCCTGGGGGCGACGTGCATGGCCACCAGGCTGCGCCACAGCCGTTCCCGCGTCAGGGCGACCACGGGGTCGTACAGGCGGGTGAACTTCAGGCGTCCGAGGGCGGGGGTGAAGGTCTGTTGCGACATGGGCACAGTCTCAGCCGTACGCCACATCCCGGTCTTGAACAGAACGCTCGCGCGTCGACGCTGCTACTCGCATTCCCGGGTTAGGGCTTCGACGTCCTGCAGCCCGTATTCGGACCAGAGCCGCGCCACTTGCGACACGCACTCGTGGTCCCACACCTGGCTGACCCCCGGCATCTTCGCGAGCCGGTGACGCCAGGGACCGCGGTTCACCTCCGGCTGTATCGACAGCCGATACGACGCGGGCATGTCCGACACCCTGGTAGCCGCGATCAACGTCTCATTGTCCGCGTACGTCTCGACGAAGTGGCGATAGGCCGTCTGCTGGTCCTCGTATTCATACGATTCGAGGCCGGGAATCCGCTCGATGACGGCGACGATCGCCTTCTTCTCCTTGGCGGTGGCGGCTTTCTTGTTCGCCCCTCCCCGCCCGTGCCGGCATTCGGGCAAGGAGGAATCGCCCGTGCAGAGGAACACGGAGACTTCCACACTCCAGTACGGCCGGGTCACGCGACGGGTCTCCAGCTGATCGACCACCAGTGCGACCCCGGGCCGCCGATCCGCCGCATTCACGATGCGAGTCCGATCAGCCACCTCGGAGACCCGGATCCAGAACGACTCGGGCATGTCCTTGGCCCGCACCTCGGCCAGCATTTTCCGCTGACCGGCGAACTCCCGCCGAAACGCCGCATAGGACGCCGCCCGGCTCACGAACCGGACCTCGGTCACGCCGGGCGTGGAATTCAGGAAAACCTCCATGTCGCGCCGCTGTCTCGCCGTCGCATGCCGTTTGTCACACCCGCGCGCGGAGGGCGTACAGAGGAACACCGCGATTTCGCCGTTGTCAGCGGCGACGCCCGCGGGACCGGGCTCCACCTCGGCCGACGCGGCCGGCCCTGCCATTCCCGACAACGCCACGACACTCGCAACCAGCACCCGCCAGAACCAACGTCTCACCGGACTCCTCGCACCACGAAAATATTTACCTGCGCCTGCGCGGGCGTCGCTGACGTACCGGCGCGGTCGAGGAATCGTAGCCGGACCATCGCAACATCAAGATGGACAGGCCGACGACCGTCGTCACCGCACCGGAGAACAGGCCCAGAAACGCCAGGACGCTTTCGCCTTCCGGATCGCCTATCCCGGGCGGGCCCGTATCGACCCATTCGCCCATGGCCCATGCCTGAGTGGCGACCAGCACCCCGAAAAGGGTCGTGACCGTCCCCAGCAGATAGCCAGGAGTCCGCGCCCATGCCCCTTTCACGGCGAGCACGAACCCCCCGACCAGCGCGATCGGCACGGTGACGAACTGCCCCATCTCCAGGGCCATCAGCGTCGAGAGCCGCGCATGCTGAAAGTCGTCCGCACGTAGCGGCGGCCACAGGACCAGGCACAGCGCGGCACCGGCAAGAAGGCCTATCGCGAACAACCGGAGCATCGCCACGGGCAGCATGATTCCGGACCAACCCACCAAACCACCAGACGTTTGACCATACTCATCGACCGGCGGACCGCCCGTTCCAAACCGGGTGGTACGGTATGCGTCATGCGGATGATCCACTCATTTCTCGGCTGGTGGCGCCCCTAACCGGGCGGCACTGCTCATCCGCGCAGACCTGACAAAGCGGCCGCCCAGTCCCGGGCGGCCCGTCGGTGTCCTCATCTCTCGGCCGATCCAGGACGACAGGCGGCTCCCGACCTGAGGGAGCTCCACCGATGCCACGACGTCTCACGGGTTTCACGCCGTCCGGCGACCTGCACCTCGGCAACTACTTCGGCGCCATCGCCCCGATCATCGCCGGTCAGACCACCACGGACACCGTCGTCTTCATCTCCGACCTGCACGCGCTCACCCTGGACCACGACCCCGTCCAGGTGCGCCGGCGAACCCTGGAATTCGCCACCCTGCTGCTCGCCGCCGGCACCGACCCCGAGTCGTGCCTGTTCCTCGTCCAGTCGCACGTGCCGGAACACACCGAACTGCACTACCTGCTCGAATGCGCCACGGGCTACGGCGAGGCCCAGCGGATGATCCAGTTCAAGGAGAAGTCCCGCCGTCAGCAGCAGGTCCGCATGTCGCTGCTGACGTACCCGATCCTCATGGCCGCCGACATCCTGCTGTACGACACCGACGAGGTCCCCGTCGGCGAGGACCAACGCCAGCACGTCGAGCTGGCCAGAACCGTCGCCCAGCGGTTCAACACCCGGTACGCCCCCGTCTTCACCGTGCCCACGGCGGTCAACCCGCCGGTGGCCGCCCGGCTCATGGACCTGACGTCCCCGGCCGACAAGATGAGCAAGTCGGCCGCCACGCCGGGCGGCGCCCTGCGCCTGCTCGACGAGCCCGACGTGCTGCGGCGCAAGGTGATGCGCGCGGTCACCGACGCGGACAACACGGTCGCGTACGACCCCGACCGCAAACCCGGGGTCTCGAACCTCCTGGCCATCCTGTCCGCCTGCACCGGCCACGCCCCCGAGGACCTGGCGTCCCGCTTCGACCGCTACGGCGAGCTCAAGGAGGCGGTGGCCGACGCGGTGGTGGCCACCCTCACCCCCGTCCGCGACCGCTACCTGCACCTGTCGGAGGACCCCGGCCACGTCCAGAAGGCCCTGCGGTCCGGCGCCGAACGGGCCCGCGACCTGGCCGGCGCCAAGGTCCGCCAGGCCAAGGCAGCCATCGGCCTGTTCCCCGCCTGACTGCGACTCAACCCGGCACCACGCCCGCCTCCGGCCCCGCACCGGAGGCGGGCACGCGTCACCCCCCGATCAGGACATGGACCCCGTCAGATCCCTCCCGAATCAGCCCGAGCACCCGCAGAAAACGCCGACCGTGCGGATACAGGTCGTTCTCGGGAAGTCCCGGCGTCAGAGCAGCGCCAGGCAGACCGCGAACGGCAGCGGGATGAGCACTGCCGTGCCGAGCCGTGCCGCGAGCCCCCGCCCGCGGCGGACCGGGAGAACCACGTCGACCACCACCACCAGCGCCAGGATGACGACACCGGTTACCGCCAGGAGGAACATGACGACGCTCGCGTGATCGAGCGTCGTGTAGTTGCAGTTGACGAGACCCGGCTTGGCGAGGTCTTCCGTGCTCCTGCAGTCCATCGGCAGGTACTCGGTCAGCAGCCACCACGCCAGGGCGAGCGGCAGGGTCGCGGGCACGCCGAGCGCGAGGTTGACCAGGGCGGAGCCCAGGAGCCCGCTCCTTGGTCGTCCCGCACGCCGAGAAGGGGGATCCGTCCTGCACACAGCCATCGGAACGCCCTCTGCTCGTCGGTAACCCACCAGGGGCATCATGACCTACGACGCCTACAGGCAGCTTGGCAGCGGGACAGCCCGTCAATCACGCAGGCGAATCGCGGCTTCAATGCGAAGCCCGACACCGATCCCAGCGAAAATGAGCGACCCGAGGAGAGCTTTGGTGGAGAGCTCTTGCTGGAAAATGAGATCGAAGGCGATCACCACCGCTGCAAGTATGAAAGCGGCGTTCCCCAGGGCTCTCACGGTAAGGGCATCATCGGCTGCGCCTGTTTCCGGGGTGGCGGCGTCGTCCGGCTCATTCACACGGCAAAGCATCGCAGAAGAGTCCGGAGCAGCACAGGCGGCAAATCCTGGCGTCCGGTGAATGGGCGCGGCTGCCGGCTTTCCCGGCCTGGAGAGATGACGGCCTGCGGCAGCACGGCTCCACCTGTCCACCCGCGTACGCTACCGCCATGCTGCCCGATTTCGCCTATCACCCGGCCCCCCTCGACACGGGATCGGTGACGGCATCTGATGCCGCCTGCGTGTGTTGCGAGAGACAGAGAGGCTACGTCTATGCAGGGCCGGTCTACTGCGTCGAGTCTCTCGCCGGTGAGCCATGCCCCTGGTGCATCGCCGACGGAAGTCTGGCAACCCGCTTCGACGCCAGCTTCGTGGATGTGTACGACGTCCCAGACGACGTCCCAACGGAGGTGATCGAGGTCATCAGTCGCCGCACCCCCGGTTTCTCCACCTGGCAGGGAAACCGTTGGCTGTTCCATTGTGGCGACGGAGCCGTTTTCCTCGGCTCAGTCGGGGCAGCGGAACTCGTCGCTCACCCGGATGCGCGGGAAATGCTGCGCTTCGAGAATTCCACGGGCGGTTGGTCTTCCGGGCAGGTGGACGAATTCCTCGGCGCGCTCGACAAAGACGGCAACCCGACCGGCTACCTGTTCAGATGCCGCAACTGCGGGATCCACATGGCGTACGCGGACTACACCTGACCTCGGTCGCGCACGCCGAGCCCCCAATGGGACGGCACCTGGTTGGCACTTATCGAGGCTCGTTCAGCGTCGGTCAGGCCGGCTTCCATGAGGATGGCCTGGATCGTCGCGTTCTTTCCTCGGCCGTAATCGTCGAGGTCGGCGGCGTTCCCGGCAACGTGCTTCTTCACCATGGCGTACTGGTCGCGGAGTCTCGCGTTGGTTCGCAGGGTGTCTCTGACCGCGAGGTGATTGCGGAGGGACAGCGAACCGTCGACGACGACGTAGGTGTGGGTCGCGGCGAGTCGTACGGGTGCCTTGAAGGCCCATCTCTGGGGGATCCCCCGCTCGCCCAACGGCGAGAACCCCAGGCCGATCAGGACGTCCGAGGCGGCTGGGACATCCTGCTCCGCCACCACGATGTCGCAGTCGATGATCGGCTTGGCGGCCAGCCCGGGGACCGACGTACTGCCGACATGTTCGATGGAGATCACGGCGACCTCGGCGGCCGCCAATGCCTCGGCGTACTCCCTGCGCAGCGCCTCGAACCGAGCCGGCCATGTGGGGTCGTAGTCGACAACCGTGATCACGGCTGGAGCCTAATGGGCGGGACAGGTATCGGTGAGCAGTGCGCAGAAAAGTCCGGCTGCCGTTCGGGCCGAACACGCGACGATCCACTACCCCCCGATCGCCCCGGCACAGACGCCGGCCGGCCACCGCCCGGGACCGGCCCCCGCCGCGCGCCCGGACGGCGGGCAGGCTGAGGGCCGTGGTGCCGTTCTTCCGGTGCCCCCATCGCGGGCGGGACGCCGTCCGTCATCGTGCCCCGTGATCAGGAGGGTTGGTGACCGCGATCAGCGGCGGTTGGGCGGTCGTAGATGCCGATCGCCCACTCGCCGGGCTGCTCGCCGACCTCCGCCGAGAGACGTTCGAGCACGTCCGGGTGGGGCAGCACGCCGCCGGCCGCCTGCTCGTCGCACGTCGCCCCCTTCCGGAACGGACGGCAGCGGCCGAGTTCTTCGACGACCTTGACGACGGGGGCGTCCGCGGGAAAGACCCATACCTGGATCGTCTGCCGGCCCTTGAGCCACTTGGCGGGCGCCGACAGCCGGTCGTGGTGGCCGCCCACCCCGGCTCCGCACCGCCCGGACGTGCCGCCCGCTTCACTGCCCCTGAGCGGGACCCGGACGACGACCCAGGCTCGGGGATCAGCACAGACCACCTTGTATCCGGTGGAGACGCTGGTCGGTGTGAACGTCACGCTCCTGCGGACGCCTGTCGTACCGAAGCGCTGGGTGTGGATGAGGGGAAGGGTGAACTTCTCGGCTCCCAGCGCCACGGTCAACGTCTTGGGCGGTTCCGGGGGCGTCTGGATCCGCGCCGAGCTGGGCGGCGCGGCCACCGCGGCCTGGTCGGCCCGGTCGGGGCCCGTCACCATGACGGCAGCGACGGCGGCGACGGCCAGCACCCCGACGTTCAGCGAACGCCGGACCCGCCGCATCCGGCGGCCCCGGCGGACGATCGCGTCGAGGTGGGGGACCGGTTCCCTGCCAGTCGCGTCGTGGGCGTACGTGTCCAGGAGCGTGCGCAGGTTGCTCTCCGTGTGCCTCATCGCTGGAGCTCCTTCAGATTCATCGTGCGGATGTCCGGATCGACGCGCAGACGCGTCAGTGCCCTGCCGAGCTGGCTCTTGACCGCGCCCAGCGAGCAGCCGATGATGTCGGCGATCTGGGTGAGCGTCCGTCCCTCGAAATAGTGCAGGACGATCACCGCCCGCTGGCGGGGCGACAGGGCGGCGATGGCCTTCCACAGCGCCGCCTGGTCCCCCACGGCGGCCGCGTGGTCCTGCGGGTCGGCCGTCTCGGGCAGGCTTTCGACCGGCACCTCGCCCCGCCACAGCCGCCGCCACCAGGTGGCGTGGGTGTTGACGATGATGCGATAGACGTACGGATCGGGGTTGCCCTCGATCCGCCGCCAGGCCACCCAGGCCTTGGCCAACGCCGTCTGCACCAGGTCCTCGGCGGTGCCCCAGTCCCGGGTCAGGAGGTACGCCATCCGGCACAGCCGTAGATGGCGATGCGCCACGTACTTGGCGAACCCGTCGTCCATCAGTCATCTCCGTCTCGTCGTCTCCGGCGATGACTACAACGTGGAGGGCACGTACGGATGACAGGTGTCCGTGGCGCAATCCGGCCGGACCGACAGGTTCCGGCGCAGCGAAGATCCCGTTGCCCACCGGCCGGCCCTTTCCGCTCCACGAGCCCTGACGGCACCAGCAGCCGTGTGACGAGGTTCGGCACGGCGCAGAGCAGGCCTTCTTCGCGTAGCCGACAGATCGCAGCCGCACGGAGCGCTCGCGTCGAGGCCGGGCAGGCGGAGATCATCACGAGCGGCGTCACCGACGCCTTGCGAAAGCACAGTTCAAGCCCCTGATCGCGTGCCCTGCGGCTCCCCGCTGTTCCCCGTCCCATCGAGCACGCGACGGACACCGCGATCGTCAGGCGTCAAGCTGGTTGATCTTCTGACGTGTCACCCGCATGAGATTCTCGACTCGCGCGATCTCCGCCGCCACATCCGTAGTTTCGCCGCCACCGATCCCCTCGCCGCCGACCACGTCCTCACCGGCACGCCGATCGAGTACGCGCAGCCGCCCTGCTCGGTGACGGCCGCCTCCCGCCTCGCCGACCGCTTCCCCTGGCCACCTGGCGCGAAGCCCTGGACACACTCGACCAGCACGCGCTCACATGTCATTCACCACGACGGAATAAGCATGTGACGTTGTCGTGGCGGCGGCCGAAGGCAGCCACCAGAACGCTGGTGGCCATGTGCTCCAAGTACCACCCCTGAGCCTCGATCTCCTCGATGAGCTCACCGATCTCCGGGAGAGTACTCCCCTCGGGCGCCTTGTACAGAGGGGCAGTGAACCGGGCGATGAAGACCCGCCGCCCCGCTGCATAGGCATGTTCGGCAGCCGCGACCACCTGCTGCTGACTAGGGCTGAGCCCGCGAAGCACCATTGATGACGCACCTTTCTGTCATTCATCGAGGGTTGCCTCGATATGACACGCAAAGGGGATAATCCCAGCACAAGGCGAACGAGCACAGCAAGAAATGCCGGCTCCTTAGCCGCAGCCCCCACTTCGCCGCTCCGAGAAGTCGACCACTGGTGTCGACACCCTGGACAGTTGGGGAGACACTGGCTTTCGTCCTCCACGTAGCCATCTGGACAGCTCCTCGGAGTGAACCGATGCCAGATCAGAACCCCAGGCTGATGACTTGGACTGCCAGGGCTGCGGCGACCGGCGGCGTCACCTCAGCCGCCTACGGCGTTGATATCCGGCATGACGACCATCCCGGAGCCGGAGCGCCCCCGCCGACCGCAAGAGCACCTGGCTGCACTTCACACGCGAAAGCATCTCATGGTCAACTCAGGGAATGTCGGCGATCGTCACATCCATCATTGCGGTCACAGGGACCCTCTTAGGTTCTCTGATGACATTTCTACTCCAGCGTCGTTCCATCGATAGATCGGAGAGGTTCGCTCGAGCGGAGCGGCTTCGAGGCGAGCAGATCAAGATCTACAGCGACTTCGCGCGTACAATTCTGCACTTCCGCAGTGCCCAACGACGGGCCTGGAGTGAGCAGGCCAAAGAAGATAGGAACAGCGAGGCCTATCGCACGGCGGTGGATGAGGTCTTGCGCGCACGTGCGGCGGGGTGGACGGCTCTGTATCAGGTAGAACTAATCACAGAGGATGTCGAGATCAGACGACTCGCGAACCACGCCATGGAGTTGGTCAAGAGCATGAACAAGGCTGAGACCGCGGATGAGGTGAAGGCTCTGACTCCGGAAGTTCGCGTGGCGGTGGAGGACTTCGTCCGTGCGGCCGGCGTCATGGTGCGGAAGGTGTAAGTGTGCGTGCCAGAACGGCCCCAGGCCGCACGCGCAGCATGTGGCCGCGCTCGGGTGGCGCTCCACGCCACCACTTGACGGTGGCGAAATGCCCCTGGGCCCGCTCAGGTCCCAAGCAGTACGCCAGATGGTAAGCATCCCGGCAGTCATCCTCTCCGTGCTGACCGAACACCTGGCCACCTACGTCGCCAACACGCACGACACCTTCGTTTTCCTCGGCAAGCGCGGGGCCTTCCTCAGAGGCGGCAACTTCCGACGAGAGGCCAAGTGGACGGAAGCGCTCAAGGAGATGGGGCTCATGGGCCTGCACTTCCACGACCTCTGCCACCGGCAACACCCTGGCCGCCCAATCAGGGGCAAGCCTGGCCGACCTCGCGGCGCGCATGGGACACGACAGCGACCGACAGTGCTGATCTACCAGCACGGCACCCAGGACGCGGACCAGAAATCGCCGACGCTCCAAATAGGGAAGACGCAGCTCAGCATGCGGGTGGCATTCCCCGTGACTCCCCACCATTCCCTCTGCTTTTCCGCCTCATCGGGCACGCCAGCCACACCGTTCGGCAGGCCGGGGCTGAGGCCATACAAAACTTCAGGACGACGGACAGGTGCATCCAGGCGGATAGCCGGAAGGTTCCCGATAAGCAGACATCGGAAATCCTGGTCGATGGCCACGTAATCCCTTGATCTTGCCGTTACTACCGGAGCTCCCGGAAGCACGAAAATGACCGACCGCGATCAAGAGAAACCCGACGCGATGCGCCGGCCTTCCTGAGATGCGGCGGTTCTACTTTGCGACGGCTGGCCAGCGCACAGGACGACCCCGATGACCTCGCCGCTGTGAGGGAATCCGTACCGTCAGTGTGCCGGTGGGGTGGCGGTCGAGAGTCAGCCGATCTGATCACCGGATCGGACCAATCGGTGTTCCCAGGCCAGGGCCGCGACGACACCGATGGCATAGGCAACCAGGTCCCACGGGTCGGGAAACGCACCGACCAGGACACCGCCGATGCCCGGCAAGGTCATGCCGACCACTTGATAGAACTCGACGGCGGCGGCGATCGCGGCCGTGGCCAGGGCACGGCGTGCGGCAGTGGTGCGCCACAGCAGCCCCAAGAACGCGTAGACCAGCATGGTGGCGCCGACGTCGCTCACGTAGCCGCGGATGAACGGTTGTCCCGGGCCCCGATAGAAGAGGACGAACGCGCCGATGGCGAGGGCGACGCCCCCCAGAAGGACCATGGCGCGGCGCATGAGATTGACATCTTCTCCGAATCTCAACGATCAGGACGAACCTGATCATAGAGTTCGTCCCTTATGGCGGCACGCTGATTGCGTCAGGTCGGCGACCGCGGCGGAGTTGCCAGCACGCTGGCACGTAGATCTCCGGATGCGAACGCAGAACCTGCGGATCAGCACCGTAACTCCGAGACAGGTCCTCATGGCATCGCCGGATCCCAAACGAGGGGCGACACGTACCTGCGTTGTAAGCCCCGTCGATCTACGTGCGCTACAGATAGGCGCTGAAGTGGTCGGCCACGGTGTCTGCCACGACTTCTGCATCGTCGGAGCCATTGACCTCCAGCACTCGAATGCCCAAGCGGCAAGCGGAGCGGACCGCCTCATCGGCGACGAGGCGGTCTCGGGCAAGCCGGTTCTCCTGTGCTCGCTCAGGGTCGCTCACCTGGAGGCGGAGGGTGCCGGCACGGGGCAGTTCGCGGAGCTGACGTTGACGGAATGCTTCGCTCGGCACCATGACGATCATCCGACGGGGTGAGTCGATGATGGGAGCGACCAGGTCGGGACGCAATCCCCAGCCTTCGGCGACAATAGGTCGCCCCGATACCAGGCCGCGCAGGTCGTCCAACGCCCACTCGAACCGCGTGGGAAAGCCGGCCAGGGTCTCGTCGGCCATCTCTTGAGGGGTGGTGTTCACCCAGACGGTGTCCGGGTCAGGATCCGCGGTGGGCTCGCCAAGTCGCACTCGGCGGGCGATCCGGCGGTCATTGTGTGCGCGCGCGTCGTGGTAGTCGTAGTGATAGGCGGTCAGCTCGTACCGGATGGCCAGCACCCTGGCAACGGTGGATTTCCCGGCCCATTGTCCACCTCCGATCCAGAGGGTGTTGTGGAGGGTGCCGAACGGATCCCAGACCTCGCTACTTGTGGCGTTCACGGATACAGCCTGGCGAAGGCATAGGCCAAGAAACAGTCTTGTTGTGCTTGCCCACCCAGGTGATGATCGTAGAGAGGGAAGCCCCCCTCTCCGCTTGCTACGTTTTCGGAACGCCCCTGGTGTCGTATCGCCCTCTGCCCCCTGCATGACCGAGCCGCAGGCCCCGACGAAGGCCCTCCAGGGCGCCGGCCTACCAAAGATCCACTTCCACGACCTGAGGCACACCGGCAACACCCTCGCCGCCAGTGCCGGCGCCTCCATCCGGGAACTGATGGCCCGCATGGGCCACTCCAGCACCCAAACCGCCCTGCTCTACCAGCACTCCACCGACGAACGTCAACGCAAGCTGGACGAGCTAGCAAGGGAGCCCTGAGCACATCGGGCACGCCCCCAGAACAAGGCTCACTAACGATCAACCCCAGGCCAATGACCTGGGCTTTTGTATGAGTGGAGCCTAGGAGATTCGAACTCCTGACATCCTGCTTGCAACACGGCCCGATCTTCGAGTGCAACTCCCTTGACCAGCGCCGAGGGCAGTCCGCGAGTAACCGTGATCGACCACTGCTGACCGCCCCTAATGGCCCGCTAATGGCCCGACGATCAGCCCGCGACCTGGTATTTCAAGCGCCACGTGCGCACCTCGCCCGCCTGATCATCCCGTCTGCCGTCGACCCGCCCGAAGGGGAAGTGGCACTGGTCTGCTCGGCTCGTCCCGGGTCGATGGTGGGCGGGATGATCAGGCTTCCACCTCGACCAGCTACGGACCTCTGCTCGTGCTCATGCGCTCATCCCGGAGCTGAGGGGGTCTGTCTAGATAACGGTGTATCTCGATCTTGATTAGTTATCGAGTGGTCGGGGTCAGGCGGCCTTCGAAGGTGATGGCGAAGGCGTTCAG
>NZ_JBEOZT010000032.1:0-113695 GCF_040298265.1 Nonomuraea sp. NPDC001636
CGTGTCGGCGCGCTGGGCTAGTGGGCGCTCGGGGCGGGGGGGCCCGTCCCCCCCCCCCCCCCCCCCCCACGACCATGCCGGCCGGTGTGCGCGGACTGGTGATCAGCGGCCGGCCGTCGTGCAGAAAGCGGTCGTGCAGAAAGCGGCCGGTCAGAGGGCGATGCCGAGCAGGGCGTCGGTCAGGTCCTTGACCAGGCCGGGCTGCTGCGGCCCGCCCTCGGCCAGCGCCCGCTCGGCCCAGGCGTCGATCGCGGCCAGCGCGCCCGGCGAGTCGAGATCGTCGGCCATCCGCTCGCGGACCTCGGCCAGCAGCTCCTCCGCGCGCGGCACGCCCTGCAGGGCGACGGCCGAGCGCCACAGCGCGAGCCGGCGCTCGGCGGCGGCGAGCTGGCCGGGCGTGTACTCCCAGTCCTCCCGGTAGTGGTGGGCCAGCAGGACGAGCCGCACGGCCATCGGGTCGTGCTGCTGCCGCAGCCGGCTGACGAAGACCAGGTTGCCCTTGGACTTCGACATCTTCTCGCCGTCGAGCGCCACCATGCCCGCGTGCGTGTAGAACTTGGCGAACGGCCACTCCCCCGTCGCCGCGTGCCCCTCGGAGGCGCCGCACTCGTGGTGCGGGAAGATCAGGTCGGACCCGCCGCCCGCCACGTCGTAGCCGGGGCCCAGGTTGCGCAGCGCGATCGCGGTGCACTCGATGTGCCAGCCGGGACGCCCCCGGCCCAGGCTCGACTCCCAGGCCGGCTCGCCGGGCCGCTCGGCCCGCCACAGCAGCCAGTCGAGCGGGTGCCGCTTGCCGGGCCGGTCGGGGTCGCCGCCGCGCTCGGCGGACAGGGCCAGCATCTCGGCCTCGTCGTAGCCCGACACCTGGCCGAACTTGGGGGCGTCGGCCACCTTGAAGTAGACGTCGCCGTCGAGGTCGTAGGTGCAGCCCTTGGCGGCCAGCTCGGTGATCAGGTCGGCGACGTGGCCCACGACCTCGGTGACGCCGACGTACTCGCGCGGCGGCAGGATGCGCAGGGCCTCCATGTCGGTGCGGAACAGCTCGATCTCGCGCTCGGCCAGTTCCTGCCAGTCGATGCCGGTCTGGGCGGCCCGCTCCAGCAGCGGGTCGTCCACGTCGGTGGCGTTCTGGGTGTAGTGGACCTCGTGCCCGGCGTCCCGCCACATCCGGCCCACCAGGTCGAAGGCGTGGTAGGTGTTGGCATGGCCGAGGTGGGTGGCGTCGTAGGGGGTGATCCCGCAGACGTACATCCGGGCGGTGGGGCCGGGATCGGTCTGCCGCACCTGCCTCGTCGTCGTGTCGTAGAGACGCAGCGGAATGCTCTCACCTGGGAGCTTGGGGATGTTCTGGGCAGACCACGATCTCATGCCTTTGAGCCTATCCGTGCCGTAAGGTCCGTGAACTCGTAGGCGGTGTCGTGCTGCGCCAGGGTGACCCGCATCACCGACAGCGAGGCGTAGACGCGGCCGTCGGGCAGGGTGTTGCGCACCAGGAGGGCGTCCGGCCGGTCGGAGTGCGCGCCGGTGATCAGCTCCGCCCAGTCGGGCGCGCTCGCGAAGCGCGGCAGGTGGGCCCGTACGCGGCCGGCGTCCGGGTCGAGGCCGGTGTTGACGACCATGCTGGTGCCCTCGGGCAGGGCGGAGGCGGTGAGGCGGTCACCGTCCCAGCTGAACAGCCGCACGCCGGACAGGTCGGCGAGCACGAGGTGGAAGGGGTCGTAGCGGGTCAGGTCGACGTCCGGGACGTCGCCCGTGGACACCGCGATCAGGGCCAGGTCGCCGCGGGAGACCCTGGTGGTCTCGGGGGCCTGCCTGCCGTGGCCGTTGAGGAGGGCGGCGGCGCGGCGGGCGGACGGGGAGACGGCCATCCAGGTGCCGCCGCCCTTGAGGTCACGGCCGCCGATCACCCCGGGATGCTCGGGCCAGTGCTCCCCGGGCGCCTCCCAGGGGCGGTCGGCGAGCTCGTCCCGCACGCCCATGAGGGTCAGCGGCTCCCCGGTTCTCACGATCAGCGTGCACATGCGGCAAAGGGTATAAAACCCCCGCCAGTCCTCAGATAGGGGGCCAGGGAACGGCCGGCCACCCTTCCGACGGGTACGGATGCACGCCGGTGTCCAGCAGCCGCCTGACCCGCCGCCAGGTGGCCTCCACCTCGGCCAGCGTGAGCAGCTCGCGCAGCCGCCGCCCCAGCGAGCCCGACTCCAGGTCGCGCTCCAGCTTGGCCAGCACCGCCACCGCCTCGCGCGCCAGCGGCTTGCCCCGCCACTGCCACAGCACGGTACGCAGTTTGTCCTCGACCGAGAAGCAGACGCCGTGGTCGACGCCGTAGACGTGCCCGGTGGGCAGCGGCAGCAGGTGACCGCCCTTGCGGTCGGCGTTGTTGACCACCGCGTCGAACACCGCCATCCGGCGCACCACCGGGTTGCGGCTCTTGACCAGCCGCATCAGGTCGATCTCGCGCTCGGTGTCGATCCACAGCTGGCACATGCCGGGCCCGAACGGGCCCTCGCGGTAGACGGTCGGCGGCACGATGCGCCAGCCGGTCGCCTGGGAGACCTCGTAGGCGGCCACCTCGCGGGCGGCGAGGGTGCCGTCGGGGAAGTCCCACAGGGGGCGCTCGCCGCGGACGGGCTTGTAGACGCAGGCGGCGCTGCGGCCGCCCAGCTTGATCGAGCAGTAGAGGGTCATGTTGGTGGCCTCGACCAGGCGGCCGGCCACCTCCAGGCGCCCGTCGCGCAGCAGCGTGAGCGCCTCCTCCTCCTGCATGATCGGACCTTGCGGCGGCTTGACGGCCGGTTCGCTCTCAGGAGCGGTCATGAAGCCGCCTCACCCCCGCGGTAGCCGTTGAGTCGGACGCAGACATGGCCTTCGGCGTCGAGCGGCTGCCCGCACAGGGGGCAGGGAGGCCGGCCCGCCGCCACGATCTGGAGCGCCCTGCGGGTGAAGGCACGGGCGGCGCCGGCGCTGATCCGCACCCGCAGCACGGCGGGGTCGGGGCCGTCGAGGTCCTCCTCGTCGATGACCTCCTGCGCCTCGATCACCACCTGGGACTTGTCGTCGTCCCAGGCCAGCGCCATGGTGCCGACCCGGAAGTCCTCCGCGACCGGCACGTCGAGGGGGGCGTCGTCGGCCAGGTCGGCCGGAGCCAGCGCGGGCACGTGCGCGGTGCCCCCGCTGAGCCGCAGAACCTCGTCGAGCAGCTCGTCGAGCCTGCCCGCGAGCGCAGCCACCTGCAGCTTCTCCAGCGCCACGGTGGTCAGTCTGCCCTCGGCCCTGGCCTGCAGAAAAAAGACCCGCGCGCCCGGCTGCCCCAGGGCGCCGGCGACGAACCTCTCCGGTGGGTCGTAGTCGAAGACCGGCATAGCCTGACCTTACGTGGTCCCGGGTCCACCGCCGACGGCGGCATCGCTCCCGGTGATGTTTTCTCCCCCGTCTTTCTCCTCCGAATCCTCGGGCAACCGCAATTCCCCCATATCGTTAATCCTGAGAACAAAGGGACGCAAGGGGGCATAGCGAATCACGGTGAGGGCCGCAGGATCGGCTGTTATCCGCTGAAAATGATCGAGGTGCAGCCCCAGAGCGTCCGCCACGATCGCCTTGATGACGTCTCCGTGGGTGCACGCCAGGTAGACACCCTTCAACCCGAGGCGTCGATTCCACTCCCGGACCGCGGCGACCGCCCGATGTTGCATATCGGCCAGCGACTCCCCTTCCGGAAATGTCACCGCACTCGGATGCGCCTGCACGGTCTGCCAGAGCGGCTCCCGCGCGAGCTCCTTGAGCGGGCGGCCCGTCCAGGTGCCGTAGCCGCACTCGATCAGCCGCTCGTCGAGGACCACGTCCGCCCCGCGGCCCTTGGCGACGGCCTCGGCGGTCTCGCGGCAGCGTTCCAGCGGGCTGGAGACGACGGCGTCGAGCCGGACCCCGGCGATGCGGCCGGCCAGCGCCTCGGCCTGCGCCCGCCCGGCCTCGCTCAGGTGCACCCCCGGGGTGCGCCCGGCCAGCACCGGCCCGGTGAGGTCGGTCAGCCCGTGGCGGGCCAGCAGAAGGGTGGTCACACCAGCAAGTGTCGCAGGCGCGGATCACCATGTTTCACGCACCTGCGAGAAAACTTCGCATCCACCCGCCGCCACGCTCCTCACCAGGCAGGACATTGGAGCGGCGGACTGGCGGGCGAGCCCGTTCTTGGTAACCTGGCGGGATCATGGAGCAGCGCTATGTCGGCCGCAGCGGCCTGTCGGTGTCCCGGCTGGGGCTCGGCACGATGACCTGGGGCCGTGACACCGACCCGGAGGAGGCGGCCGCCCAGCTCCGTTCGTTCGTCGACGCGGGCGGCACCCTCGTCGACACCGCCGACGTCTACACCGGGGGCGACTCCGAGCGGCTGCTCGGCCGCATGCTGCGCGACTCCGTGCCGCGCTCGGAGCTGGTGATCTCCACCAAGGCCGTGGTCACCCCGACCGGCCGCCGGCCGCGCGACGCCTCCAGGCGCCACCTGATCGCCGCCGTCGACGAGTCGCTCAACCGGCTCGGCCTCGACTACGTCGACCTGTGGCAGCTCCACACCTACGACGCCGAGGTGCCGCTGGAGGAGACCCTGGCCGCCCTCGACGCGATCGTCTCCTCCGGCCGGGCCGTCTACGCCGGCGTGTGCGACTACGCGGGCTGGCAGCTCGCCGCCGCCGCGGTCACCCAGAAGTCGGTCCCCGGCCGCATCCCGATCACCTCGGCCCAGGTCGAGTACTCGTTGCTGGCCCGCGAGCCCGAGCGCGAGCTGCTGCCCGCCGCCGCCCACCTCGACGTCGGCGTGCTGGCCTGGTCGCCGCTCGGCCGGGGCGTGCTGACCGGCAAGTACCGCACCGGCATCCCGGCCGACTCCCGCGCCGCGACGCCGCACTTCGCCGACTTCGTCCGGCCCTATCTCGACGAGCGCGGCCGCAGCGTGGTCGAGTCGGTCACCACCGCCGCCGACGGGCTCGGCGTCTCGCCGCTGGCGGTGGCCTTGTCGTGGGTGCGCGACCAGCCCGGGGTGGCCTCGGCGATCGTCGGCGCCCGCACCCACACGCAGCTCAAAGGGATTCTGTCGGCCGAGGACGTCGTGCTCCCGATCGAGATCCGGGAGGCGCTCGATGACGTGTCCTCGCTCGACTGACGACGAACGAGAATCCAACTCGCGTATCACTAGTCGATACCGAATCGCAACTTTACCGGGAAAAAGCCTGCGTCTGACGGGCCTTGTCCATAAGGATTTCCTCCTGAAGCGACACAGGAGGGGACGGATGGGGAGCAGGACCGCGATCTCGGCCGGGGTGCTCGCGGTGGCGCTGGCGGCGATCCCGGTGGGGGCGCCGGCCGCTTCCGCCGCCGTCCAGGGCTGCCCGGGCGAGGGCGGCCTGCTCTCGGGCGTCACCGACACGCTGTGCGACGTCGTCGGCGCGCTCACGGGCACGGTCGACGAGGTGACCGGCGGCAAGGCCGACCCGGTGACCAAGGGCGTCGACAAGGCCACCGGCGAGGTGCTCGGCACCGTCGGCGACGCCGTGCCGACCGGCAGGCCCGCCAAGCCGTCCCGGTCGGACCGCCCCTCCCCCAGCCCCAGCCACAGCGACCTGGTGCCCGAGACGCTGAAGGACGTATGCCTGCCGGTGCTGGCCTGCGACGACCAGGGCGTGCTCCCGTCGCTGACGGCCTCCCCCACCCCGACGGCCTCACCCGGAACCGGAACCGAGACCGAGACCGAACGCAGCCGGGGCGACCGGCCGCGCGAGCGCGAGACCGACGAGGCCACCGCGCCGCTGCCGACGCAGCCGCCCACGCCGCCGCAGCACCAGCCGTACACGCTGGACGACGAGCGGCCGGTCACCGCCGAGGAGCCGACCGCCGATCCCGACGACTCGCGGGTGGAGCTGCTGTGGCCCAACCCGTTCGGGCGCGAGCTGGCCGTGCCGCTGCGCGACCAGCGGGTGGTGCGGCCCAGCCCGCCGGCTCACGACGTGCTGGGCACGGTGCTGACGATCGTGCTGCTGGGGTCGGCGGTGCTGGCCACCCGGATCGTGCAGCAGCGGCGGCACCGGGCCGAGCCGAGCGAGTCGATCCCGTTCGAGCCGGCCCCGGCGGGCGGCAGCGGCAGGCACCGCCTGGCGTGAGGCGCGCTCAGCCGCCGATCGCGTGCGCGCCGCCGTCGACGTGCACGATCTCGCCGGTGGTGGCGGGGAACCAGTCGGACATGAGCGCCACGCACGCCTTGGCGGCCGGGACGGTGTCGGTGAGGTCCCAGCCCAGCGGCGAGCGCTCGGGCCAGCTCTCCTCGAACTCCTTGAAGCCCGGGATCGACTTGGCGGCCATCGTGCGCAGCGGCCCGGCCGAGACCAGGTTGACCCGGATGTTGTGCTTGCCCAGGTCGCGGGCGAGGTAGCGGCTGCACGACTCCAGGCCGGCCTTGGCCACGCCCATCCAGTCGTAGACCGGCCACGCCTTGGAGGCGTCGAAGTCGAGGCCGACGACCGCGCCGCCCTCCTTCATCAGCGGCAGGCAGGCCACGGCCAGCGACTTGAACGAGTACGTGGAGACCTGCAGGGCGGTGGCGACGTCCTCCCACGGCGTGTTGAGGAAGTTGCCGCCGAGGGCGCTCTGCGGCGCGAAGCCGATGGAGTGCACGACGCCGTCGAGCCCGTCGACGTGCTCGCCCACGCGGGCGGCCAGCGTGTCGAGCTGGTCGGTGTCCTGGACGTCGAGCTCCAGCACCGGCGGGGTCTGGGGCAGCCGCTTGGCGATGCGCTCGACCAGGCTCAGCCGGCCGAACCCGGTGAGCACCACCGTGGCGCCCTCCTCCTGGGCCAGCTTGGCCACCGAGAAGGCGATGGAGGCGTCGGTGAGCACGCCGGTCACGAGGATCCGCTTGCCTTCGAGAATTCCCACGTCAGTGCCCCATTCCGAGTCCGCCGTCGACCGGGATCACGGCCCCGGTGATGTACGAGGCGTCGTCGCCGGCCAGGAAGCGGACGACGCGCGCGATCTCCGCGGGGGCGGCCTGCCGCCCGAGCGGGATGTTCTTGACGATGGCCTCCTGGTCGAGGCCGGCCGTCATGTCGGTGGCCACGAAGCCGGGCGCGACCACGTTGACGGTGATGTTGCGCGAGCCGTACTCGCGGGCCAGGGAGCGGGCGAAGCCGACCAGGCCGGCCTTGGAGGCGGCGTAGTTGGCCTGGCCCGCCTGGCCGGACAGGCCGACCACCGAGGAGATGAGGATGATGCGGCCGCGCTTGATCTTCATCATGGGCCTGATGGCGCGCTTGGCCACGCGGTAGGCCCCGGTCAGGTTGGCGTCGATGACGTCGGTGAAGGTCTCCTCCTTCATCATCGCCAGCAGGGTGTCCTTGGTGATGCCCGCGTTGGAGACGAGGACCTCGACCGGCCCCTGCTCGGCCTCGACCTTGTCGAAGGCGGCCTCGACCTCGGCCGTGCTGGTGACGTCGCAGCGGACGCCGAACAGACCCTCCGGCGGCTCCCCCGATCGGTAGGTGACCGCGACGGCGTCGCCGGCCGCGGCGAGTTCACGGGCGATCGCGAGGCCGATGCCGCGATTGCCTCCGGTGACGAGTACAGAGCGTGCCATGGCATCTGACGCTATCTCTTACTTGCGAGTATCCGCTTGTCCGGGTGGCACAAGATCACAGGGTTAGGATCGTGGACATGCGCCAGATCGATCCCGATTTCCTGGAACTGCCGCTGCGGCAGCTCGCGGACGCGGCCCTGCAACGCGCCCGCGACCTCGGCGCCGAGCACGCCGACTTCCGGCTCGAACGCGTCAGGGCCGAGACGCTGCGCCTGTACGACGCCCGCCTCGAAGGCGCGCTCGACGCCGACGACCTCGGCTACGCGGTCCGTGTCGTCAAGGGTGGCACATGGGGGTTCGCGGCCGGCATCCACCTGACCCCGCAGGCCGCCGCGGCGGTGGCCGAGCAGGCGGTGCGGGTGGCCGAGGTGAGCGCGCCGGTCAACCGGGAGCCCATCGAGCTGGCGCCGGAGCCGGTGCACGCCGACGCGGTGTGGGTCTCCGACTACGACGTCGACCCGTTCGAGGTGCCCTCCGCCGACAAGGTGGGGCTGCTGGCCGACTGGTCGGCGGGGCTGCTCAAGGGCGCCGACCACGTCTCGGCGCGGCTGTTGCAGGTCAAGGAGCAGAAGTTCTACGCCGACACCGCGGGCACCGTGACCACGCAGCAGCGCGTGCGGGTGCATCCGTCGCTCAACGCGATGAAGGCGCACGAGGGCGGCTTCGACGACATGTCCACGATCGCGCCGCCGGTCGGCCGCGGCTACGAGTACCTGACCGGCACGGGCTGGGACTGGCCGGCCGAGCTGGGCCGGCTGCCCGAGCTGCTGGCCGAGAAGCTGGCCGCGCCCTCGGTCGAGGCGGGCGACTACGACCTGGTGATCGATCCGTCCAACCTGTGGCTGACGATCCACGAGTCGATCGGCCACGCCACCGAGCTCGACCGCGCGCTGGGCTACGAGGCCGCCTACGCCGGCACCAGCTTCGCCACCTTCGACCAGCTCGGCGAGCTGGTCTACGGCTCGCCGCTGATGAACGTCACCGGCGACCGCACGGTCACCCACGGCCTGGCCACGGTCGGCTACGACGACGAGGGCGTGCGGGGGCAGAGCTTCGACATCGTCAAGGACGGCGTGCTGGTGGGCTACCAGCTCGACCGGCGGATGGCGCTGATGAAGGGGTTCGGGCGCTCCAACGGGTGCGCGTTCGCCGACTCCCCCGGCCACATGCCGATCCAGCGCATGGCGAACGTGTCGCTGGCCGCCGCGCCCGGCGGGCCCTCCACCGAGGAGCTGATCGCGGGCGTGGAGCGCGGCCTGTACATCGTGGGCGACAAGAGCTGGTCGATCGACATGCAGCGCTACAACTTCCAGTTCACCGGGCAGCGGGCGTACCGGATCTCGCACGGGAAGCTGGCCGGGCAGGTCAGAGACTTCGCCTACCAGGCCACCACGACCGATTTCTGGCAGTCGATGGACGGCGTCGGCGGGCCGGGCACGTACGTGCTGGGCGGCGCCTTCAACTGCGGCAAGGGCCAGCCGGGGCAGGTCGCGCCGGTCAGCCACGGATGCCCGTCGGCGCTGTTCAGGGGCGTGCGCGTGCTCAACACGGTGCAGGAGGGCGGCAAGTGACTACTCCGCAGGAGATGGTGGAGAGGGCTCTGGAGCTCTCCGCGAACGACGGCTGCGTGGTGCTGGTGGACGAGGGCTCCACGGCCAACCTGCGCTTCGCGGGCAACACGCTGACCACCAACGGCGTGGCCCGCTCGTCCCGGCTGACCGTGATCTCGGTGGCCGGGCAGGGCGTGGGCGTGGTCTCGCGCTCGGCCGTGCGCCCCGACCAGCTCCCCGACGTGGTCGCGGCGGCCGACCGGGCGGCCCGCGAGGCCCGGCCCGCCGAGGACGCCCGCCCGCTGGTCGAGGGCGGCCCGGCCGCGCCCGGCTGGGACGACGAGGTGCGGCCGACCGACATCGGGGTGTTCGAGCGGTTCGCGCCCGCGCTCGGCGAGGCGTTCTCGGCCGCCGAGTCCGGCGACAGGAAGCTCTACGGCTTCGCCGAGCACTCCCTCACCTCCACCTTCCTCGGCACCTCCACCGGCGTGCGGCTGCGGCACGACCAGCCGACCGGCCGCCTGGAGCTCAACGCCAAGTCCGGCGACCTGAAGCGGTCGGCCTGGACCGGCGTGTTCACCGAGGACTTCGCCGACGTCGACGTGGCCGCGCTCGGCGCCTCGCTGGCCCAGCGCCTGGAGTGGGCCAAGACCCGGGTCGACCTGCCCGCGGGCCGCTACGAGACGCTGCTGCCGCCGAGCGCGGTGGCCGACCTGATGATCTACCTGTACTGGTCCTCGGGCGCCAGGGACGCGCTCGACGGCCGCTCGGTGTTCTCCGGGCCGGGCGGCGGCACGCGGGTGGGCGAGCAGCTCGCCACGCTGCCGATCACGCTGTCCAGCGATCCCCGGGCCGCGGGCATCTCGTGCGCGCCGTTCGTCACCGCGCACGCCTCCAGCCGCGACAGCTCGGTGTTCGACAACGGCCTGCCGCTGGCCTCCACCGACTGGATCAGGGACGGCCGGCTGGAGTCGCTGCTCCAGACGCGCTACTCGGCCGAGCTGAGCGGGCTGCCGGTGACGCCCGGCGTCGACAACCTGATCATGTCCGGCCCGGCGGAGGGCGCCCGGTCGCTGGCGGAGATGATCGCCTCCACCCGGCGCGGGCTGCTCGTCACCTGCCTGTGGTACATCCGCGCGGTCGATCCGCAGACGCTGCTGGTCACGGGCCTCACCCGCGACGGCGTCTACCTGGTGGAGCACGGCGAGGTCGTCGGCGAGGTGAACAACTTCCGGTTCAACGAGAGCCCGGTCGACCTGCTCGGGCGCGTCACGGAGGTGGGGGCGGCCGAGCGCACGCTGCCCCGCGAGTGGAACGACTACTTCCAGCGCACGGTGATGCCGCCGCTGCGGGTGCCGGACTTCAACATGTCGACGGTCAGCCAGGCGAGCTGACCCGGCCGTACACCAGAGCCGTACCGCAGGGCCGTACCTCACGGCCGCGCGCGCCCGCCGTCCCGCGATCGAGCGGGGCGGCGGGCGTCGTCGTGCCGGCCGCCGTCCGGGCCCCAGCGGGCCGCAGGGCGGGCCGGGGCAGGGAACGGGTGTCAGTGTGCCGGGGCGCCGGCCCCGGGCCGTCCGGGGACGGTCAGGAGTCCTCCAGGCGGAAGCCCACCTTCATGCCCACCTGGTAGTGCGCGATCTCGCCTCCGTCGAGGTGGCCGCGGATCTCGGTGACCTCGAACCAGTCCAGGTGGCGCAGGGTCTGCGAGGCCCGCTGGAGGCCGTTGCGGATGGCCTGGTCAAGGCTCTCCCCCGACGTGCCGACTATCTCAGTGACCCGATACGTTCGATCCGTCATCTCCCCATCCTCCTTACTCGAAGGCCATGATCGCATGACCCTCCTCATCGCCCGGCCGCGCCGTCGCGCCCTGCCCGTACGAGGTCTACCGTGGAAGGTATGAAGGGGTGGCGCAAGAAGCCGGACGTCCACCAGGTCACCGACGCCAGACCCTCGCTGACGGCGGACATCCGCAAGCGTGAGGTCGCCTACCTGATCAAGATGGGCATCCGGACGATCTGCCTGATCCTGGCGGTCGTGGTGCCGGTGCCGTGGCCCTACCGGCTGCTGTTCATCGCCGGGGCAGTGTTTTTGCCATACATTGCCGTAATCGGGGCCAATGAGCGCAGCGAGGGCGCGCCGCCGCCCGACTTTCAGTCCCCCGAGGCTAACCAAACCGAGATACCGCTGCATCGACGCGAGATCGGGTCGTGACTAAGTCTTGACGCATCCCATGGGTTGTAGGTGTACGCTTTAGGCAAGCGCTCCGGTCCCCCGTCGGAGTGCTGGTGCCGGCGTTCCGGGCCCCCGTCGGAACGCCGATGAAGCGACGCCGGGTGGTTTGCCCCCGTAACCACCCGGCGTCGCCCTTTTCCTGGCCAACCCTTTGCATTGGACGATCAGTCCCCCGCGCCGGCCGGAGTCCGATAGGACCGCTTTCCCGAAATCGTTTACACCGCCCTCCTCCTCGTAATTCTCAGGAAATCTGGAGGAAGCGGCCGGCTTGACTTCAAGAGTTCGTTCGAGTGTCAGCCGTCAGTCAGCGTCTCGGTGGTCGCCTGCTCCCAGTTCTTCGCCAATGTGACCAGTCTGGCCACGGCGTCCTCAGGGGCGCTGCCCGCACCCTGGGCCAGCCCGAGCAGGTAGGCGGTGAGCGGCGCGGCGGGCCTGGCCACCCCGTGGGCGACCTCCTTGGTCAGGTCGAGGACCAGGTCGCGGTCCACCCGGGCGGGGTCGACGCCCAGCTCCCTGCACACCAGCGCCGTCCACTCGGCGAGTACGTTCATGCGAGCCTCCTTCAGGTCGTCCATCGTGTCGCAGTCGAACCACGGCCGGCCCGGCGAGGCCAGCCGCGTTCCGGTCAGGGGGCCGAGCAGGCCCTTGAGGGAACGCCCTGGGTAGGCGGTGAGCGCCGCCCGCAGCTCCGGCACCGGCCAGGCGCCGACGAGCCACTGCTCGCGGCCGTCGTCGTCGACCATGACCGCCCCCGCGCCGGGACGGGCCGCCGCCAGCAGCTCCCGCACGTGCGCGGCCGTCAGGAACGGCAGGTCGCCGGCGAGCAGCACCAGCCACGGCGCCTCGACCTCGCGCAGCCCGGCGGCCAGCGCGGGGAC
This sequence comes from Nonomuraea sp. NPDC001636, assembly GCF_040298265.1. NCBI lineage: Bacteria > Bacillati > Actinomycetota > Actinomycetes > Streptosporangiales > Streptosporangiaceae > Nonomuraea > Nonomuraea sp. NPDC001636. Next base: position 12,279 of record NZ_JBEOZT010000032.1, read on the forward strand.
GGGCCCGCCGCCCGGCGGGTCCTCCCGCGTGAACACGACCCCGGGCAGCTTCCGGGGCGGCCCGACGACGACCGTGCGGCGCGCGCAGGACGCCGCCGCGACCACCCGCTCGACCAGCGGACGGCCGCCGACGGCCAGGCCGGGCTTGTCGGCGCCGCCCAGGCGGCGGGCCGCTCCCCCGGCCAGGATCACCGCGTCGAACGGCATCGTCAGCCGCCGATGGCCGACATCGGCCTGGCCGGCTGGAGGAAGGACGGGTCGTCGATGCCGTGCCCGGCGCGCTTGCGGGCGACGGCGGCGACCCAGCGGGCGGCCAGGTCGTCGTCGGAGGCGCCCGCGCGCATGGCGGTCTTGAGATCGGACTCCTCGGTGGCGAACAGGCAGTTGCGCACCTGGCCGTCGGCGGTGAGCCGGACCCGGTCGCAGGCGCCGCAGAACGGGCGCGTCACCGAGCCGATCACGCCGACCCGGGCCGGGCCGCCGCCGACCAGGAACCGCTCGGCCGGGGCGCTGCCGCGCCGCTCCAGGTCGTCGGGGGTCAGGTCGAAGGCGGCCGAGAGGCGTTCGAGGATCTCGTCGGCGGTGATCATGCCTTCGCGGGTCCAGCCGTGCTGGGCGTCGAGCGGCATCTGCTCGATGAAGCGCAGCTCGTAGCCGCGCTCCAGGCAGAAGCGCAGCAGCGGCACGGCCTCGTGGTCGTTGACGCCGCGCATGAGCACCGCGTTGACCTTGACCGGGCGCAGGCCCGCCGCGTCGGCGGCGGCCAGCCCCGCGATGACGTCGGCGTGCCGGTCGCGGTGGGCGAGCTGCTTGAACGTGGCCGGGTCGAGCGTGTCGAGTGAGACGTTGACCCGGTCGAGGCCGGCCCGCGCCAGCGGCTCGGCCACCCGGGCCAGGCCGATGCCGTTGGTGGTCAGCAGCACCTGGGGACGCGGGTCGAGGGCGGTGGTGCGGGCGACGATGTCGACCAGCTCGCGCCGCAGCAGCGGCTCGCCGCCGGTGTAGCGCACCTCGGTGATGCCCAGCCGCTCGACGCCGACGCGCACCAGCCGGACGATCTCGTCGGCCGTCAGCAGCTGGGCGTTGGGCAGCCAGTCGAGCCCTTCGGGCGGCATGCAGTACGTGCAGCGCAGGTTGCACTTGTCCGTGAGGGACACCCGCAGATCCGTGGCCACCCGTCCGAACGAGTCTCGCAACATGGGGCGTCACCTCCTGTCCGTTTCACCAGAGAGCCAGAGAGCCAGACTACGACGGGTGTCGCGCGGCGCTCAAAACCGCCTCTCCCCGGCAGGCAACGCGCCGCGCCGGTGATCGATTCCGGGGGCCGCCGGGACGGGACCGTCAGGGGTGGGCGGCGTGCCAGGACTCGCGGGCGTCGATGAGCTCCGACAGGTGCTGCCTGGACCACTCGCAGCCGGCCGCCATGGGCGCGAGCAGACTGCGGCCGAGGGGGGTCAGCGCGTACTCGACGCGGGGCGGGATCTCGGCGTAGGCCGTGCGGGTGAGCAGGCCGTCGCGTTCCATGGCGCGCAGGGACTCGGTGAGGACCTTCGGGGTGATGCCGCGCAGCGGGACCTGCAGCTCGGTGAAGCGCCTCGGGCCCTGCTCCAGACAGCGGATGATCTTGGCGGTCCACTTGTCGCCGACGCGGACGGGGGCGACGTGGACACAGGCGGCGAACATGTCGGGGTCAAGGGGTTCGGCCATGCCGTCCATGCTAGGCGGCGGGGGCTCACTATCGTTGCGGGAAGTGACCATCGGGCGTCTACCGTCTGCCGGGCGCGGCCGGGTGTGCCGGCCGCCGGACGGAGTGGTGGACGATGAGCAGGATCGTGGTTTTCGGCGCGGGCGGACGGGCCGGCGCGCGGGTGGCCGGGCAGGCCCTGGAGCGGGGGCACGAGGTGACCGCCGTGGTGCGCGACCCGGCGCGGTACGCGGGGCCGTCCGGCGACGGCGTGCGGGTGGTCGCCGGTGACGTGACCGACCGGGAGAGCGTGGCGGCGGTCGCGGCGGGGCACGACGTGGCGGTGCAGGCGAGCGCCCGGCTGGACGTGCCGTCCGCGGAGTTCTACACGGCGGCGGCGCGGGCGCTGACCGGCGGGCTGGCCGCGGCGGGCGTGCCCCGGCTGGTGGCGCTGGGCATCGGCACCCTGCTGGAGGTCGCGCCGGGCACGCGGCTGGTGGACACCCCCGGCTTCCCCGAGGACGCCCGGACGTTCTCCCTCGGGCACGCCGCCGAGCTGGAGGTGTTCCGCGCGGAGGGCGGGGCGCTGGACTGGGTGGTGATCGCGCCGCCGCCGGTCGTGCTCGACGACCGGGCGGAGCGCAGCGGGCGGCACCGGTTCGGCGGGGAGCAGGTCATGGCCGCCGAGGAGGGCGGGCCGGTGTTCTCCTACGCCGATCTGGCGGCGGCGGTGGTGGCCGAGATCGAGGACCCGCGGCACCACCGGGTGCAGGTCGCCGTGGGCTACTGACGGCGACGCCCGGCCCGGGAACGGCTCGGAAGACGCTCGGAACAGGCCCGCGAACGGCCCGCGAACGGGCCCGGGGAACGGCCCGGGGAACGGCCCGGAAAGCCTCGGGAGAGGCTCCGGACGGGGCCGGACATGCCGGAAGCCCGGCCGTGAGGCCGGGCTTCCGCCGGTGCCGCTAGTGGCGGTGGCCGCCGCCGTAGACCTTCACCCAGTCCTTGCCCTCGGAGGGGGCCAGGTACCGGGAGCCCTCGAAGACGGCACGCCAGGTGCCCGAGGTGTAGGCCCGCTCGCTGGTACGGAAGAAGCCGTCCCGGTTCGTGCGCACCGACTCGACGTAGTCCCACTTGTCGCTGCCGTCGGCCTGGAAGAGGATCGCGACCCGCTTCCACGCCAGGCGGTGCCAGCGCTCGCTGTCCTTGCAGTAGTCGGCGTGGTGCACCGCGACGAACCCGCTGATGTAGTCCTCGTCGCAGGACACCGACAGCTTGCCCTGGATGTCGAGGGCCGTGCCGCGCCGCGCCGGCTCGGGGTTGACGTCGAGCTGGAGGCTCGTGCTCCCGCCCGCGAAGTCGGGATCGGGGTCCGTGTCCGCCAGGGCGGGCGCGGCGGCGGCGGTGGCCACCACCGTGGCGCCCAGAGCGGCCGCGGCCAGTCCGGCGGCTAGACGTCGCATCATGAAAAACAAATCCTTCCCCGTCTCGGACGCGCCCCAGGGACGGGACACGTCAACGCCTAATGACGCTGAAGGGTAAAGAAAAGTTGCGATACGACACATCACAATTGGATAACGACAAATACCCCGTCGGATTTTTGTGCGTGTTTTATTACGCTAACTGGCGATTTGTCGGGGTTTAGTGGTGTATGGCGCGTAGTGGGGGTTTCCCGGGAAGTGCACGCGCCACAGGCCGCCTCTCCTGGGCGGCACCGTCTGCACGAAGGCCCCGGCCGCGTCGGTCGTCGTCTCGGCCACGTCCTCCCAGGCCGGCGAGCCCTCCCCGCGCCACTGGAGCCGCAGCCGCTGCTTGGCGTACGGCCCGAAGTCGGTGAACCCGCGCGGGTCGATCCTGGTCAGCGAGCCGCGCAGGCGCACGCCGGCGGCCGACTTCGGCGACCTCTCCACCCGGACGGACGACAACCTGGTCGCCCTCCTGAGCTCGAAGGAGGCGTATTCGGTGACCGTGGCGCCGTCGGCGTCCCTGGCGGTCGCGCTGATCGTCCAGGTGCCGGTCGGGTAGAAGCGGTTCAGCTTCTTGTCGGGCAGGAAACGCCAGGTCTGCCAGTCGGCCGCCATCCGGGCCGGCGGGGTCGCCCCCTGGCGCCACACCAGCCGGGGCGGCAGCGCGCCGGTGGACGGGGCCTTCTGCAGGTCGATCCCGGGCTGGGCGCCGACGGGCTGGGCGGCGACGGGCTGGGCGGCGACCGTCAGGGGCAGCGGCATCAGGGCTCGCAGCCCCTCGACCGGGCCGCCGGAAGCCGGGTTCGCGTACGCGCTCCCGGGCGCGGCACCGGCCGGGCCGACCGGCGCCGCCGAAGATCCAGAGGGCCCCGCGGACTCGGCTGGTCCGGCGGACTCGGTGGACTCGGCGGGCGCCGACGACGTCCCGGGCGTCCAGGACGAGGAGGGGGACGGCGGCCCGGGAAGGGCCGGAGGCTGGAGGCCGGGTTCGGCGGCGGGCGGGAGGTCGGAGGCGTCCTCGACCGGGGGCTTGGCCGACAGCAGCGGGCCGGGCGGGGCGCCGGGCTCCACCTTGACGGTGACGCCGTTCTTGCCGCGCGCGCCCCGCGCGATCACGTCGATCACCAGGCTCACCGAGTCGTGGGCCCCCACGACCGGGTTCGCGGGCCGTACGGTGATGGCGCGGATGGCGAGCTCGGTCGCGGCGGGATACGCAGGCACGGGCGCCGTGAGCGACCCCGCCGCGAGCGAGACGAGAAGGAGGCTTCTGGTCATGAGCGAGACGCTAGGAACCGCCCGGTCATGACCGGGACCGCGACACGCACCCCTTATGGCAAAGCCGACGGGGGCCGCGGGTCAGCGCGCCTCGCCGTAGAGGGACTCGATGACGTCGGCGTACTTGGCGTGGATGACGCGCCGCTTCAGCTTCAGGCTCGGGGTGAGCTCCTCGGTCTCGGCGGTCCACTCGGTGCCGAGCAGCGCCCACCGCTTGACCTGCTGCACCCTGGCCAGCTTGGCGTTGGCGGCCTCGACGGCGGCCGCGACCTCCTTGAGGACGTCGGGGTGCTCGGCCAGCTCGGCCAGGGAGGTGAAGCCGATGCCGCGGGCCTGCGCCCAGCCCGGCGCGGTCTCGCCGTCGAGGGTCAGGACGGCCACCGGGTGCGGGCGGTTGTCGCCGTAGGCGAGGGCCTGGCCGATGAGCAGGTGCTCCTTGAGGTGGTTCTCGATCTCGGCGGGCGAGACGTTCTCGCCGCCGGCGGTGATGATGAGCTCCTTCTTGCGGTCGACGACGCGGTAGAAGCCGTCGTCGTCGACCGTGCCGATGTCGCCGGTGTGCAGCCAGCCGTCGGCGTCGAGCAGCTCGGCGGTGGCCTCGGGGCGGTTGAGGTAGCCGCCGGTGTTGAGCGGGCTGCGGGTGAGGATCTCGCCGTCCTCGGCGATGCGGACCTCGACGCCGGGCTCGGCCCTGCCGACGGTGCCCAGGCGGTAGCAGGAGGGGCTGTTGCCGGTGAAGGCGCCGGTGGTCTCGGTCATGCCGTAGACGTCGATGACCTTGAGGCCGAGGCCGGCGTAGAAGTGCTGGACCTCGGCGGGCAGGGGGGCGGCGCCGGTCGCGGTCCACTCGGCGCGGTCGAAGCCGATCATGCCGCGGACGACCGACAGCAGGGCCGCGTCGGCATGGTCGTAGGCGGCCTGGATCTCGGGGGTGACCGTGCCGCCGTACTGGCCGGCCTCGACGTAGGCGGCGCCGGCCGCCATGGCCTCGCGTACGGCGGCCTGCTGCTCGGGCGGCTGGGTGGCGAGCACGGCCAGCAGCCGGGCCATCATCTTCTCCCACACGCGCGGCACGCCGAAGAACATCATCGGCCTGACCTGGCCGAGGGTGGCGCCGAGGTTGGCCAGGTCGGTGCAGAAGTGCACGTGCGACATCTTGACCAGCGGGAGGTAGAGGCTGAGGATGCGCTCGGCGATGTGGGCGTAGGTGAGGTAGGAGATCTGGGTGCCGTGCGTCGGCAGCGAGGTGATGCGGTCGGTGGCGGCGGCCTCGTAGAAGACGTTGGTGTGGGTGAGCGGCACGCCCTTGGGCATGCCGGTGGTGCCCGAGGTGTAGAGCACGGTGACGACGTCGTCGGCGGCCACCTCGCGGGCGCGGGCCTCGACGGCTTCCTCGTCCTCGGCCAGGCGGGCGCGGCCCAGGTCGAGGAAGTCGGTCCAGGACAGGAAGCGCTCGTCGTCGGGGGCGCCGTCGAGCATGATGATCCGGCGCAGGCCGTCGAGCCGGTCGAGCACCGGCTGCCAGCGGGCCAGCTCGGCGGGGCCGCCCAGCACGGCGAAGCGGGCGCCCACGTCGGCGGCCACGAACGCGATCTGGTCGGGCGCGAAGGTGGAGTAGACCGTGCAGCCCACGCCGCCGGCGTGCACGGCGCCGAGGTCGGCCAGCACGTGCTCGCTGCGGTTGACCATCATGATCGCGACTGATTCGCCGCGTCGCAAGCCGAGGGCGGCGAAGGCGGCCGCGATCTCCAGGATGCGCCGCCGCGCCTGGCCGTAGGTCAACGTCGTCCAGCCGCCGGGGCCTTCGGGGTCGGAGTACGCGGGTGCGTCGGGGTGCCGGGCGGCCACCTGCCTGAGCTGTTCGCAGACCGTGCGGCCGGCGATCTTCCGCTCGATGTCGGCCCGTACGTCGAGGACTTCGGCCATGGCACCCGCCTCCAGTCAGTAATCACTTGCACAGGTGGCATGCATCGCACCACACCCTCTGGACAGCGGCAAGACCCAGGCGGGAAACAGTCGGGGCGGTCACGTAGAGTGATCGTCCAGGTGCCGTACGTGTCTCGGGGGGCGGGCATGAGCAAGGCCGGAAGGACCTTCTTCGGGCATCCGTGGGGGCTGGCGACCCTGTTCTCCACGGAGATGTGGGAGCGCTTCAGCTGGTACGGCCTGCGGGCGATCCTGGCCACGTTCATGGCGGCCTCGCCCGCCCACAAGGGCCTCGGCATGTCGCAGGAGACCGCGCAGGCGGTGGTCGGCGTCTACGGGGCGCTGATCTACCTGGTGGCGCTGCCCGGCGGCTGGATCGCCGACCGCGTGCTGGGGGCGCGCAGGTCGGTGTTCTGGGGCGGGTTCGTCATCATGCTGGGCCACATCAGCATGGCGATCCCGGTGACGACGTCGTTCTTCGTCTGGCTGGGGCTGCTGCTCATCATCAGCGGCACGGGCCTGCTCAAGCCGAACATCTCGGTCATGGTCGGCCGCCTGTACGGCGAGGACGAGGACGGCCGCCGCGACGCCGGCTTCTCCCTGTTCTACCTGGGCATCAACCTGGGCGCCTTCTTCGCGCCCCTCGTCGTCGGCTGGCTGGCCGACGGCGACCGCTGGCACCTGGGCTTCAGCGCCGCCGCCGTCGGCATGGCCCTCGGCCTGCTGCAGTACGTCTGGGGCGGCCGGAACCTGCGCGGCGTCGGGGAGCGTCCCGGCGTCCGGCTGACGCCGCCCGAGCGCCGCCGGTTCGGCCGGGTGGCCGGGGCGGGCGTGGCGGTGACCGCCGTGGCGCTCGGCGCGTGGGCGGCCACGGGCACGCTCACCATCGACCGCCTGGCGCTGGCGATCACGATCGTCATCCTGATCGTGCCGGTGGTCTACTTCGCCTACATCCTGCTGGGCAGCCACAGCCTCACCGACGAGGAGCGCAGCCGGATGAAGGCCTACATCTGGCTGTTCGTCGCGGCGGCGATCTTCTGGATGATCTACGATCTGGCGCCGAGCAAGCTGCTGTTCTTCGCCGCCGACCACACCCGGCTGGAGCTGTTCGGGGTGCCGATCCAGGCGGCGACGACGCAGTCGTTCAACCCGCTGTTCATCATGATCTTCGTGCCGGTGTTCGCGGCGTTGTGGGTGAAGCTCGGGGTGCGGGTGAGCACGCCGCAGAAGTTCGGGTTCGCGCTGGTCATGGTGGGGCTGAGCTTCGTGGTGATGGCGATCGCCGCCGGGCTGGCGACCGGCGGGCGGGTGTCGGTGTGGTGGCTGGTGCTGGTCTACCTGATCCAGGTGTTCGGCGAGCTGTCGCTGAGCCCGGTCGGGCTGTCGGTCACGACGAAGCTGGCGCCGGAGGCGTTCAAGGGGCAGATGCTGGGGATCTGGTTCATCGCGGTGTCGGTGGGCGACGCGGTCGGCGGCCAGACGGGGCGGCTCACCCGTTACCTGTCCGACCCGATGTACTACCTGGTCCTGGCGATCATGGCGATCGCGGCCGGGGTGGCGATGTTCCTGTTCACGCGGAAACTGCGGGTGCTCATGGCCGAGCACTACCATGCGGCGGCCATGCCGCCGATCCGGTAAAAACATCCATCGTGTCTGAAATTCTCGACCTTGTCGGTATTTTTGTCTTCGCACTGACCGGTGCGCTCATGGGTGTGCGCAAGCGGCTCGACGTGGTCGGGATGGGCGTCCTGGCCGAGATGACCGCGCTCGGCGGCGGCCTGGTCCGCGATCTCATTCTCAACGTGCGCCCGGCCGCCTTCCAGAGCCTGGGCTACGTGCTGGTGCCGGTGGCCGCCACCGTGATCGTCTTCTTCTGGCATCCGCACGTGGCCCGCGTGATGCCGGTCATCCTCGTGCTCGACGCGGCCGGCCTCGGCCTGTTCGCGGCCGTCGGCACCGAGAAGGCCCTGGAGTACGGCCTCAGCCCGCTGCACGCCACCATCCTCGGCGTCACGACGGCCGTCGGCGGCGGCGTGATCCGCGACGTGCTGGCCGGCGAGATCCCCACGCTGCTGTACGACCGCCAGCTCTACGCGGTGCCCGCCCTGCTGGGCTCGGCCGTGATGGCGGGCCTGTCCACGGCCGGGCTGCACGGCTGGCCGGCCACGCTCGCCGCCGCGCTGCTGGCCTTCGGCCTGCGTATCACCGCGATGCGCCGCAACTGGCGGGCGCCCCTGGCCAAGGGCGCCGAGGAGCACTCCTGACCACCCGCACCACGCACGGGCGGGCCGCTCACACCATCGGCACGAGCGAGTCGGGGTGGCGGCGGGCGCCGATGGGGCCCTCGACGCGGGCGCGGGCGATGCAGGCGACGGCGTCGGCCACCGTCTCGGGCGGCAGGGTGAACGGCAGGCGCAGGTAGCCCTCCAGGGTGCCTTCCAGGCCGAACCAGGGCCCGGGAGCCAGGCGCACGCCGTGGGAGACGGCGGCGTCGGCGAGCGTGGTGGAGGTGTCGCCGTTGAGCCGCACCCACAGCGTGCCGCCGCCGCGCGGCAGCGTGTACGTCCACTCCGGCAGGTGCCGGGCCAGCGCGGCGGTCAGCGCGTCCCGCGAGGCGCGCAGGCCGCGCAGGCGTTCTGCGCGGGTCTGCGCCATCCGCTCGAACAGGCGGGCGGTGACCAGCTGCTCCATGACCGGGCTGGAGATGTCGACGACCGCGCGGTGCCGGGCCAGCCGGCGGGCCAGGGCGTCCGTGGTGCGGATCCAGCCGATGCGCAGGCCGCCCCACCACAGCTTGGACGCCGACCCGATGCTGATCACCCGGCTGTCGGTGTCGAAGGCGGCCATCGGCGCGGTGCGCGGCACGTCGTCCAGGGCCAGCTCGCTCCAGGTCTCGTCGACCAGCAGGATGACGTCGTTGCGGCGGGCCGCGCCGGCGACGGCGGCGCGGGTGGCGTCGTCCATGAGGGCGCCGGTGGGGTTGTGGAAGTCGGGCATGAGGTAGGCCAGGCGGGCGGCCGACTGCCGCATCGTGGCGGCCATCAGGTCGGGCTGCCAGCCCTCGTGCGAGATGCCGAAGGGCACGATCCGGGCGCCGTGCTGGCGGGCCACGTCGATGGCGTGCGGGTAGGTCGGCGACTCGACCATGACGGGGTCGCCGGGGCCGACCAGCAGCCCGGCCACGAGCTGGATGGCGTGCTGGGAGCCGGTGGTGACGACGATCTGGTCCGGCCGGGTGGCCAGGCCGCGCTCGGTGTAGCGGGCGGCGACGCGCTCGCGCAGGACCGGCAGGCCCATGGGGTCGTAGCCGTTGCCCATGCCGTACCTGGGCAGGTCGTCCAGGGCCTCGGCCATGGCCTCGCGCAGCGCGGACGGCGCGGGCGGGGCGGCGCAGTGGAGCTGGATCAGGCCGTCGTCGCCGGTGGACAGCCAGGGGTTCTCGCGGGTGGTGGCCGGGTCGGGCAGGGTGGTCCAGCTTCCCGAGCCCTGCCTGCTGTCCAGGTAGCCGCGCTCGCGCAGCAGGTCGTAGGCGGAGGTGACGGTGGTGCGGCTGACGCCCAGGGTCTCGGCCAGGTGGCGTTCCGCGGGCATGCGCACGCGTACGGGGATCTGGCCGTCCATGATGAGCGCCCGCACGCCGTCGGCCAGGGCGCGGTAGTACGGCCGCGCGGCCGGATCGATGTCGACCAGGCGGGCGACCTGCACAGCCGACAAATGCCTCATAAGGCCACTTTCCACGATTGGCCCTGTTTTGGCAAGCAGGTGGCCTGCCACCATAGGGCCATCATGAGCGAAGCAACCGTCCCCCGCCTGAGTTCCCTCCCCTCCCGCCTCCTGCGCCTCTACGGCGGCCTGGCCCTGTACGGCGCCGGCATCGGGCTGCAGGTGGAGTCGGGCCTCGGCAACGACCCCTGGGACGTCTTCCACCAGGGCCTGGCCCTGCGGCTGGACGTGTCCATCGGCACCGTCATCATCGGCGTCGGCGCCCTGGTGATGCTGCTGTGGATCCCGCTGCGCCAGCGGCCCGGCCTCGGCACGATCAGCAACGTGGTGTTCCTCGGCCTGTTCGCCGACGCGGCGATCCTGCTGCTGCCCACGCCGTCCCACCTGGTCGTCCAGGCGCTGTACGTGGCGCTCGGCGTGGTCGCGATCGCGCTGGCCACCGTGCTCTACATCGGGGCGGGCATGGGCCCGGGGCCGCGCGACGGCGTCATGACCGGCCTGATGCGGCTCGGACTGTCCGTCCGGCTGGCCCGCTTCCTCATCGAGCTCACCGTCCTGGCCGTGGGCTGGCTGCTCGGCGGCAGCGTCGGCGTCGGGACGCTGGTCTTCGCCCTCGCCATCGGCCCGCTGACCCAGCTGTTCACCCGCTGGTTCCCCTTGTCGTGATCCCGCGCCGGGCCTGTCCTGACGCGACAGGCCCGCCCCGGCGCGGGATCGCCCGCGCGCGAGTAGCGTCTTCGGCATGCGGATTGAGGACTACGCGCTGATCGGAGACATGCAGTCGGCCGCACTGGTGGCGAGGGACGGTTCCATCGACTGGCTCTGCCTGCCCAGGTTCGACTCCCCCTCGTGCTTCGCGGCCCTGCTCGGCAGCGAGCGCAACGGCCACTGGTGGCTGGGGCCGGCGGCCCGGCGGCCGGCCACCCGGCGCCGGTACCGGCCCGACACGCTCATCCTGGAGAGCGAGTGGGACACCCCGACCGGCACGGTCCGGGTGATCGACTTCATGCCGCCGCGCGACCGGAACCCCGACGTCGTGCGCATCGTCGAGGGGGTCTCGGGCAGCGTCGAGGTCTCCACCCAGCTGCGCGTGCGCTTCGACTACGGGCGCATCGTGCCGTGGGTGCGCCGGACGAACGGCCACCTGCAGGCCGTCGGCGGCCCCGACTCGGTGTGGCTGCACTCCCCCGTCCCGCTCAAGGGCGGCGACTACGCCCACCGGGCCACGTTCACCGTCAACGCGGGCGACCGGCTGCCGTTCGTGTTCACCTGGCACCCCTCCCACGAGCCGATGCCGCCGCGCATCGACGCCGAGGAGCAGCTCGCCGAGACCGAGACCATGTGGACCGAGTGGGTCGGCAAGTGCGCCTACCAGGGCCCCTACCGGGAGGCGGTGACCCGGTCGCTGATCACGCTGAAGGGGCTGACGTACGCGCCGACCGGCGGCATCGTGGCCGCGCCCACCACGTCCCTGCCCGAGGACATCGGCGGCGTGCGCAACTGGGACTACCGGTTCTGCTGGCTGCGCGACGCCACGATGACGCTCGACGCGCTGATCAGCTCCGGCTACCTCGACGAGGCCGCCGACTGGCGGTCCTGGCTGCTGCGCACCATCGCCGGGCGTCCCCAGGACCTGCAGATCATGTACGGCGTCGCCGGCGAGCGCCGTCTGCCCGAGCTGCGCCTCGACTGGCTGGACGGCTACGAGGGCTCCCGCCCGGTCCGCATCGGCAACGAGGCGGTCCAGCAGCTCCAGCTCGACGTCTACGGCGAGGTGATGAACTGCCTGTACGTCTCCCGCACCCGCGGCCTGGCCGCCGACGAGCGCGCCTGGTCGATCCAGCGCCAGCTCCTCGACTACGTGGAGGAGCACTGGGACGAGCCCGACGAGGGCCTGTGGGAGGTGCGCGGCCCGCGCCGGCACTTCGTGCACTCCAAGGTGATGTGCTGGGTCGCCCTCGACCGGGCCGTCAAGTACGTCGAGAGCTTCGGCCGCACCGGCCCGGCCGACAGGTGGCGGGCGCTGCGCGACACGATCCACGCCGAGATCTGCGACAAGGGCTTCGACCCCCACCGCAACACCTTCACCCAGTCGTACGGGTCGTCGGAGCTGGACGCGTCGCTGCTGATGATCCCGGTCGTGGGCTTCCTGCCGCCCGACGACCCCCGCGTGACCGGCACGGTGGCGGCGATCGAGAAGGAGCTCATGTCCGACGGGTTCGTCCTGCGCTATCCGCTGGCCGCCGACAACGACGTCGACGGCCTGCCCGGCGGTGAGGGCGCGTTCCTGGCGTGCAGCTTCTGGCTGGTGGAGGTGATGGCGATGCAGGGCCGCAAGGAGGAGGCGCGGGAGCTGTTCGAACGCCTGCTGGAGCTGCGCAACGACGTCGGGCTGCTGGCCGAGGAGTACGACCCGCGCTACGGGCGCCTGGTTGGCAACTTCCCGCAGGCGTTCAGCCACGTGCCCCTGATCCACGCCGCCCGCGCCCTGTCACGGGCCTGACCCGGCGGGAACGGGTTTCCCACACCACGCCGGCCGGGACACCGGCGGGAACGGGTTTCCCCCGCCGCGCCGGGTGGGACAAGACCTCGCATGGGTGAGGAATGGGACCTGGCGGTCGTGGGCGCGGGACCGGCGGGCTCGGCGGCGGCGCTGCGGGCCGTGCAGCTGCGGCCGGACCTGCGCGTGGTCCTGCTCGACCGGGCCGGCTTCCCCCGCGACAAACCGTGCGGCGACGGCATCGCCGCGCACGGCCGCGACGAGCTGGCCCGGCTGGGCCTGCCGGACCTCATCGACGACTACCGGCCCACGCCCCGGCTGACCGTGGTCTCGCCGGGCGGGCTGCGCGTCTCGGCCGAGGCGGCCCGGCCCAACCACGTGGTGCCGCGCCGGGTGTTCGACGCGCGGCTGGTGGCGGCGGCCGGGGCCAGGGGCGTCGAGGTGCGCCGCCACCGCGTCAGGGAGCTGGCCCACGACGGGGCCTGGGTCGTCCTGGACGGGCGGCTGCGGGCCCGCGCGGTGGTGGCGGCCGACGGGGCCTACTCGGCGGTGCGCCGGCTGATCGGCCTCCCCGCGGCGGGCGAGCGGCACACCGCCCTGGCCGTGCGCGGCTACGCCGACGTGCCCGAGGCCGACGACGTGCAGCTCATCGCGATGCAGCGGGCGGGCTGGCCGGCCTACGCGTGGTCCTTCCCGATCGGCGACGGCACCGCGAACGTCGGGTTCGGCATGCTGCTGCCCCGGCTGCGGACGGCGGGGGCGCCGGGCCGCCAGGTGCTGCACGGCAGGCTGGCCGAGCTGCTGCCCGACCGGCCCGCGCGCGACCTGCGCGCCCATCACCTGCCGCTGTCGACCGGGCGGCCCGCACCGGGCGCCGGGCGGGTGCTGCTCGCCGGGGACGCGGCGGGGCTGATCAACCCGCTGACCGGCGAGGGCATCTACTACGCGCTGCTGTCGGGACGGCTGGCGGCCGAGGCGGTGGTCGAAGCGGCAGGTGCGGCGGCGGGCGACCCGCTGGCGCGGTACCGGGCCAAGCTGCGCGGCGCGCTGGGCCGGCACCTGCGCACGACCGACGTGCTGGCCCGGCTGGCGCAGTCGCCGGGGTTCATCGACGCGGCCATCGCGACCGCCGCGCGCCGCAAGGAGGTGTTCGACCTGCTGGTGGAGGTCGGGCTCGGGGCCGGGACGGTGCCCGCGCCGCTGGCCCTGGCGGTGGGCCTGCGCTGGCTGCGCGGCGCGGCACGCCTGCCCCACCGCGGTTGACCCAGGGCCAGGCCGTCAGGGCGGCGCCGTCGGCTCAGGCCATCAGGGCGGCACCGTCGGCTCAGGCCGTCAGGGCGGCGCCGTCGGCTCACGCCGTCAGGGCGGCGCCGTTGGCGAGCAGCAGGAGCACGTCCACGGCCGCCACCGCGACGGCGGTGACGAACGGCGCCCGCGCGGACCGTCCGGCCAGCACCGCTCCCCCGGCCGCGAGCAGCACCGCGGCCGCCATGGCCGCCCACCCCGCCACCCCGGGCGCGCCCGCGGGCCCGAGGACGAGCAGGCAGGTGGCGGCCAGCAGCGGCACCGGCACCAGCAGCCGTACGCGCGCCGCCCCCAGCCGCTGCGGCCACCCGCGCACGCCGGTCGCCAGATCGCCCTCGATGTCGGGCAGCACGTTGGCCAGGTGCGCGCCCACGCCCAGCAGCGCCGCCGCCGCGACCGCCCACCACGCCGGCCACGGCTCCCCGGGCAGGCCCAGCGTCACGAACGCCGGCAGCACCCCGAACCCGACGGCGTACGGCGCCCACGACAGGACGGTGGCCTTCAGGCCGAAGTCGTACCCCCAGGCCCCCAGCACGCCCGCCAGGTGCGCCAGCCCCGCCGTACGGCCCGAGGCCAGCGAGAGCGGCACGCACAGGGCCAGCGCCGCCAGCGCGGCCACCCGCACGGCGGTCACGCTCACCGTGCCGTCGGCGGCCGGTTTGCCCGTACGCCCGGCGGCGGCGTCGCGTCCGGCGTCGAGCGCGTCGTTGCACCAGCCGATCGACAACTGCCCGGCCAGCACGGCGGCGGCCACCAGGACGCACCCGGCCGGGTCCCGGCCCGCCGCCACGGCCAGCGCGGTGACCAGGGCGGTCACGGCCACGGTCGGGCCCGGATGGCAGGCCAGCGCCAGCGCGACGGCCGTGCGGACCGGCCCGCCGCGCACGACGGCGGCGGCCGTGGGATCCGGGTCGGTCACACGGTGATCGTAGACCGGGAGATCCGGGCCGAGAATTCCCACGCGCCGCGTATGGCTTAAATGACCATCCTTGCGGGAAGCGTGCGGGGAGTGAGTGTTGTGGGCGACCTGCCGAGGGAGCACTGCATGACCCGAATCTCCGCAGTCCGTTGTGCGTTCCCTCCCCACCGCTACCCGCAGTCCGAGCTCACCGACATGGCCGCCCGCCTGTGCCTGCCCGACGGCGCCGACCGCCGCCTCCTCGACCGCCTGCACCGCAGCGCCCGCGTGGAGCACCGCAACCTCGCCCTGCCCATCGACCGCTACGAGAAGCTGAACGGCTTCGGCGCGGCCAACGACGCCTTCGTCTCCGTCGCGGTCGAGCTGGGGCTGGAGAGCGTGAAGGCCGCCCTGGACGCCGCCGAGCTGGAGCCGACCGACGTCGACCTGATCATGTTCACGTCGGTGACCGGCATCGCCGCGCCGTCCGTGGACGCCCGGCTGGCCGCCGGTCTCGGGCTGCGTCCCGACGTCAAGCGGGTGCCGGTCTTCGGCCTGGGCTGCGTGGCGGGCGCGGCGGGCATCGCCAGGCTGCACGACTACCTGCGCGGCTGGCCGGACCACGTGGCCGTGCTGCTGTCGGTGGAGCTGTGCTCGCTGACCCTGCAGCGCGGCGACTCCTCGCCCGCGAACCTGGTCGCCAGCGCGCTGTTCGGCGACGGCGCGGCGGCCGTGGTCGCCAGCGGCGGCGGGCGGGACGCGGCCGGGCCCACTGCCGGGCCCGCTGCCGGGCCCACGGTCGTCGCCACCCGCAGTCACCTGTATCCCGGCTCCGAGCACGTCATGGGCTGGCAGGTGGGCGACACCGGGTTCCGGGTCATGCTGGACGCCAGCGTCCCCGCCGTGGTGCGCCGGTACCTGGCCGACGACGTGCACGGGTTCCTGGCCGAGCACGGGATCACCGCCGGGGAGGTGACGGCGTGGGTGTGCCATCCGGGCGGGCCGAAGGTGCTGGAGGCGGTGTCGGAGGTGCTGGAGCTGCCCGTGGGCGCGCTCGACGTGACGTGGCGCTCGCTGGCGGCCAACGGCAACCTGTCGTCGTCCTCGGTCCTGCACGTGCTCGGCGACACCCTGGCCGGGGAGCCGCCGGCGCCGGGGAGCTGGGGGCTGGTCATCGCGATGGGCCCCGGCTTCTGCTCCGAGCTCGTGCTGCTGCGCTGGTAGTCCCCCGTCCCTGCGATCGGCTGGTGGTTGGCCTGTGACCTGGTATCTGGTGCTCATCGTGCTCGTCGGCCTGGAACGTCTGGCCGAGCTGGTCGTCGCCAGGCGGAACGCCGCGTGGAGCATGGCGCGCGGCGGCGTGGTGACCGGGCGGGGGCACTATCCGTGGATGGTGGCCCTGCACACCGGGCTGCTGGTGTGCGCGCCGCTGGAGGTTGCCGTGGCCGGGCGGCCATTCGTGCCCGCGCTCGGCTGGCCGATGCTCGCGGTGGTCGTGGCGGCCCAGGCGCTGCGGTGGTGGTGCATCACCGCGCTCGGGCCGCGGTGGAACACGCAGGTGATCGTGGTGCCGGGGCTGCCGCTGGTGCGGCGGGGGCCGTACCGGCTGGGGTGGTTGCGGCACCCCAACTACGTGGCGGTGGCGGCCGAGGGGCTGGCGCTGCCGCTGGTGCACACGGCGTGGCTGACGGCGCTGGCGTTCACGCTGCTCAACGCCGCGCTGATGGTGGTGCGCATCCGCTGCGAGAACGCCGCGCTCACCCTCGCGACCAGGAGCTGACCCGGTGACCGACGTGCTCTGGCCGAGCGACCGGAAGGTGAGCCGGTGATCGACGTGCTCGTGGCGAGCGACCGGAAGGTGAGCCGGTGATCGACGTGCTCGTGGCGAGCGACCGGAAGGTGAGCCGGTGATCGACGTGCTCGTGGCGAGCGACCGGGAGGCGGGCCGGTGATCGACGTGCTGGTGGCGGGTGGGGGGCCGGCGGGGCTGGCCACGGCGATCCACGCGGCGCTGGCCGGGATGGAGGCGGTCGTCGTCGAGCCGCGGGCCGCGCCGGTGGACAAGGCGTGCGGCGAGGGCGTCATGCCGGGCGGGGTGGCCGCGCTGGCGGCGATGGGCGCGCCGGTCGAGGGCCGGGGGTTCCGCGGCATCCACTACCTCGACGGGCGGCGGGAGGCGCGGGCCGCGTTCGCCGCCGGGCCGGGGCTCGGCGTCCGGCGCACGAGCCTGCACGCCGCGCTCTGGCAGCGGGCCGCCGAGCTGGGCGTCAAGACGGTCACCGGCCGGATCGCCCGCGCCGACCAGGACCGCGACGGCGTGAGCGCGATCGGGCTGCGGGCCCGCTGGCTGGTGGCCGCCGACGGCCTGCACTCGCCGCTGCGCCGCTCGCTCGGGCTCGACCTGCCGGTGCGCGGCCCCCGCCGGTACGGCCTGCGCAGGCACTACCGGATCGAGCCGTGGAGCGACTTCGTCGAGGTCCACTGGTCGGGGGCGGGCGAGGCGTACGTCACGCCGGTCGGCGACGACCTGGTGGGCGTCGCGGTGCTCAGCTCGGCGCGGCGCGGCTTCGAGGAGCACCTGCGCGGCTTCCCCGGGCTGGCCCGCCGCCTGAGCGGCCCGGCCGTCACCCCGGTGCGCGGCGCGGGCCCGCTGCGCCAGGCGGTGCGCTCCCGCCGGGCCGGCCGCGTGCTGCTGGTCGGCGACGCCGCCGGTTACGTGGACGCGCTCACCGGCGAGGGCGTCTCGCTGGCCGTGCGCTCGGCGGAGCTGCTGGTCCGGTGCCTGGCGGCGGACCGTCCGCAGGACTACGACGCCGCGTGGCTGCGCCTGTCGCGCACGCACCGGCTGCTGACGGCGGCCCTGGTGCAGGCCGCCCGCCGTCCCGGCACGGCCCGCCTGGTGGTCCCGGCGGCGCGCCGGCTGCCCGGCCTGTTCGCCGGCGTGGTCCGCGTGCTGGCCTGAGCCTTCCCCGGCCCCCGGCCGGACGCCGATAATGAACCCCCCACGGTCCCCGTCAAGGACGGTCGCCATGACAGACAAGCTCGTGCGGCAGGTGCTCGACCAGGTGGACGCCCCCGATCCGCGGGTCGGCGAGATCGTCTCCGCGCTGATCGCCCACCTGCACGCGTTCGTGGACGAGGTGCGTCCCACCGAGGCCGAGTGGCGGGCCGGGCTCGCCTTCCTCGCCGAGACCGGCAGGTGGTGCACACCCGGCCGCGACGAGTTCGTGCTGCTGTCGGACATGCTCGGCCTCACCTCCGCCGTGGACGACATCAACCACGCCGGCCCGGACGACATGACGCCCTCCTCGGTCGAGGGCCCCTTCCACTCCCCCGCCCCCGAACGCGAGCCGGGCGCGTGGATCAGCGAGGGCCCCGAGCGCGGTCGCGGGACGCCGATGGTCGTGCACGGACGGGTGCTGTCCTGCGACGGCACGCCGCTGCCCGGCGCGACGGTGGACGTGTGGCAGGCGGCCGACGACGGCCTCTACGACAGCCAGGACGACGCCCAGCCGCCCGGCAACCTGCGCGGCCTGTTCACGACCGGCGAAGAGGGCCACTACTGGTTCCGCACGATCCGCCCGAGCAGCTACCCGGTGCCGACGGACGGCACCGCCGGCCGGCTGCTGCGCGCGATCGGGCGGCACCCGATGCGCCCGGCCCACCTGCACTACCAGGTCACCGCGCCCGGCCACCGGCCGCTGACCACGCACGTGTTCCTGGCCGGCGACCCCTACCTGGGCTCCGACGCCGCGTTCGCGGTCAAGCAGGAGCTGGTGCGGCGGCCGGTGCCGCGTACCGGCGGGTGGGAGATGGACGAGCCGTACGAGGAGGTCGAGTTCGACCTCAGGCTGGTGCCGCTGGGGTGGGCGCCGGGCCGGTGAGCCGCTCAGGGGGGCGCAGGCCGTCCATGATCAGGCCGAAGAGGTGGTCGCCGCGGGCGGCCAGCGAGGGGGCCTGGTCGGCGATCCAGCTCACCGCGCTGGCCAGCGCGAACAGGTCGAGCCCGGTCACGTCGGCGCGCACCTCGCCGGTGGCCTGGGCGCGTTCCAGCAGCCGTCCGCCCGCCTGGCGCATGGCGTGGCAGGAGGCGTGCAGCGGCGAGCCCTCGTCGTTGATCGTGGCCATCATCGAGGCGGCCAGCCCCCGGTAGGCGCCCGCGCCCGCGACGAACGAGCGCAGCCACTCCACCAGCGCCTCGTGCGGCGCGGCGGCGCCGGCCAGCGTCCTGGCGCGTTCGGCGAGCTGGTCGAAGCGCTGCCGCAGCAGCGCCTCCAGCAGCGCCTCCCTGGTCGGGAAGTGCCGGTAGAGGGTGCCCAGGCCGACCTCGGCGCGGCGCGCGACGTCGCGCAGGGACGCCTCCGTGCCCTGCTCCTCGATGACGGCGGCGGCCACGGCCAGGATGCGCTCCCGGTTGCGCTGGGCGTCCGCGCGCTGGTTCCGGGGTGTGGAGGTCATGCGATCCCTTCCGGCGATTGACAAGCGGAGCAGTGCTCCAGTTATGATCCGGAACACTGCTCCGCATCATAGCGGCGCCCGTCTCCCCGAGGAGAATCGATGATGAAGGCCATCCGCGTGCACGAGACCGGCGGCCCCGAGGTCCTGCGCCTGGAGGAGGTGCCCCGGCCCGCGCCGGGGCCGGGCGAGGTCCTGGTGCAGGTGCACGCCGCCGCGCTCAACCCGCCCGACTGGTACGCCCGGCGGGGGTTCGCCAACATCCCGCCGTCGATGCGGCCGGAGATCCCGCTGCCCTTCACCCCCGGCTCGGACGTCTCGGGCGTCGTGACGGCCGTCGGCGACGGCGTCACCGAGTGGCGGGCGGGCGACGAGGTGTACGGCCTCGTCCGCTTCCCGCGCGTCGGCGACGAGGGCGGCAGGGGGTACGCCGAGTACACCACCGCCCCGGCCGGCCACCTGGCCCGCAAGCCCGCCTCGGTGGACCACGTCACCGCCGCCGCCGTGCCGATGGCCGGGCTCACCGCCTACCAGTACGTCCACGACATCATCGGGCTGCGGCCCGGCAGCCGGGTCCTGGTCAACGGCGCGGCCGGCGGCGTCGGCCACTTCGCCGTCCAGCTCGCCGCGGACCTCGGCGCGCACGTCATCGGCGTCGCCTCCGGCCGGCACGAGGCGTTCCTGAAGGACCTGGGCGTGGCCGAGTTCGTCGACTACACGCGGGTCCGGCCGCAGGACGCGGTGCGCGACGTGGACTGCCTGATCGACACCGTGGGCGGCACCGGCGGCCACACGCTGCTGCCCGTGCTCAAGGACGGCGGCACGCTCAGCCCGGTCTTCTTCGGCGACTACCACGACGAGGAGCTCGCCCGGCGCGGCATCGTGCGCCGCGGCGGCCAGGTGCACTCCGACGGGGCCCAGATGGCCGCGCTGGCCGAGCTGATCGACGCCGGGCGGCTGCGCGTCGGCGTGGACAGCGTGTTCCCGCTGGAGGAGGCCCCGAAGGCGCACGAACGCGCCGAGCGGGGCCACATCCAGGGGAAGATCGTCCTGCGCGTGGCCTGAGCGGGGCCTGAGCGGGGCCGCTCAGGCGAGCGGGGTCAGGTCCGGGTCCACCGCTGGTTGGCGCCGCCGTTGCAGGTCCAGATGACGAGCCGGGTCCCGTTGGCGGTGGCGTTGCCCGGCGCGTCGAGGCACTTGTTCGCGCCGACGGCCGTGACCGTGCCGTCGGCGCCGAGCCGCCACTGCTGGTTGGTCTGGCCGTTGCAGTCCCAGATGATCACGCGGGTGCCGTCGGCGGTGCCGCGGTCGTACACGTCGAGGCACTTGCCGCCGTAGACGCGCAGCTCGCCCGCGGTGGTGGGGGTCCACTGCTGGTTGGCGCCGCCGTTGCAGTCCCAGATCTGGACCTGGGTGCCGCTGGTCTGGGACGCGCCGGGCACGTCCAGGCACCTGCCGGAGCCGGCGCCCTTGAGCGCGGTGGCCGCGGGGGGCGTGCCGCCGCCGGTGACGACGTACATGGCGGCTCCGTGGGCCGGGACGGAGGCGCTGATCGTGCCCGCCGAGGAGCCGGTCGTGTGGGCCCACAGGTCGCGTACGGAGTAGGTGGCGGCGGCGCCGAGGCCGAGCGCGGAGGCGGTGGTGGAGACGGTGGCCGCGGCGCCGCCCCGGTTGAGCAGCACGACGGCGACCGAGCCCGTGCCCGTGCCGGTCGCGGCCATCGGCTTGCGCCAGACCTCCAGGTCGCCGCTGTCGGCGATCTTGTGTCCCTGCCGGCCGCCCCAGTCCTGGTCGACGGCGATGACCTCGCCGTTGGTGAGGATCGTCCGGGTCTCGGCGCTCATCGAGCGCAGGTCGTTGCCCGCGACGAGCGGCGCGTTGAGCAGCGCCCACAGGCTGAAGTGGGCCCGCGACTCGGTGGCGGTGAGCCCGGCGTTGCCGACCTCCAGCATGTCGGGGTCGTTCCAGCCGCCCGGCCCCGAGTACGCCGCGAGCCCCGCCTGGCTGTCCAGGATGCCCATGACCGAGCCCCAGTTCGCCTGGATGTCGCCCGTGGTGCGCCAGGAGTTGCCGACCGGCATGCCCCAGGTCCAGACGGCGTCCTGGCCCCAGTTGCACAGGCTGTAGAGGATGGGCCGGCCGGTGGCGGCCAGCGCGTCGCGCATGGCGGTGTAGCGCTGCTGCGCGCTCTGCCCGAGGTGGTCGCCGCAGTTGTCGTACTTGAGGTAGTCCACGCCCCAGGACGCCCATAGGGCCGCGTCCCTGCGTTCGTTGCCGAGGCTGGCCGGGTAGCCGGCGCAGGTCGTGGTGCCGGCCGAGGAGTAGATGCCGAGCTTGAGCCCCTTGGCGTGCACGTAGTCGGCGACGGCCTTGACGCCGCCGGGGAACTTCTGGGGGTCGGGGACGAGGTCGCCGGCCGCGTCGCGGGTCCTGGTGGACCAGCAGTCGTCGATGTTGACGTAGGCGTAGCCGGCCGCGGCCATGCCGGAGGCGACCATGGCGTCGGCCGTCTGCCTGACGAGGGTGTCGCTGACCGAGCAGCCGAAGCTGTTCCAGTCGTTCCATCCCATCTGGGGCGTTCTGGCCAGGCCGTTGTCCAGGGCGGCGGCCGGTGGCGCGAGGCCGGCGACGGCGGTCAGGCAGGTCGCGGCGAGGGCCAGGGCGAGGGTTGACCGAAGGATCGCACGCATGGGACTCCTTCAACACCGAGGGGTGAGGACCCAACATGATCCGACCGAATCAAACAGGATCGTCCGTCGGTTTGCGTGTGGAGTCAAGGGGTTCTGAGGGATTCTGTTGCCTGCCGTTGGACGCGCAAAGGGCTTCCGAAGGGGTGTCCCGGAGCCCTCCGGGCCGCGTTTCAAGTCGCTGACCTGCGGTTACTATCTGTAGCGGTTAGATCATCGACAGTGATTGGATCGGTGTGATGCGACGACTCATCGCAACACTTGTCTCTTGCGCCACCGCCGGCGCTCTTCCGCTCGTCACCGCCGGTCCGGCTGCCGCCGACCCGCGTCCGGAGCCGATCGAGTACGTGGCCCCGGACTACGACGTCAGGGGTCCGTACATCCTCGCCGACGACCCGTGGTGGCACCGCCACCACAGGCACCACGGCGACCACCACTGGGACGGCGACCGTTCCTGGGACGGCGACCGCGACAAGGACGACCGGCACAAGGACGACGACCGCTGCAAGGACGACGACCACGGCAAGGAATACGCCTGGTACCAGGACGACGACCGCTACAAGGACGACGACGACCGGTGCAAGGACGACGAGCACGGCAAGGAACACGCCTGGTACCAGGACGACGACCGCTACAAGGACGATGACCGGTACAAGGACGACGACCGGTACAAGGACGACGACCGGTACAAGGACGACGACCGCTACCGGGACGAGGAGCGCGACGACGACGACCGCTACCGGGACGGCGACCGCGACTGGGGCTACAACTACCGGTACGTGACCTCGCTGCGCTGCCGCATCGGCGGTGGCGTCGTCGTCCGTAGCTGGCACAGCCCGACCAGGCTGTCCTGCTACGGCGGACGGTACAACGGATACTGGGTGGTCAGCTACGGGCTGTGATGCCGGTGGCTGCCATCAGGGCGGGTCCGCACCACGCGGGCCCGCCCTTCTCGTGCCCGCCTACGGCGCGCACATGGTGAACCTGACCGACTTCGTCCTCGGCGAGGGGGTCAGGATCCGGTAGGTGACGGTGTGCCTGCCCCGCGCGGGGGTGATGAGCCTCCTGGAGCTCACGTAACCGCTGCGGCTGTTCGCGGGGAAGCGGGACGAGCCGCGCTCGATGACCCTGCCGTCGTAGAGCCACTGGTAGGAGTAGGCGGCGCCGGGACGGGTGGCGTTCACCCCGGCGGCGAAGTTCACCGCGCCGGTGTAGCAGGCGACCCCGGCCGAGTTGATCGTCGAGGAGCCCTGGACGCGCACGTACGCCAGGGCGAACGAGGCCCGCCGGGTGGTGGCGGGCGGCGTCGTGGAGCGTTCCGACGGGCCCGTGGCGGAGGGGGTGGGGCGGGTCGCGCGGTGCTGCGGCGTCCTCGTGGGCCTGGACGCGGCCGTGCCGTGCCGGGACGGCCCCGCCGAGGCGGACGTGCGCACGGGCTCACGGGCGGACCGCACCTCCGCGTCCGCCTGGCGCTTGCCGGAGTTCCACACCACGACGCCGGCCGCCACCGACACGGCCACCGCCCCGGCCGCCAGCGCCAGCACCGGCGACCGCCGCCCCACCGCCCACCTGGACCGGCCCGCCGGCGAGACGACCGGACCGCCGGCCGTTCCCGCGGGAGCGTCCCGATGATCCTCAGGAGGCTCCGGGGTGGCGGGGCGGGGCTCGCCCAGGACGAGCGGCAGGACGGTCGTCATGGGCGGGCGGGCCTGCGGATCCTTGGCCAGGCAGGCGCGGACGATGTCGCGCAGCGGGTCCGGCAGGTCGCCGAGCTGGGGCTCGCCGCGCAGGATGCGCCCGGCGACCGCGGCCGGGGCGTCGTCGCCGAACGGCGGCCGGCCCGTGGCCGCGAACACCATCACCGACGCCCAGGCGAAGACGTCCGCCGCGGCTCCGGCCGTCGCGCCCGCCGCAGTTCCCGCCGCTGTCCCCGCCGTCGCGGCCGCCGTGCGCCCGTCCAGTTGCTCCGGCGCCATGTACGCCACCGCGCCGCCGTCGGAGCCGTGACCGGGCCCGGTGCCCGCGCCGGCGCGGCCGGAGCCCGGGCCGGTTCCCGCGGTGCCGAAGCCGACCAGGCGCGCGCCGTCCCGGCCGAGCAGCACGCTGGACGGCTTGAGGTCGCCGTGCGTGAGCCCCGCCCGGTGCACCGCGGCCAGCCCGGTGGCCGTGCCCACCGCCAGGTGCCGCAGGTTCCCGCCGCCGAGCCGGCCCACCTCGGCCAGCGACGGCCCCTCCACGTACTCGCTCACGATGTACGACAGCCGCCCCCAGGCCGCGTCGAGCACCCGCGCGACGCCCGGCGAGCCCACCCGGCGGGCCGCCTCCGTCAGGGCGGCGAACCGCTCACCGGCCACGATCCCGTGCAGGACCTTGACGGCCACGGGCCGCCCGTCCGGCCCCTGGCCGAGGTAGACGACCCCCTGCCCGCCGGAGGCCAGCCATCCGGTGATCCGGTGGGCCCCCAAGGACGTGGGATCTCCAGGACGTAAGGGCTCGGCGTTCGGCATGAGGCGGTGACTCCTGGGACAGCAGCGGTACCGAATCATGAACTTTAGCGGGATGAATCAGGATCCGCCGCCCCCGGGTTCACCTCGCCATTCGGCGCGGGACCCGTCCTGCGCCCGCTGGACAGCAGTCGGCTCCGCGCACTACGGTAATCATCAGCGCCACTGACGATCAGTGGTGCTGATGACAAGGAGTTGGGGTAATGATCCTCATCACGGGCGGGCTCGGTTTCATCGGCACGCACACCGCGCGAGCGCTGCTCGACCTCGGCGAATCCGTCGTGCTCGTCCAGCGCAGGGCCCCCGAGGTGCCCGCGCCGCTGGCCGGGGAGGCCGAGGGGCGGCTCGTCGTCGAGCGGGCCGACCTCACCGACCGGGCGGCGCTGCTCGCCCTGGGCGACCGGCACAAGATCACCGGAATCGTGCACCTGGCGGGCTCGATGCCCTGGCCGGTCGATGCGCACGAGCCGGTCGAGGGGGTCGAGAAGGCCGTCGCGAGCCTGCTCAACGTCTTCCACGCCGCCACCGAGTGGCAGGTGTCCCGGCTCGGCCTGGCCAGCACCATCGGCGTCTACGGCGGCGTCGCGGCCCCGAGCCCGCTGGCCGAGGACCTGCCGCTGACGATGTCGGCCGGCCACCCGATCCCGACGTTCAAGAAGATCGGCGAGCTGATGGCCGGTCATCTGGCCGAGACCGCCGGGCTGGAGGTGGTCAACCTCCGCATCGGCGCGATCTGGGGGCCGCTCGGCCACGCGCGTTCGCCGTTCTTCCTCCTGCCGCAGCTCGTGCACGCCGCCGTGCGGGGCGCCGCGCCGGACCTGACGAGCCCCGCGTGGGGCGCGTACGCCGGGGACGGCGGCGACCTGTGCTACGTCAAGGACTGCGGGCGGGCCATCGCCCTGCTGCAGACGGCCGAGCGGCTGCGCCACCGCACGTACAACGTCGCCACCGGCCGGATGACCACCAACGGCGAGGTCGCCGCGGCGATCCGGGCAGCCGTGCCCGGCGCGGACGTCGAGCTGCGGGAGGGCCGCGACCCCGCCGGCCCCGGCCGCGACCTGTGCCTCGACGTCACCCGGCTGCGCGAGGACACCGGCTTCGAGCCCGCCTACGACACCGGCTCCGGGATCGCCGACTACGTCTCCTGGCTGCGCGCGGGAAACGCCCGCTGACCAGGCGCGGCACCGTGGCACCCGGCGGCACCCGGCGGCACCCGGCGGCTGGTCAGCGCCGGTCCAGGCACCCCTGCCTGCCCAGCAGCCGGAACGCCCGCGCGGCCGGCGGCGGCAGGGCGCGGTAGGACCTGGGGAACACCGCCCGTACGGCGGCGGGCCGGTCCGGGGCCCGCTGCCCGGCGGCGCGGTCACCGTCGAGGTCGCTGACGAGGTCGCCGAAGAGGTCGGTCATGGTGAGCGACGGGTTCACCACCAGGTGCTCGGCCACGATGCGCAGCGCCAGCGGAAGATATCCGCACAACCGCGCCATGCCGGCGACGGCCCGGGGCTCGGCGGCGATGCGTTCCGCGCCGGCGGCGGCGGCCAGCAGGTCGGCGGACTCGGCGGCGGTCAGGATGCCCAGGGCGAGGTGGTGGGCGCCGTCCCGGGCGACCAGACCGCCCAGCCGGTGGCGGCTGGTCACCAGCACCAGGCATCCGGGGTTGCCGGGCAGCAGCGCGCGGACCTGGTCCGTGGAGACGGCGTCGTCCAGCAGGACGAGCATGCGCCGGCCGCCGATCAGGCTGCGGAACAGCGCCGCCCGCTCCCCCACGTCGCCGGGCAGGCGCCGCAGGTCCGGGGCGAGGGCCCGGACGAGCTGGGCCAGCGCCTCGGCGGGCGGCAGCGGCCCCCGTTCGGCGTCGGAGCCGCGCAGGTCGAGGTGGAGCTGGCCGTCCGGGAACCGGCCGGCCACGCGGTGCGCGAAGTGCACGGCGAGCGCGCTCTTGCCGACGCCGGCGACGCCGTCGATCACCGCGATCGCGATGGCGTTGCCGGAGTCCGGCATCAGGTCCGCCAGGCGGGCGAGCTCGGCGGAGCGGCCGGTGAAGCCCGGCACGTCGTGCGGGAGCTGCGCCGGCCGCGGCCGTGCGGGAGGACCGGCCACGGCCAGCTCCCACAGCGCCACCAGGCGCGCGGTGTCGCCGCAGCACGCCTTGCTGATGGCCTCGACGGCCTGGCGGGGCGGCAGCAGCTTGCCGCTGAGGTAGCGCTGGAGCGAGGACTTGCTGCAGTGCGTGTGCCCCGCCAGCTGTACCAGCCCGAGACCGGAGGCGGCCTTCAGCAGGCTGAGTTCGGCCGCGAGCATGCGGGCGTGGACGCCGTTCACCACTGCGGGGCTCATGCGCCCGCCTCCTTTTCCGGGGTTCGCAGGACGTTCCAGACGCGGGTGACCGGGGGTCAGGCGTTCGCGAAGTAGGCGTACAGGTCGACGTCGACGCTGACCTGCCCGGTGCCCTCGTTCTTCAGCACCACCGACCCGTCGGCGCGGACGGCGGCGATGGTGGACCCGACGGCGTCCTTGCCCGCCGGGTAGGAGACGACGCGGGCGGTCGATGGCCCGCTCTGCGGCAGCACCGAGACGGTCCCGGCGGCCGAGCCCCGGGCGGCCACGGTCAGCGCGACCGCGGTGACGCCGGAGGCGGGCAGGCCGGTGAAGCGCACGGTCTTGGTGCCGCCCGCAGGGATCGCCAGGGCCCGTCCCGCCGACGTGGGACGGACGGCCTTGACCAGCGCGCCGCGCCGCTCGGCGGAGAAGTAGCCGGTGACGTCCACGGAGATCTCGGCGTTGTCGTAGCCGAGGTTGTGCACGTTGATCTTGCCGTCCTGGCCCGGTTTGACGATCGTGTGGAACTGCGTGGTGAGGTTCGCCGGGTAGTCGATGTTGGCGTCGACGGGGTAGGCGTCCCCGGCGGCGTACATCCGTACGGTGCCGGTCGACGGGCTCTTCAGCACCACCGTGAGGGCGACCTGGGCGACCCCGGTGGCGGGCAGGCCGGGCACGCCCGCGACGGGCAGCTCGTAGTTGCCCAGCGCGGGGATGACGGTGTGGTCGGCCACCCGGGCGGGCGTGACGGGGAAGTAGGTGCCGCCCACGGCGGCGGCCGCCTTGTCGAGGGTGTGGCCGTGCGCGTCGAGCGTCACCTTGACGGGGCCCGTCCCCCGGTTGACCACCTTGACCTTCCCGTCGGCGCCGACCCTGGCGATGATCATGGTGGAGGCGTAGCGGGAGGTGTCGTAGGCGAGCACCTTGCCGTCCGGTTCCTGCTCGTCGGAGGCGTGCACGGTGATCGTCCCGGTGTTGAAGAAGTCGCCCTTGGCGCTGACGTTGAGCGCGACGGACCGCACGCCCTGCGCGGGCAGCCCCGCCACGCCCGCCACCTGCACGGCCATGGTGGAGTCGGCGCTGATCCGGACGTTGTCCAGGATCCTGCCCCGCGAGTGGAAGTACTGGTCGGGCCCCGGCCGGGGCGTCGCGTCCAGGGCGGCGGCGTCGAGCTGGATGCGGGGCGTGGTGGCGCCGGTGTAGGCGATCGCGCGCCCGGTCTCCTTGAGCTTGGCCTCCAGAGCCGCGGGCCCGACCCCGGGGAACGCCTGGCTCAGCACCGCGAGCGCCCCGGCGACGTGCGGCGCGGCCATCGACGTGCCGCTCATCGACGCCCAGCGGTCGCCGGGCACGGAGGAGACGATGTCGCTGCCGGGTGCCAGCAGATCCAGCAGCGGGCCGCGGTTGCTGAAGGACGACAGGACGTCGGCGTCGGTGGTGCTGCCCACGGCGACGGCCGACGAGACGCAGGCGGGGGCGGCCACCGCGTTCGGGGCGGCGTCGTTCCCGGCCGCCACGACGGTGGCGACCCCGGCCGCCAGCAGGGCGTCGATGGCGGCCTTGCGCGGGTCGGTGTCGCAGGCCGCGGTGTGCGTGCCGCTGCCCAGGCTCAGGTTGACCGCCACGATGGGCAGGGTCGCCTTCAGCGCCTGGACCTTCTCCAGCGCGGCCAGCTGGGCGCTGGAGAAGCTGAGCAGGCACGGCGCGCCGCTGGAGCCGCAGAAGTCGTCGGAGTCGAAGCGGCTGAAGATCTGGATGGCCACGAGGTCGGCGTCCGGCGCGACCCCGCTCCCGCCGTCGCCGTCGATCCCTTCGCCGTCACCGGCGATGATCCCGGCCACGTGCGTCCCGTGGGAGCAGTCCAGCAGCTCGTCGGAGCAGCCGCCGCTCTCGGCGTCGGCCGAGCCGGGGCCGTCCTGCTTGGGGGCGCCGTCGGGGCACAGGCTGGTGGCGGAGTAGTCGGGGTCGGCGGGCGAGAAGCACGCCTCGGCCACGACGCGGCCGCCGAGGAAGGGATGGCCGGTGGCGACGCCGGTGTCCAGCACGGCCACGGCGGTGCCCGCGCCGGTCAGCCCGGCTGCCCTGGTGCGGTCGCCGCCGATCAGCGGGACGCTCTGCCCGAGGGCCGGCGGCACCGGCCGGTCCTCGGACACGCTGAGCACACCCGGTCTGGCGGCCAGCCGCTGGAGGCCCGCCTGGTCGGTCCGCAGGGTGACCACGGGCAGGCGGGACAGCGTCTGGAGCACCTGGCCGGCGCCGGAGCCGGAGACGGCGGCCAGCTCGTCACGGTCCCTGGTCACGACGTTGACCCGGAGCCTGCCTCCGGAGTCCAGCTTGCGGGCCAGTCCTGGCTCCACCCACGGCACCGCGTCCGCCCGCTGCCCCGCCTCCGTCCGCTGCCCCGCGTCCGTCCGCTGCCCCGCGTCCGTCCGCTGCCCCGCCGCGGCGGCCGGCGAGCCGGTCGCGACGGCGAGCGAGGAGAGCAGGATCGCCGTAAGGACGAGCACCCGGTGGATGGTCGCCGTGACGGTGGCTGATCGCCTCATGAGGCTCTCCTTCGGCGCGGGACGAAGATGCCCGCGCAATGTAAGCGGCCCCTGTTGCCACCCGTTTGCCAGCGACGTCAGCGCCCTTCGCGGCTGCCGATCCGGCTGAAGATGGCGGTCGACTCCTGGCGGGCGGCGCCGGCGTGCGCGGCCTCGCCGTTGCGCGACTCCAGGCGGGCCAGGACGGAGAGCGTGCGGGCGCGCCACAGCGGCAGCTCCAGCGTGTCCCACAGGTCGAGTGAGGCGGACAGCGCGGCTCTGGACTCCGCCACCGCGTCCTGCTCCAGGCGCAGCTCGCCGAGCGTCCGCAGGCCGAGCGCGCGGCCGAAGCGGTCGTCCTGGCGGGTGAAGACGCGCAGGCTCGCCTGGAGCGCCCGCTCGGCCTGCGGCAGGTCGCCCACGCGGATCCGGATCTTGGCCAGGGACTGGTCGGCGTAGGCCGTCCCGTGCGGGTCGGCCAGGGCGGCGAACAGGCGGCGGGACTCGCGCGTCCTGGTCGCGGCGTGCCCGTACTCGCCCCTCGCCCGGTGCACCAGCCCGATGCTGCGCTGGAGCAGCGCCTGGCAGCGCAGGTCACCGATCTTCTGGTACGTCTGCAGCGCCCGGCTGAGCAGCCACAACGCCAGCTCGTCGTCGCCGCGTTCGCGTTCCACGAAGCCCAGCATGTAGATGGCGTGCGCGTGCCCGGCCTGGTCACCGAGGGCGGAGAAGAGCGAGGCCGCCTCCAGCAGGTCGGTCTCCCCCTCGGCGAACCAGCCGCCCTCGGCCCGTACGGTGCCCAGCCCGGACAGGGCGGCCGCCAGGTGCCGCCGGTCGCCGAGCCGCTGGAAGGCTCGCCGGGCCTCCTCGTAGGCGGCGACGGACTCGGCGAAGCGGTCCTGGGCGAAGCGGATCCGGCCCAGGCCGAGCATCACCAGCCCCTCCCCCTCCAGATCGCCGGACCGCCTGACGGCCTCGGGGCCGCCGATGCCGCCCTGCCCTGCCCGGCCGCCGAGGCGGGGGTCGCCGCGCAGGATGTCCAGGCGCAGCCGTACCAGGGCGGGGCCGGGATCCAGACCCAGCTCGTCGTTCAGGTGGGCGCGTGACCGTTCGAAGGCGTCCAGGGCCTCGGCGATGCGGCCGGAGCGGTAGAGCGCGAGCATCAGCAGGCCCACCAGCCGTTCACGGGTGGGGGCGGTCGCCACCTCCTCGGCCAGCGCGCCGAGGACCTGCCGGTGCCGGCCGAGCCGCAACGACGCCTCGGCGTGCTCCTCGATCGCCTCGCGCCGCGCCTCCTCCAGCCGGACGCAGAGCGTGTCGCGGGCGGCGCCGACCGCCGCCTCGTCGAGCACCGGGCCACGCCACAACTCCAGCGCCTGCCGCAACAGCCCGGCCTTCTCCTCGTCGTCGTCACTGCCCTCGGCCCGCTCCCTCAACACGGCGAACCGGTGAGCGTCCACGGCCATGGGGTCGATGCGCAGCTCATAGCCCGAACCGGCGGCGCGCACCTCGACCCCGCTCACGCCGGCGCCGCCGAGCAGGCCCCGCATCCGCGAGACGAGCACCTGGACCTGCCGGCGTGCCCCTTGCGGCGCCCCGTCGGGCCAGAGCACCTCGACGAGACGTTCCAGGGGGACGACGCGGTTGGGCGACAGGGCCAGCACCCCCAGCAACAGCCGCTGCTGCCGCCTGGGCAGCGCCACCGGGCCCCCCGCCCACCGGAACTCGACCGGCCCGAGCAAACGGACACCGTCGTTCGCCGACTTGGTCATCCGCCCATGATTGACCGGTTGTGGATCTCCGCCGTCAACCGATATTCAATCGAGACGAATCTCGCAATTTCCGGAAGAAAGCTTACCTTTCTCGATGCCGAGGCGATATCTCGCCGAGACGAAATGCACTATGAAGAAAGGGCAAGTCACGTTCCGTGATCGCGTCTCATGGATTCAGCGACGTCACCCAGGTATTTGACCTGCCCTTGCGTCAGACGCCGAACGTCCCAGATCAGCTCGGCCATTCCCGCGACGGGCGACCGTCGATGGATTGCCGGGATGTCTCTTTCCGTCAGCGCGGCCACCTCTTCCACGGAGAATCCGAGTACGACTCCGAACCCGGCGGCGAGTTCGGGGGTGAGCGCGATACGGCCGCGGGCCACCGCCCCGATCGTCGCCGCCGAGAGATACAGGCCGGTCATCACAAGGAGGACTTTGGCGGCCGCCGTCCAATCAAGGTTCCGGGTCTCGAGCATCTCCCCCAGAAGGGCTCCATCACCGGGCTGGTACCGCAGGTGCGTCGGCTCGGGCGGCGGCGAACCGGCGCCCGGGGCGTTCCGCATCTCATGTGCGCGTTCCCGCAACTGACCGCGGAGCTCCGCGGGAAGGTGCGCGGCGTGGTTCACCAGCCGGGGAAGCTCCATCCCGGCCCGCCTGTCTCGAGGCGGCATGTCGTCTTCGAGGGGCACCGACGCGACCAGGAAGAGGTCCGCCGCGTGCATATCGAGCGCCGCCGCGAGCTGACGCAGCTGTGCACGTCCCGGCGCCGAGCCACGAGTGATCGCCAGGAGATCGGGCTCCGGAATCCGAGCCAGCTGGGACAGTGATCGCAGGTCCAACTGCCGACACCGCATCAAGCGCGTCAGCGTCGCGGCGAAGCGCACGTCTTCCCCTTCGCTTATTCGAGCACGAAGTTGGTGGGTAGCCACAGGTTCCAGGAGTTGGGAGCGATCGTGATCCCGTGCCTGGTGAGCGCGGCGGTGGCTATGATCTGCAACGACATGGCACCACGCCTGGGAACAGGGCGATAGTGACCGGAGTAGTTGTCGTACCGGGTGACCACGCCGTCTGAGACATCGAACGTACCGGCCATGAGAACGGGTTGAGAGTCCGCGAGACTGGTGTGACCCGCGTCCTCGGCAAGCGCCCGCATCGAAGTGTTCTCCATGGCACGCAACGACCCGTCCATTCGCACCACGTAGGTGTATCTGCCGTCCGCCAGCCCCTCCCCCGCCCGGATGCCGGCGCCCGCCGGAAGGGCCCCCTGCGGGTCGTCGGCGAGGCCCAGCGGCTCCCACACATGAGGGCGGCCACAGTTGTGCACCAGGACGGGGACGGCGCCTGCCAGCACGTAATACGTGTGGAGGTCTGCGACGGTGAGGTTGTGGACGCGGGCCTGTGCCGTCCAGGACCGGACCGCCTTGATCTGGACGTAGGTGCCGGCGGCCGTACGGAGGAGCTGGCCGGGGCGTAAGTCCTTGGCCTCCCGCCAGTTCCCCGCGTCCGCCACCCAGAAGGGGTGGCCGTCGGTGGCGACGATGTCGCGGGTGCTGCCGTCGCCGTTGTCCACGGTGACGGTGACCAGGTTCTTGGAGCCTTCACCGGCGATGGTGGCGGTGACCTCCTTGGCCTCGGTGCGGCCGGTCTCCGGGTCGGTGGCCATGACCTTGTCGCCGGGTTTCATCTGGTCGATGGGCCTGCTGGAGCCGTCGGCGAGCAGAACCCTCGTCCCGGGGACGAAACTGTTGGACAAGGAGCAGGAGCCGCCTCCCGACGCATTCTTGCCGCGTTTACCAGCGCGGGCTATCAGGCCGTCCAGGGCGGCGATTTTCTTGTTGATGTCGTCGATCTTGGCGTCGATGGCCTCGATGGCGCGGCGGGCCGCCTTGATGATGCCCTGGACCTTTTTGTAGATCTTGATGCCCATCCGGACCCTGGTGGCCAGTTTCCAGATCAGGCCGCCGATCTTCTTGGCCGGCACGAATTCCAGGATCAGGCTGACGCAACTGCCGACGCTGCCGCCCAAGCAGCCTTTTATGTCATCTATTTTCAGGAAGTCTTTGATGAATCCGATGCCTGCGGCCTTCAAGGCTTCGAGCACCGCGTTCCGCTTGGCGGTCTGCTGTTGTTGCTGCCGCTCGTTCTGTTGCGAGTCGCGGGCGTTGTTGAGGCGATTCCTGGCGCCGTCCCGATCGCAGGGGCCTTCGCAGTCCGGGTTGTCGTGGTCCTCGCCCGGCGCGCAGGGAGGTGCGATGGAGTGGAAGCAGCCGACGCCGGTGCAGCAGGGTTTCTTGCCCGTGGGGTCGGCCAAGGTGGGGGGATTGTTGTTGG
Organism: Nonomuraea sp. NPDC001636; assembly: GCF_040298265.1. Lineage (NCBI taxonomy): Bacteria > Bacillati > Actinomycetota > Actinomycetes > Streptosporangiales > Streptosporangiaceae > Nonomuraea > Nonomuraea sp. NPDC001636. Next base: position 45,649 of record NZ_JBEOZT010000032.1, read on the forward strand.
CGTAGTTGTAGCCGTTCATCTGCTGGGAGTCGCCCATCTGGATGAGGGGGTCGACGGAGATGAAGCGGCCGGTGAGCGGGTCGTAGCTGCGGGCGCCGAGCGTGGTCAGGTCGGTGCTGGTGTCGTTGATGCCGCCGACGAATCCGCGCTGGTGGTCCTGGGGCCAGGCGCCCTGGCTGCCGCGCAGGGCGCCGAAGGGGGTGTAGCGGCGCTGGCTGAGGGCACCGGTCTCGGCGTTGACGGCCAGTTCGGCGGTGCCGTGGTGGTCGCCGAGGACGTAGGTGACCCCGGTGGTGGTCCGCATGGCGTTGCCGACGTAGCGGCTGGCCGTGGGGCTGGTGGCACCCTTGACCAGGTGCACCTCCAGACCGGGCAGGTACAGGGTGGTGCCGTCCTTGTCGCGCCGGATGAGCCGCTCGCCGTCGGCGGTGTACAGGAAGCGGGTCTCGCCCTTCTTGTCGTCGTTGACCTTGACGAGTTCGCCTTCGGCGTCCCAGGTCAGCGTCTGGTTGCTCGCCTGGGTACGGCGCTCGACGGTGTTGCCCGAGGCGTCGTAGGCGAAGGAGGCGGCGCCGGGGACCGTGGTGAGGCGGTGGGCCTTGGCCGGGTCGTAGACGTAGGTGCGGTCCGACTGCTGGACGCCGCCCGCCGGGCCGGCGCCGTAGAGGGACTCGCTGCGGCGGTTGCCGGTGTCGTCGTAGGTGTAGGCGGCGCGGTAGGGGGCCGGGCCGCCGACGGTGGCGTTCGCGCCGGTGGCGGCGCAGGCCGCGTCGCCGTCCTGGGTCCAGGCCTCCGACAGGCGGGACAGCTCGTCGTAGCGGAAGCACTGGTTGTCGACGCCGTCGCGGGAGGTGTCCTTGATCTGGGTGACGTTCCCGGCGGGCTGGTAGGCGTACTGGGTGCTGCGGTCGGTGCCGGCCATGCCGAAGTGCCAGGTGGTGGCCTTGGCCAGACGGCCGGTGCCGAACTCGTAGTCGAAGGTCTGGTCGATCTGCTTGCCGTCGCCGCCGGACTGCATGCGCAGGCCGATGACCCGGCCGGTCTTGGTGTAGTCGGTGCCGACGAGGTACGTCGACAGCTGGGACTTGGTGGAGACCAGGCGGCCCAGGTCGTCGTAGGTGTAGGCGATGTTCTCGGCGGGCAGCCCGCCGACGGCGGGGCTGCTGCTCGCGGCGACGCTGCCGTCGAGGTTGTAGCTGGTGTCGAAGACGTACCCCTGGGCGGGCGCCAGGCCGCCCTCGACGGCGGGCAGGACCACCCTGCTGCGCTGCGGGCGGTCCAGGTTGTCGTACGCCTCCACCTGCGTGGTGTACCGGTCGTTGCCGACGATGCGGGTGGAGCTGGTGATCTGGCCCTTGCGGACGGTGTCGTACACCCACTCGGCGACCTTGGTGCCGGGCGACGACGTGGTGGCGTCGTACTTGGCGACCATGCGGTCGAGCCCGTCGTACTCGATGCCGATCTTCTGGTTGCGGGCGTCGGTCATCAGGACCGGCCGGTCGAGGTTGTCGTAGGCGGTCTTCTCGACGCCGCGGTCGGGGTCGTTCGACTGCACCCGGCGGCCGAGCAGGTCGTAGCTGTAGGACCAGACCTGGTTGCCGGGGCCGGTCACCGACTCCTGCTGGCCGCGGTGGTTGTAGGCGAACGTGGTGACGACCGGCCCGGCGGCCGTCTGCTGCTGGATCTCACGGGTACGCCCGTGCACGTCGGTGTAGGTGGTGACGGGGGTGCCGCCGGACGGGGGGACGACCTTGGTCCAGTCGCCGCCGTACTCGTAGCGGGTGTTCCACAGCTCGTTGACGTCGCCGTCGCTGTTGCCGGACAGCAGCCGTTCGGCGAGCAGCCGGCCGCGGCCGTCGTAGGTGTTCCACAGCTGCGACTCCACCGCGCCCACGGTGGCCACGCCGAACCGCTTGGGCTCGGGGTCGCCGTCGGCGTAGTAGGGCGCGAAGGTGTAGTGCACCTGGCCGGCCCCGTTGTAGACGCTGTCGGAGACGATCCGGCCCTTGGTGTCGCCGTTCTTGCCGGGCGCCTGCGACTGCCTGGGCCGCAGCCACCCGTCGAACAGCGTGTACGACGTCTGCTGGCCGCCTTCGCTGGTCAGCGTCTTCGCGCCCACGGCCACGATCGCGCCGGGGTTGACGAGGTACTGGTACTCGTTGTCGGGCGTCATGCTCGTCGTGCGGCCCGGCCCCCAGACCTTCGCGGTGCGGCCCAGCGCGTCCCGCTGCGCGATCGTCACCTTGCCGGCCGCGCTGGTCTCGCGCGTCGCCAGGCCCCACGCCGGGTCGAGCACCCGGGTCGTGACCATGGCCGAGTCGGGGTCGTCGGCGCGGGCCCGCGGGGTGGTGGTGACCACCTGCGTGGTGACGCCGTGCGGCTCGGTGTAGTCGGTGGAGGTGGTCAGCCCGGCGGCGTCGGCGACGGTCTTGGGGCGTCCCAGGTCGTCGTAGGTCGACCGGGCCATCACCTGGTAGCCGGTGATCGCGGTCGCCGAGGCGGCGTTCCCGCGTTCGGTCCTGGTCACGTCGCCGTGCACGGGCGCGGCCTTGAACGCCTTGTCGTCGTAGTAGGTGCGGGCGTCGGCGATCAGGTCGGTGAGCAGGTTCGGGGTGTCGGCGCAGCGGCGGGCCACCGTGGTCACCCGGGCCGGCAGGCGCAGCACCCGCGCCCCGTCGGCGGTCAGCTCGGTCCTGGTGCACTCCTCGTCGCCGGCGACGCCCACCTCGCCCTCGTCGTCGGTGGTCAGCGCGGCGCCGGTGGTCAGGTCGAACTCGGTGACGGTCGAGCGGGTCTGCTGCCAGGACAGGCCGACCAGGCCGAAGGTGCGGGTGGACTTGGTGCCGGTCAGGTTGGCGGTGATCGTGCCCCACGGGCGGGACCTGGAGGCCGTCTGGTGGTACCACGGCGTGCTGATCGACTTGCTCACCGGCACGCCGCCGGCCTTGTCGTAGGTCACGGTGCGCAGGGTCGTGCCGTGCAGGGACTCGTGGTCGGTGTAGGTGCCGCCCTCGCCGTCGTCCACGGTGACGGTCCTGGTGCCGCCGGAGACCGCCGCGCGGTCGCCGTTCATGCCCTGGAAGTACCAGTAGTCGGTCTGGGACGGGGTGCCGCCGCTGGCCGCGCTGGTGGCCCCGCCGATCACCCGGACCTTGTCGAAGCCGCGCCAGTTCGACCACGTCTTGAACTTCTCCGGCGTGATGCCGTCGTCGTCGGCGTAGTGCCAGGCGGGCTTGCCGATGCTGTAGTCGTAGCGGGTGACCATGTCCGAGCCGCCGCCGGTCAGGTCGGTCTGGATCAGCTCGCGGACGACGTACTTGTGGAACCAGTCCAGGCTCGGGTCGGCGCCGCCGTTGGAGTTCTGCCAGAACGTCGGGAAGCACAGCCGCCGGTTGCTCGCCGGTTGCGGCAGGTCGGAGGGGCTGCAGTCCATCCCCGAGTACGTGACGTCGAGCTTGCCGCCGGTCTCGTTCTGGATCGAGGCCACCCGCTCCTTGACGAACGGGCCGACGTCGTCGCCGAGCTTGTCCACCCGGTTGGCCAGCTGCTGGTAGACGAAGCTCACCGGCGGCATGGTGACCGGCGCCGCGCCGGCGTGCCCGGTGTGGACGATGTCGGTGAGCTTGAGCTGCCGGTCCACGTCGGCGATGCCCCACAGGTGCTTGAACTCCCAGGAGTCCACGTCGCGGTGGCCGGTGCCGGCCGCGTCGACGACCTTGGTGGTGACCTTCGTCAGGCGCTTGCGGGTCCAGAAGCTCGGCGAGGCCGTCCCCTTGCCGTCCTTGCATTCGGTGCCCTCGTCGCAGTTCATGTCCCAGGGCACGTCCGGCCAGCGGAGCGGGTGGGCGGAGATGTCGGCGCACTCGGCCGCGGTCAGCAGGCAGCGCTCGGCGTTGGTGAAGTCGACCCGCGCGGGCGGCGTGGCCGGGAACAGGTCGCCGGTGCGCAGGCCGTACTGGATGGAGGTCAGGTAGCCGCCGCGGTCGTAGGCGGTGTCGTCGGCGGCGCGCAGGTTGCGGCCGTAGCGGTTCTGCTCCTTGGCGTAGGAGAACGTCACCGCGTTGCCGTGGGTGTCCTCGATGTAGTCGAGGTTCCACCGCCAGGTCTGGCGGCACCAGGAGTCCTTGAAGGCGTCCTTGTGGCAGGGTTCGCCGGCGTCGTCGCCGAACACCGGGACGTCCCAGGCGGAGTTCGTCTGGGGTTTGCCGGTGGTCCAGCCCGGCAGGCGGTTCTTGCCGAAGTAGTACTGGGTGCCGTCGGCGGTGGTCACGCGCCAGTACTCGTTGTCGTCGTCGCCGTTGGCGGTGTCGGCGGCGGTGCCGGTGAGGCGCTGGACCCGGGTGCCGTCGTCCCTGGCCAGGACCCAGGTGTCGGGGCCGGTCGGGACGAGCTCGCCGCCCGATCCGCCGAGGGCGAGCGTGGCGTTGTCGTAGGCCCAGCACTGGTCCATCGGCTCGACCTGGTACGTCGGGTCCTTGGGGACGCCGTCGTCCTTGCAGGACTTGTACTTGCGCTCGATGTACCCGGGCGACAGCTCGAAGCCGTCGCCGAGCCAGGACGCCTGGTTGTTGGTGGTCGCGGTGCGCCCGTCGACGGAGGCCGCGGAGTAGTTCACCACCAGGTTCGGCACCAGCCCGCCCGGCACCGGCGGCACCCGCAGCGGGTAGGACCAGGTGAAGTCGCCCGTCTGCGGGCTGACCTGCCAGGTCGCCGACGGCGACAGCGAGGTGACGCCGAAGTCGCCCTTGTCCCCCGACGTCCCGGAGGTCACGGCCAGCACCATCGGCTCGGCGGCGAGGTCGACGTCGGCGCTGAGCGTCCTGGTCGCGGTGTCGTTGCGGCCCTTCAGCGGCACGGCCCGGCGGCACTCGGCCTTGTCCGGGCTGGTCAGGGCGCATGCGGGCAGGGCCGCCAGGCGCATCCGGGAGCCGAAGCCGCCTCCGTAGGCTTCGGCGAAGGGGGCGTAGTCCACCTTCATCGTGACCTTGCCCGGCGGTCCCGACGTGCGGGCCGCGGTGAAGACCGGGCCGCCGACCCCCGCCCGCTGCGAGGCCGCGCGGTCGTGGGTCTGGATCCGCACCCGCCCGGCGGCGGAGGCGGCGGCGTCGGCCGCCGTCGCGGACAGCGCGCCCGCCTTGCGGGCGGCGGCGGCGGACGCCGGGGCGGCCGCCAGGTCCACCTCGACCGTGCCGGGCGCGGGCCAGGCGGCCACCGGGTCGGGGGCCTTCGGCTCGGTGATCCGCGGTTTCACCGCGGCGGGCCGTCCGGGCACGACCCGTTCCCGGTCGACGGGCTTGGGCCGATCCCGCTCGGCGGCGGCGTCGGCGGAGGGGAGCGTCGCGGGCACGACCATCAGGCCGGCCGTGAGCAGCAACGTGAGGGCCGCGCGGAGCAGCCGGGACCAGGAAGAGCGACGTCGGCGTGCGGCATGGACGCGCATGCCGTACCTCCCAGGGAAGAGAGCGGAAGCGGCAGGAGGGACGGCGGGGGCGCCGGCGCGACGCCCCCGCACCGGGGTCAGTCAGGGGTGTTGTCGTTGAGCGCGTCTTCGGAGACGGTCGTCATCTCCGACCACAGGGACAACAGGTCGATCAGGCTCCCGTCCGCGGGGCCGCGCAGCACCCACACGTCGTCGACGTGGCCCGACCAGTTCAGGCCCGTCCCGCCGCGGCCGAGCTGGGCCGAGGTGATGGGGCCCGACAGGGTGACGTCGTTGCGGTAGGACTTGACCTCGGCCTCCGGCGCCGCTTCGAGGGTGCCGTTCACCCAGAACTCCAGCGTCTTCTCCCGTGCCCGGTAGACGATCGCCAGGTGGTCCCAGTCGCCGAGCCCGGTGTGGAAGGCGGGGTGTTCCACGACGGTGCCGCCGGGGATCTCCACGACGTACCGGCCGGTCTCGCCCATGTCCGGGTCGCCGCGGGCGGGGTCGAACTTGACGGTCAGCGCGCTGCCGGTGGCCATGGGCAGGTTCAGCAGGGTCATCGCCTTGCGCGCCTGGCCGCTGGTCTCCACCCAGGCCGAGAGGGTGAAGCTCTCCCGCGGATCCAGCACGGCCGACTCGACGGCCGCGTGGTCGCCGGTCGCGCCCGGCAGGCGCAGGGAGCCGGGCACGACGCTGTTGCTCATGGGGGTCTTGGGCACGAAGCGGGCCGCGCCGTACAGCTTGACGGGGGTCCTGGGCGCCTCGCCGCTGTCGTCGGGGACGTTGTTGAGGTGCCACTTGTGCGTCACCGTCAGCATCTCCTTGGACAGCGCCGCCGCCTCCTCGACGCTGACGATCCGGTCGTAGACGCGGACGTCGTCGATCTTGCCGGGGAAGTGGTCGAGCGGCTGGGCGCCCCACAGGACCCGGCCGATGGTGAGCGGGCCGTTGGCCGCCCAGGCGGCGGTGTAGTCCATCTCGGTGCCGGGCTCGCCGTTGACGTAGATGCGCACCTTCTTGGCCACCGAGTCGAAGACGCCCATCAGGTGCGTCCACTCGCCGGGTCTGGCCGGTTTCGCCGACCACGCGCTGGCCGAGGCCGCCGAGGTCGAGTCGGCGTTCATGCGCCAGAACACCCATTTGCGGTTCGGCGCGTCGTAGCGCAGGCAGAAGCCGGACACGTTGGCGCCGTCCTGGGCCAGCACGGTGGCGTAGGACGAGGGCAGGACGTCCGGCAGCTTCGCCCACGCCGTCACCGTGAAGCTCTTGGTGGTGTCGAGCACCGCGGCGTCGGTGCGGGCGTAGGCGGTGGTGCCGTTGCCGGCCATCGCCGTGCCGCGGGAACCGGCCACGCCGAGCTGCGGCGTGCCCGCGGTACGGGCCGGGTAGCGGCCGCCGGTCTCCGCCAGGGTGGTGGCGCCGGCCGGGTCGTTGAGCTTCCAGTGGGCCTTCGGCCCGCGGCCGGGCGCGACCCGGAACCGGTAGACGGCCGACCCCTTGGAGTAGTTGCCCGCCTGGTCCTTGACGCGGACGTAGAGGCTGTTGCTGCCGACGACCTTGGGCAGGATCTGCACCGTCTCGGTGGCGCTGCCCGCGGTCCTCCTGCGGAACTGGGTGGGGTCGTCGTTGACCTCGTAGGCCCACTCGGTCACCGACGGGTCGAAGGTGATGACGAACCGGCCGTGGCGGCCCATGCCGTCCTGCGGCGTCTGCGCCGGGTCGAGGGGGTCCTCCGCGACGTACCCGTCGGCGCCGGACGAGGTGATCACCGGCAGCGGCGGCGCCTTGGTGTCGAAGACGAAGTAGCAGGCGGTCGCCGCCCCGGCCGAGCTCCACGGCCCCTTGCCCTTGCGGCTGTCCTGGGCGCGGACCTGCCAGTTGACGACGGTGTTCTCCGGCAGCAGCCCGCGCGGCACCTGCGCCATGAAGCTGTTGCCCGACTTGCCGGACTTGGCGCTCTTGGCCGGCGTGAGGTACCGCCATTCCTTGTTCTGCCCGGCGGCGTTCTTCCACGACACCAGGAACTCCGCCTGGACCTTGTCGGCCGTGCGGTTGTAGGTGTCGGGGTCGCGGAGGTTCTTGGCGATCAGCTTCGGCGTGGACCAGTTGAACACCGACGGGTTGCCCGGCCCCTTGCACGGGCCGCCCGGCTCCATCTCCAGCTGGCTCATCCTCGGCTGCAGCGGCGGCCTGTTGTAGTGCACGCGCAGGTAGGCGCGCGACTCGAACCGCTTCCATCCGAGCTGGTCGCCCTCGTCGGCGGCGCGCAGGCCGAAGGTGGTGTCCCGCCAGCCCTTCTGGGCCGCCTCCTTGACGCCCGAGGTCACGTTGAACAGCACGTCACCGGCCGGGCAGGACTTGGCGGCGCAGCCCGACCACCCCTTGGCCACGTTGCGGCTGTCCAGCTTGCGCAGCCAGTTGTCGGAGGTGGAGTTCCAGGTGGAGTTCTTGCCGAACGCCTTGGCCAGGTGGATGTTGACCGGCCGCTTGTTGCCGGAGGCGGCCCACACCTCCCGCACGTGGAACTCGGCGGACAGCACCTGCTTGCCGGCCAGCCAGCCGGTGGGGATGCGGTAGAACAGCCGTTTCTTGTGCGGGGAGCCGCAGCTCTTGCCGCTGGAGGGCAGGCCGATCGGGCATCGGCCCATGCCCTGGTCCTTGGTGAAGTTGTAGATCTCGAACCCGCTGCTGGCCACCATGAGGTTCGCCGAGCTCATCGGCGTGCGGTACATCGGGTCGATGTAGACGGGGAACGTCGTGTCGGCCGCGGTCAGCATGGCCGGGTCGGGGGTCAGCGTGAGCTGTCCCTGGCCCAGTTCGGTGCCGATCGTGGCGATCTTCGACGCGTCGCCGGGGGCGCCGTCCGTGGCGTGGGTGGTCGGCGGGTCGACGGGGCCGTCCTCGCCCACGACGCCCGTGCCCGCGGCGGGGGGCGCGGCCGCCGAGTCCCACATGACGGGTTTGGGCGCCTCGAAGATCACCGCGCCGTTGTCGGGGTCGACCGCCTCCTGCGTGCCGTCGGCGCCGGTGCTCACCGTCAGCGTTGGCGCGGACAGGCCGAGGGTCAGGCTGGCCAGCCGGGGGTCCTGGGCGGCGGCGGGGGTCTTCACCACCAGCGTGTGCGCGAAGCCGTCCGCGGTGGCCCGCACGCGCAGGTCCACGTCCGGTCCGAGCACGCCGGCGTACACGGCGGTGTCGCCGTCCAGGCTCGGCGTGGGCAGCGTGGTCGGCCAGGTCAGCGACATGGTGTGGCCGGAGCGGGTGAGCGTGGCCATCGGCCCCGTCCCGCCGGCCGACAGCCTGAGGTCCACCAGCGAGGAGTACGGCAGGACCGTCCCGTCCTGGAACCGCAGGCCGTTGTACAGGGGGACCCACGTGTCGCCCTGCTTCTTCCTGATCGGGGCGAGCCGGTCGTTGACGTACATCGTGCCTTCGGGGGTGGCGTACACCTCGCGCGTCTCGCCCCGCTCGGCCAGCACCTCCACCAGTTGCCCCGTGGCCTCGGCGGAGGCCAGCGCCTCGGCCTCGGTCTGGCGGGGATCGGTGGAGACGGTCCACTTCTGCTCGGTCAGCGAGACGTTGTCCAGGAAGGCGGTCAGCGCGCCCTGGCCGCCGAGCTGGAAGGTGAGCGCCCCGGTGGTGGTGTCGGCGGTGGAGTCGAAGGTGTAGGAGAAGTGTTGCGGCTGGTCGGGCAGCTCCACGTCCGTGGCGAAGATCTCCGGGCAGGTCTCGACGTCCTCGCAGAGCACGGCCTTGACGGTCGCCGCGGCGGTGGCGTGGGCGTCGAAGGAGAGCGTGTAGGTCTTCTTGGCCTGCAACGTGCGCCCGAGCTGACGCAGGTGGGCCTGTCCCGGTTCGGTGGTGCCGTCGGCCACGGTGACCTTGAGCACGCCGTTCTCGACCGCCGTCGTGGTCGGCCCGGCGGCCTCCCATGACCCGGCGTCCGTGGTGAACTCCCCGTTGAGCAGCAGCTTCTTGCTGAAGGAACCCCGTCCGTAGAAGGCGACCTTCTGGTACGTCCAGCCTTCGGCGAGCGCGCGCGCCTTCTCCGCCTCGCCGACCGCGTACCGGTGGGAGGCACCCTTGACGAGCTGGTGGACCGGGAGCAGCCCGTCCCCGGCCGCGGCCTGGGCGTGGAAGCGCACGCCCTCGTCCACGTAGCCCTGCGCGACGGCCTGGTCGCGCTCGCCCTGGTCGAGGGTGAAGATGCGGTCGCCGCCCGTCTTGCGCAGGCCGGTGACCGGCGACAGCCCGGTCACCGCCTCGCGCGAGACGTGCAGCACCTGGCCCTCAGGGGTGTAACCCCATTTCGTCACCGCGCTGTCGTACTCCGTCTCCCAGGTGGTGAACAGCGTGTTGTCGGTGCCGGTGGTGCCCCGTAGCCGGAACAGGGGTTTGACCATCCACGCGGTGGCGGCGTCCACCGCTTCGGCGACCGCCTGCGGCGGCGTCCACACCGTGCCGGCCAGGCCGCCCACGGCCAGCGACGCCGCTGCCAGGACGGCCGTCCACCTTCGTAACCCCATGCGTACTCCCCTGGTGCACGATCGCGTGGCCTGCGTTCCGCCACAGCATCGATCGGCGCGGACCGCCGGGGTAGGCCGCGGCCGCCGGTTGGGAAAACGTGGGAAACGCTTCCCGCCCGGCCGGTCTCCGGCGGGCCCGGCGTGGCAGCATGAACGCGACCGCTGACACCCCCGCCGGGAAGGGCCCCCATGAACACCGCGGACCTGTACGACGAGCGCGGCGACGAGCTCGACTCCTGCGACCTGCAGCTGCGCCAGTACGGCGGCCGCCGCGCCTTCCACGGCACGATCGCCACCGTGCGCTGCCACCAGGACAACGCCCTGCTCAAGGCGGTCCTGTCGGAGCCCGGCGAGGGCCGGGTCCTGGTGGTGGACGGCGGCGGCTCGCTGCACGCCGCGCTGATGGGCGACATGATCGCGGGCGGGGCGGTGGCGGCCGGCTGGGCGGGCGTGGTGATCCACGGCGCCGTCCGGGACGTGACCGCGCTGCGCGAGCTCGACCTCGGCGTGAAGGCCCTGGGTTCCAACCCGCGCAAGAGCGGCAAGACGGGCACGGGCGAGCGGGACGTGCCGGTGACGTTCGGCGGCGTCACGTTCTCGCCGGGGGCCGAGCTGTTCAGCGACGACGACGGGATCCTGGTCACCCGCGTACCGGGCTGACCCCGCCGCCGCGCGGCCTTCCACGCGGCCTTCCACAGGGACGCCGGGGTGTGGTTTCGTGACAGGACATCACGATCCGGAGGCGGACCATGGCATTCCAGCTCATCGTTCTCTACCACCACCCCGAGGACGTCGCGGCCTTCGACCGGCACTACGACGAGATCCACGCGCCCCTGGCGGCCAAGCTTCCGGGCCTGCGGGGCTACACCGTCCAGCGGCCGGTGGCCGGCGGCGGCCAGCGGCCCGCCTACCACCTGGTCGCGGTGCTGACCTGGGACGACGAGCAGGCGTTCCTTGCGGCGATGAGCAGCGAGGAGGGGCAGGCGGCGGTCGCCGACGTGGGCGAGTTCGCCGGGTCGGGGGTCACGATGACGACCGGGCCGTCGGGTTCGGTGCTCTGAACATGCGAGAAGGGCGTCCCCCGCAGGGAACGCCCTTCTCTATGTGCCGCGTGTGTTACTTCTTGACCGACACCGGGACCGTGCCGGTGTCCTGCTGACGCCAGGCGCCCGTCTCGAACGCCACCGGAGCGGCCTTCCTGCCCACGCCGTCGCCCCACTTGGTGACCACGTACTGGATCTTGATGTGACCCTCGCCCTTCACCCCGTCCACACCCAGCGTGTCCGGGTTGAAGCGGCCACCGGTCAGCTCCGCGAACGTCTTGGCGTCCAGGTCCAGCATCACCCCACGACTGGAGGGGTCACCAGGACCACGGTCACCCACGAAGAACGGCAGCTTCTTACCCTGATAGACCACGTAACCCTCGGTCATCAGCGGCCACGACGGCGAAGCCGCCAGACCCTTCTGCATCGGCTTACCCGCAGCCGGCAGACCCGTGTCACCCGCACGACCCGAGGAGTCGTCCCAGAAGTACGAAGCGGTCGTCGAACCGGCCAGCACACCCTGACCGTTCACATCCACCTCAGCGCTCGCCGGATGGGCGGCGGCACCGATCGTCAGCGCCGACAGAGCAGCGGCCGAAAGCATGGCGAAAGAACGCAGGCGAGCAGTCATCAGCAGTCTCCTTGGTGACATCGATCATCAGGGGGGCATGCGCTCGCTTGACTCAGACAAGACATGAACGCCGTAGCCGGGCACAAACGCCATCGGTCGCTACGTGGAGCGCAATTTACTGTGCGGGTGGTTCCACGAAGACGTGATGTGGTTCCACCGGCTGGATAGATACAACACTAACCCAAGAAACGGACAAACGCAAATCAAACACCCCAAAACGGGCAAAGATCTACCTCTGAACCGTAAACCCCGTGCAAACAGCCTCAATCACGGCCAAAGCCCTCGGGGTATGCGTATGTAAACCACTGGCAAGCTCCCGGCATTCCCCCCATGACCTGCGCCTTCGTCCCCGTTCGATCCCCTCCCTTCAGGCTCCCAGCCAATTGCAAAGAGGATGCAAGCCCGTTCCCAGTGTCGTCCGAGATCATCATCGCCGGCGTCAGCGCGACAGACACGAGGTGAGGAATGGCGACGACGATCAGCGCGTCCACGCTCAACGGACGGCACCACAAGGCGGCACTCACGGGCTTCATGCTCATCGTGGTGGCCCACTGGGCCGAGCATCTGGTGCAGGCCGTGCAGGTCTACGTCTGGGGGTGGCCGCTGAGCGAGGCCCGCGGGGTGCTCGGCCTGCCGTTCCCGTGGCTGGTGACCTCGGAGTGGATGCACTACGGGTACGCGCTGCTCATGCTCGTGGGCCTGGTCCTGCTCCGCAAGGGGTTCGCCGGCCGTTCGCGCACGTGGTGGAACATCTCCCTGGGCATCCAGGTCTGGCACCACATGGAGCACCTGCTGCTGCTGGTGCAGAAGATCAGCGGGCTGTACCTGCTCGGCCGGCCGGTCCCGACCAGCGTCCTGCAGATCTTCCTGCCCCGGATGGAGCTGCACCTGTTCTACAACGCGGTCGTCTTCGCGCCGATGGTGGTGGCGATGCTGCTCCACCGCCGGGCCGCCGAGCACGGCGGGCCCGCCTGCACCTGCGCGGTGGCGCACTAACTCATGGCGGTCACCAGACGACGTCCGGGCGGGTTCACGGTGGTGCTGGCCGCGGTGGGGCTGTTGCTGCTGTTGGTGTCCGTGCCGGAGTTCGGCCCCGTCGTACGGGCCGCCCGCGCCGACGGGGTGAGCGGCGCGTTCACCGCCCGGGAGCTGCGATGCGTGCGGCATCCCGGGCACGAGTCCTGCGTCTGGGCCGGGGAGTTCACCTCCGGCGACGGACGGATCCGGCGGCGCGACGTCGAGCTGTACGGCAGCGACCGCGGCACCCTGGCGGCGGGGCAGGCCACCGCGGCCGTGGACACGGGCCGCCTGACCCGCGTCTACGGGCCGGAGGGCTCGGACGAGTGGCTGTTCACCGCGCTGCTCACGCTGGCCGGGGCGGCCGTGCTGACGGTGGCGGCCAGACGTGCGCGCCGCCCTGTGCCAGTACCGGCGCCAGAACCCGCGCCAGAACCCGCGCCAGAACCCCGCGCCTGAACCCCGCGGTGCCGCGTACGGGCGATCGCCCGTACGATTCCTCCAGCATTTTCCGGATCTTGTGAGGTTCGTGTGTTCGGGATCATCCGTCCGTGCGGTGAGCACGGGTGCGCGGCGGTACGCGCGGCGTGGCGGGCGCACCTGTGCGGGCTCTGCCTGACACTGCGGGACGGGCAGGGGCACGCCGCCCGGCTGACCACCAACTACGACACGCTGATCCTGTCGGTGCTGACCGAGGCCCAGCTCCCGGCCGCCGTGTCGCACCGGACGGCCGGGCCGTGCGCGTTGCGCGGGTTCCGCTCCGCCGACGTGGTGGACGCCCGCGGTCGCGGCGCCCGGCTGGCGGCGGGGGTGTCGCTCGTCCTGGCCGCGGGCAGGCTGCGCGACCAGGTGGCCGACGGGGACGCCGCCCCGGCCACGGCTCCGGCCCGCCGCCTGCTCGCGGCCCGCTGGGCGGCGGGCGGCGCCAGGCTGGCGTCCGGCGTCGGCTTCGACACCGCCGTGTTGTCGGCGACGGTCGACCGGCAGCTCGAATGCGAGCGCCGGGCCCGCACCGCGCCGACGGACCTGCTCGACCTCACGGCGCCCGCCGAGGAGGCGGTGGCGGCGGCCTTCGCCCACACCGCGGTGCTGGCCGGACGGCCGGGCAACGCGGCGGCGCTGGCCGAGGCCGGCCGGTTCTTCGGCCGCATCGCGCACCTCCTGGACGCCGTCGAGGACCAGGCGGCCGACGACGAGCGGGGCGCGTTCAACCCGCTGACCGCCACCGGCACCGGCCGCGAGCGGGCGCGGCAGCTGTGCGACGACGCCGCCCACGGGCTCGCCCTCGCCGTGGCCGACCTGGAGCTGGACGAGCGGCACCTGGTGGAGCGGCTGCTCGGGGCCGAGGTGCGCCGGGCGGTCGAGCGCGCGTTCGGCGCGGCCTCATACCGGCGTCCCGGCTGGATCCGCAGGTCGGCGGCGGGGGTGGCGACGTTCCTGACCTGCGGGGTCTGGCGGCCGAGGTGGAGCAAGAAGGCGGGACGGCCCTGCTGCGAGCGCTGCTACCTGGACAACTGCAGCGGCTGCGACTGCCCCGACTGCAGCGGCTGCTGCGACTGCGGCTGACCCGGCCGGCCGGGGAGCCGGCGGGAGGGTCAGGGGGCCGAGATGTGCAGGACCTCGCCCGCCTTGTGGTAGCCGACGCGGGCGTAGACGCGGCCCGCGGCGTCGTCGGCCGGGGTGAGGAACGGCATGGTGACGCCGGCGTCGACGCCGGCCCTGGTCAGCAGGGCGGTGACGGCTCCGCCGATGCCGCGCCGCCGGTGCGTGTCGCGCACGGCGATGCCGGCGACCTCGGCCACGCCCTCCTGGGGGCCGCCGAGCTGCCCGGCGCCGACGACCTCGCCGGTGGCGACGTCGGTGGCCGCGGCCACCAGGCCGCCGCGGCCGAGCACGCCGCGCAGCCGCGCGACGTCGTGCTCGTCGGCCTCGGGCGCGTCGAAGGCCGCGTTCATCACCCGCGCGACCTGCCACAGGCCCGGGTCGTCGGTCACCAGCGCGAGGCGTACGGCGGCGTCGGCGGGCGGCTCGGCAAGCGACCCGGCCGGGCACACCAGCAGCGGGAAGCGCCCTTCGACGGCGAACCCGGCGGCCATCAGCGCCTCCTCCACCTTGGGCGCGACCTGGGGCACGTACTCCAGCCGGGGTGTCCTGCCCCGCTCGCGGAAGGCGGCGGCCAGCGCGGCCACCTGCTCGCCGGTGGGCGCGAGGTCGTCGTCGGGGACGGCGTAGTTGAACGGCGGCGCGTCGTCGTGCTCGTCGAAGCGGATCAGGAACGGCCCGGCCCGGTGTGCCCGGCTTCCGGCCGCCGCTCGAAGGTATGCGTGCACGCGGGCGCCCAGCAAGTGAAGTCCTCTCGGTAAACGTGACCGTCACAAGGTAGGGCCGCGCCCACCGCCGGACAAGCGGTTTTCCGGGCGTCCCCGGAGGGGCGCCGGGTCACCAGCGGTCGAGATGCAGCACCTCGTCCAGCGGCTGCCGCGCGGCGGGCCGGAAGCTCTCCCCCGTGAAGTAGGCGGTGGGCAGCAGCACGCCCTGGCGCACCTCGGGCGGGATGCCGAGCAGCTCGGCGATCTCGCTCTCGTACTCCAGGTGCAGGGTGGTCCACGCGGTGCCCAGGCCGCGGGCGCGGGCGGCGAGCATGTAGCTCCACGCGGCGGGCAGCAGCGAGCCCCACAGCCCGGCCTGGTTGCCCTCGGGCAGGCGGCCGCCGGGCAGCTCGATCGCGCCGATCACCAGCACCGGGACGTCGCCCATGTGCTCGGCCAGGTAGGCGGCGCTGCCGCTGACGCGCTCCTGGACGGCCGCGCGCGCCGGGTCGTCCCGGAACATCGAGCGGGCCGAACCGTCGGAGGTGTAATAGCTGTTCCACGATCGCCGGTAGTAGTCGCCGATCACCTTGCGCCGCTCGGGGTCGGTGACCACGATCCAGTGCCATCCCTGCCGGTTGCCGCCGCTGGGCGCCTGGAGCGCGACCTCCAGGCTCTGGCGGACCAGCTCCGCCGGGACCGGGCGGGACAGGTCGAGGCGCCTGCGCACGCTGCGGGTGGTGGTGAGCAGGGTGTCCGGGGCCAGTGGTTCGATCGTCATGGGCTCATCATGTCAACGCGGGCCGCCGGAATCCCGTAGCCCGTACGGCCCGGCCCGGACCTGATTTTTCCGCGCCCCTGGACGTATGATCACGCCAGCCGGACTCGCCCGACGCAACCGAAGGAGCCGACCGTGGCCGACGAGCAGGACGCGCCCGCCCTCGACGTGGACACCACCAAGCCCAGCGTCGCCCGGGTCTACGACTACATGCTCGGCGGCAAGGACAACTTCGAGATCGACCGCGAGGTGGCCCAGATGGCGCTCCGGATCGCCCCGGACGCCCCGCAGGCGGCCCGGTCGAACCGGGACTTCCTGGCGCGCGTCGTCCGCGACCTGGTCGTCGAGGCCGGTATCCGCCAGTTCCTGGACATCGGGTCGGGGCTGCCCACGCAGGGCAACGTGCACGAGATCGCCCGGGCGGCCGCCCCTGGCTGCCGGGTGGTCTACGTCGACCACGATCCGATCGTGCTGGTCCACGGCCGGGCCCTGCTGGCCGTCGACGACAGCACCACCGTCATCGAGGCCGACGTCCGCCGCCCCGACGACGTCCTCGATCATCCCGAGACCAGGCAGCTGCTCGACCTCGACGAGCCGGTGGGCCTGCTGCTGTTCGGGATCCTGCACCACCTGTCGGATGAGGAGGACCCGGCCGGGATCGCCGCGCGCCTGGTCGGACGGCTCGCGCCCGGCAGCCACGTCGCCGTCTCCCACTTCCACAACCCGATGGAGGAACGTCCGGAGGTGTCGCGGCAGGCGTTCGAGGCCGAACGGCTGTTCAACGACACCATGGGCACCGGGCGGTGGCGCACCCGCGAGGAGATCCTCGGCTTCTTCGACGGCCTGGAGCTGCTGGAGCCGGGCCTGGTGCCGCTGGCCGAGTGGCGGCCGGAGCCGGGTTACCGGCCGGACCTGGGCATCACGTACCACACCTTCCTGGGCGGGGTCGGGCGCAAGCCGTGACGGTCAGCAGACCGCGTCCGGGAGGTCGATCGGCACCTGCTGCCGGTCGCCGGGCGTGAGACGGCGGCCGAACACCTCGCACAGCCGCGTCCGCCAGGTGCCGGGGTCGAGCCGGAGCAGGTCGGTGGAGTAGCCGGTGGCGCCGTCGCCGCCCTTGAGGCGCAGCAGCAGCGAGCCGTCGGGCGAGATGTCGAGGAAGTCCTGGGCCTGGCGGAAGGTGTACCCCTCCTCGTAGGACACTCCGGTCTCGCCGAGCCCGAAGACGCTGATCTCCCGCTCGCGGAACAGGAACAGCCGGCCCGCGTTCTCCGGCATCATCGAGGTCATGCGCTCGCCGCCGCGAATGTTCTCGCCGGACGAGCGCAGCGGGCCGAGCACCTTCCTGAGCGGGTGGGTCAGCCACACCTCGGGCAGCATGCCGCTGCGGAACAGCAGCAGGTGGGTGCCCGTGCGGTCGAAGACGAACCCGCTGACGACGTCGGCGCCCACGGTCAGCCGCCGGTCCTTGACCTCCTCGCCGGTCCGCAGGTCGATCGTGCGCAGGTGGTCGGCGCCCTGCACGGCGACCATCAGGTGGCCGTCGTTCCACGGGCTGACCTGCACCTCCGTGACGACCGCGCCGGGGCCGGCGACGTCGAAGGCGCTCTTGCGGCGGCCGGTGGCCGGCTCCCAGCGCTCCAGACGGCGGCCGGCGAAGGTGAACAGGTCGCCGTCCTTGAAGAAGTAGGTCAGGTGCGTGCCCTCGGGCGGCCGGGCGGTGGTGACCTCGGCGAGGGGGGACAGCGAGGGCAGCGCGCGGACGGCCACCTTGGCGGGGGCGACGGCGTCGGCGAGCAGGCGTCCCGACTCGTCCGCGACGGGGTCGCCGTCGGCGTCGAGGCCCTTCGGGCTCTTGGCGCGGGAGACGTCGGCCAGGGTGCGCTGCGGATCGCCGGTCTCCATGAGGCGCAGCCGGGCGCCGCCGTCGGCCTGGGCGACCATCCGGGTGCCGCCCTGGAGCAGCGCCGGGTTGCCGATGAGCTGCTCGCCGTCGCGCAGCGCGGTCAGCACCAGGGTGTCGGGCGACCTGGTGAGCAGCTCCTGCGCGCCGGGCGCGCCCACCAGCGCGACGGGGGCGGCACCGGTCTGGGCGTCGATCCAGGCGCGCGACAGGATGCGGCCGCCGGCCAGGTCGGCCAGCTCCCAGCCGGCGGCCCCCTGCTCGGCCACGCGCCTTCCCTCCCGGTCGACGACGAACGGGCCGCACGGGCGTCCGGCCTGGAAGCCGCCCAGCCGCTCGCCGTCGCGCACCGCGAACCCGGTGTACGTGGCGGCGCGCCCGTCGTCGCTGGTCCGGCAGGTCACGGCGGTGGCGCCGTCGCCGGAGACGGCCAGGCCGTCGGCCGGGCCGAGCTCGCGGATGGTCAGCTGCCGCCACACCGGGCTGCCCTTGCTGCTGTACACCTTGGCCACGCCCTTCTCCCGGACGACCAGGGTGGTGGCGTCGGGGCCGAACCGGACCAGGTCGGCGGGCAGGTCGTACACCCAGGTGCGGGCGGTGCCGGTGGCGCCGAGCGACTGGAGCACGAGCTTCTTCGGGCCCGCGGTGACGATCCAGCCGTCGTCGCCGTCCGCGCGGACGTCGGCGACGGGTTCGGCGGCGGCGGGCTCGCCGGCCGGGGCCGGCCGGTCCTGGCGGGCCAGGACGTGGCCCTGGTCGAGCAGCTCGCCGTCGCGCGGGTCGACGCGGTGCCAGACCATGCCGCCGTCGTCGAGGGCGTAGGCGATCAGGCCGCCGTCGGCGGAGACGGCGGGCCGGCTGGTGCCGCCGCGGTCGAGCAGGTGGGCGGGCCGGTAGCGGCCGTCGGGGCCGCGGGTGAACAGCGTGGCGCGGCCGGAGGCGGAGGTGGTGGTGGCCAGCAGGACGCGGGCGTCGTCGCTGGCGTCGGCGGCGGTGATCGAGCCGAGCGCGCCCGTGGCCACGCCCTTGGTGTACCGGTGTTCGACGTAGCGCTGCAGGAGCTGGGCCCTGGCCTCCTGGGTGGGGGCCGCGCGGTAGGCGCCGACGGCCAGCAGCGACGACAGCTCGGGGTCGCGTTCGGCCAGGTCGGCCGAGGCGCCCGCCAGGGCGCGGGAGCGGGACTCGGCGGCCCGCAGCTCGCCGATCCGGCCCTGGTAGAGCGTCCAGGCGACCAGCGAGAGGACCGTCAGCAGCGCCACCCCCGCGCCGGTGATCGCGCCTCGGCGGCGCAGCGTGCGGCGTTGCTGACGGCGGCGGCCCTGGCGCAGGTAGTCGTGCTCGTCCTCGGTCAGGTCGCCGGGCCGTTCGGCGAGCCAGCGGGCGGCGGCGGCCAGCTCGGGCGGGCCGGGGAGCCGGTCGGGGGCGCGCCCGGCCTGCCGCCAGCGGCCCATGTCCTGGTGGAGCAGGTCGCGCCATTCGAGGAACTTCAGGTCGGCGGCGACGATCCCGGCCAGCCGCGGCCATTCGGTGATCAGCGCCTCGTGGGCGAGTTCGACGGTCTGGCGGCCGTCCGCGCCGGTGTCCATGACGAGCAGCCGCCCGGCGGCCAGCCGGCCGGCCGTCCGCCAGCGCTGCTCCCCCGCCTCCTCGCGGGTGACCCGGCGGCGCAGCGGCGCGTGCGCCCCGGCGGCGACCCGGACGAGCCGGGACAGCAGTTCCTGCCCGGCCGCGGTGTCCTCCTCGGGCACGCACGCCGCCCAGACCTGCTCGGCCTGCGCGCCCAGGGCCCCGCGCACGCCGCGGCACGCCTCGTAGGAGGTGTGCGTGATGCGGCCGCCCTCCTGCTCGTGCCAGAGGCGGTCCAGCAGGAAGCCGATCAGCGGCAGGGCGCCGGGCGCGCCCCCGGCGTCGCCCAGGATGCGGTCGACCAGGCCGGGGTCGTACGTCACGGCGGGGACGGCGTCCAGCGGCGCCTCGACGGCCTGCCGGAGCTGGTCGCGGGTCATGGGGGTGAGCCCGTAGGTCTCGCGGCCGAGCGCGCCGCCGAGCGCGGGGTGGGACAGGGCGGCGGGCAGGAAGTCGGCGCGCAGCGTGAACAGCACCCGCACGGCCGGGCAGGCGCGGGCCGCGGCCAGCACCCCGGCCGCGTCGTCGGCCTGCTCGGGGTCGCCGACCAGCAGTTCCTCGGCCTGGTCGACGACGAGCAGCAGGCCGGTCGCGCCGGTGTCGCGCAGGACCTGGGCGACGACGTCGGGCAGCCGGCCGTTCCGCAGCGGCTCGCGCAGCGCGTCGGCCCTGGCCAGCGCGTCGGCCCCGGTCAGGCCCGGGTGCGACAGGGCGGCCAGTTCGGCGGCGAGCGCGCCGGGCCAGGACCGCACGGCCGACGGCCGCAGGACGACCACCTGGCAGCCCTGGCGGCGCATGGCGGGCACGACCCCGGCCAGCGCCAGCGAGGACTTGCCGCAGCCGGACGGGCCGGTGAGCGTGACCTCGGGGTGGGACTGGAGGAGGCGGGCGATCCGGGCGGTCTCCACGTCGCGGCCGAAGAAGACGGCGGCGTCGCCCTCGCGGAAGGCCGACAGCCCGCGGAACGGCGAGGCCGGCCGTACGGTCGCGGCCAGGGCGGGGACGGCGCGGGTGAGCGACCGGGTGGGGATCACGAACGCCTGGCGGGGCCCGCCGGGCTGGGCCGCGACCACCATGCCGACGACGTCGCCGAGCTCGACGTCCCAGACGGGGCTGCCGCTGAAGCCGCTCTCGATCGGCACGCCGCGGGGGTCGTCGGGGGCGCACTGGAGCCAGCCCTGCTGGGTGCCGCCGAGCAGCCGGCCGGTGTGCCAGCCGCCGCCCCGCAGGCCGGGCGGGAACCCGGCCACGACGACCCGGTGACCCCACAGGCTGCGCGGCTCGGCCATGCGCAGCGGGCGTCCGCCCGGGGGCGCGGCGTCCAGGCGCAGGACGGCGATGTCGCCCGAGCCGTCGGCGGCGGTGTGGACCCAGTGCTCGACGTGGGCGCGCACGGGCGCGTGGTCGCCGGCGAAGGGCAGCTCGACGGTGACCCAGGCGTCCGGCGGGGGCGGGCCGTCGGCGTGGCCCAGGGCGCCGGAGACGACGTGCGCGCAGGTGAGGGCGCGGTCGGGCGCGATGAGGAAGCCCGCGCCCGCCACGGCCCCCTCGGGGCCGCGCACGCGCAGGACGGCGAGGTTCAGCGCCTCGTCGGGCCCCGTCTCCATCACTAGTGGTCACCACCTCGTCACTCCAAGTGTTCAGACGAACCAGTATGGCGGGTGGGCGGGGCGGCGTTTGCCGTTCCTTGACATGCGAGAAGGGCGTCCCCCGCAGGGAACGCCCTCCTCTATGTGCCGCGTGTGTTACTTCTTGACCGACACCGGGACCGTGCCGGTGTCCTGCTGACGCCAGGCACCCGTCTCGAACGCCACCGGAGCGGCCTTCCTGCCCACGCCGTCGCCCCACTTGGTGACCACGTACTGGATCTTGATGTGGCCCTCGCCCTTCACACCGTCCACACCCAGCGTGTCCGGGTTGAAGCGGCCACCGGTCAGCTCCGCGAACGTCTTGGCGTCCAGGTCCAGCATCACCCCACGACTGGAGGGGTCACCAGGACCACGGTCACCCACGAAGAACGGCAGCTTCTTACCCTGATAGACCACGTAACCCTCGGTCATCAGCGGCCACGACGGCGAAGCCGCCAGACCCTTCTGCATCGGCTTGCCGGCAGCCGGCAGACCCGTGTCACCGGCGCGACCCGAGGAGTCGTCCCAGAAGTACGAGGCGGTCGTCGAACCGGCCAGCACACCCTGACCGTTCACATCCGCATCAGCGTGCGCGGGATGGGCGGCGGCACCGATCGTCAGCGCCGACAGAGCAGCGGCGGAAAGCATGGCGAAAGAACGCAGGCGAGCAGTCATCAGCAGTCTCCTTGGTGACATCGATCATCAGGGGGGCATGCGCTCGCTTGACTCAGACAAGACATGAACGCCGTAGCCGGGCACAAACGCCATCGGTCGCTACGTGGAGCGCAATGGGGGCGGACCCAGATGGGTCACTCACCCGCCAATAGGTACAACGCTAACCCAAGAAACGGACAAACGCAAACCAAACACCCCAAAACGGGCAAAGATCTACCGCTGTACCGTAAACCCCAGGCAAGCGACCCCAACATGGGCAAAAGCCCAGGTCACTGTCGCGGGGTGTCCGTATGTAAACCCCGGGCAACGCGCGGGCATTCCCGGCCCCCGCGAACGCCATGACCTGGGCATGAGCCTGCGCGGGCGGTCACGGCCTCCGGTAGTCGGCCGCCACCCCCACCAGCGAGATCAGGCCCGCGGCGAACTCCATCGCCTCGGCGTGCCCCTCCTCGAACGGCGGCTGGAAGCCCACGCCCTCCCACGTCCGCGCGGTCGGGTTCCACAGGTCGGCGCCGACCTCGAAGTCCCAGCCGTAGACGCCGTGGTCGTACCAGAGCTCGTCGGCGGAGTTGCCGGCCGCCGAGTAGAGCACGTCGGTCACCGGCCCGGTCTGCTGGGGCCAGATGACCGTGCCGCGCTCGGCGGCGATGGCCTGCTCGATCGTGCGGGCCGAGCGCATGAAGTACGCCTCCTCCTGGGCGTTCGGCCTGGGCAGCGCCACGCGGCCGTCCAGCTTGTACGCCCCGGGCGGCCACATGAAGTAGCCGCCGTAGCTGTGCACGTTCATGGCGAACCGGATGTTGCGGTACGTCTCGGCCAGCCACATCACGTTGCGGCTCTCCGGCTCCGAGTGCTCGGCCGGACCGGCGTACGTGCCGCTCTGGCAGTTGGCCGAGGCGCCGAAGTAGCCGTCGGACAGGGAGCCGACGGCGTAGTTGCGGTTGACGTCCACGCCCCAGGTGTTGCGCTGCGCCGGGTCGGACTGGGCGGCCGGGCAGTGGTTGGTCATGTTCTTCCGCTGGCCGTTGAAGTCGTAGAAGCTGTAGTTCGCGCCGTCGGGGTTGACGGTGGGGACGATGAAGATGTCGGTGCGCTGCAGCAGCCTGCGGGTGGCGGCGTCGTGGGCGTAGTTGCGCAGCAGCCGCTCGGCGGCCTCGACGGTGACCAGCGGCGCCACCCATTCCCTGGCGTGCTCCTGGGCGTAGGCCAGCACGCCGGTGCGCGAGCCGTCACGGTGGACGCCGACGCGCAGCGCCAGCACCCGCATGGGCTTGCGGGAGACGTCGGCGGGCGCCTTGAGCGAGTCGGTGAGCCGGGTGGCGGGGGCCGCGGCCATGACGCCGGCGCCGGGGTCGGTGCGGTAGGCGGCGGCCTTCAGCCCGGTGCCCGGCGCGGCGTTGATCGCGGCGACGACCTGGGCGGCGGTGCTGACCGGCGTGCCGGAGCCGTCGGTGGCCAGGCTCACCGTGACCTGCTTGCCGGCCACGCCCACCTGGAGCGGCCGGTCCGGCGCGCCCGGGGCGGCCAGCTCGACGGACAGGTCGTTGCCGCCCTCGGAGCCGTAGGCGTCGGAGGTGACCACGATCGCGGCGCCGGGCGGCGTGCCGATCAGCGCCTGGGCGCGGCGGCGGTAGCCGTTGGTGAGGTTGGGCAGCGGGATGACGTCGGTGAGCGACGGGTACCGCCGGTGCAGCGCCTGGATGCGCTCGTTGAGCTGGGCGGGTGGCATGTACTGGGTGACGAAGTCCTTCTGGTAGCCGGGCGCCCGGTGGTCGGGGCGCTCTCCGTCGGGCCATTCCCGGACGCGGGCCTCGGCCGTGCCGCCGGTCGCCGAGGTGACCGTGACGCGCTGCGGCTCGGCCGGCACCGGGGCGGGGGTGCTGAACTGGTGGCCCAGGTAGGCGCCGGCGTCGACGTACGGGACCATCGCGACCTGGCCGGTGGCGCCGCGGCGGCCCGTCCAGGTGGCGGTGAGGGCGGCGGTCTCGCCCGCGCTGCTGCTGGCCTCGACCGACAGGAAGTACCCGTCGCGGGACTTGTACCAGACGGCCCGTTCGATGACGATCTGGTCCTGCGCGGCGGTGGCGGACGGCGCCTGCCTCGCGGCGGGCGGCGTGCCGGACGCCAGGCCCACGCCGATCGCCCGCAGCTCGGCCAGCTTGCCGGCCGTGAGCACGGCGTCCACCTGGACGCTGCCGTCGGCCTGCGGACGGACCCGCTCGGTCAGGTCGGCGCCGGAGGCGACCAGCCGCTCCATCGCGGCCCTGTCGGGCACGGAGAGCGTGACCAGCGACGCCGGCTCGGGATCGGCCGGCCCCGCCACCGCCGGCAGCGACGACGGCCCGGAGGCGAGGAACGTCGAGACGACGATCATCAGGATGACTGCGGACGCCCTCAAGCCACGCATCGGCTCCTCCAGGATCACCGGTATCCCGATCATTGAAAGCCGACTTGACCCGACCGGCAAGACCCAGTTTCACCTTTCTGTGGAGTCGGCGACGTCCCGAATCGCCGTGACGACCAGATCGGGCTGCCGGTACTGGACGTAGTGCTCGGAGGTGCCGGCCACCACCACCCGCCCGCGCGTGGACCGGGCGGCCACCCGCCGGGCCTGGTCGAGGGCGCTGCGCGGCCCGCCGGACGGGATGACGACCACGACCGGCGGCCCGCCCGGCCCCTCCGCGGTCCCGGCGACCTCCCGCGCGCTGTCCAGCGACGCCCACGCCTCGGCCCTGGCCGCGGCCATGCTGCCCGGCCCGTAGACGACGGGAGCGGCGGCGCGCGCCGCCGGGGTGGCGTCGCCGGGCACCAGGAGATCCCCGGCCAGCCGGAGCAGGCCGATCCTGGCCAGCGCCTGGTTCGCGGTGAGCTGGGCGGCCAGCAGCGGCCGGGACACCCGCAGGGCCGCCACCGCCTCCTCGTCGGTGGCGTCGATCAGCACCAGGCCCGCCGTCACCTCCGGGTACCGGGCGGCGAACAGGCGGACGATCTGGCCGCCGTAGGAGTGCCCTGCCAGGACGTACGGGCCGGGCTCGCCCGCGGCGGCGAGCAGCGCGCGCAGCTCCCCCGCCGCCCGGCCCGCCGTCCGCGGCCCGGGGCCCTCCTCGCTCCAGGCGTAACCGGCCCGGTCGTAGGAGCACACGCGCAGCCCGGCCGACAGCCGCCGCTGGACCACCTCCCAGCTCGCGCTCGACTCGGCCAGGCCAGCCTCCAGCACCACCACCGGGCCGCCGGACCCCGTGCAGCGCAGGTGCAGGCGGTGGCCGCCGACGTTCACCAGGCGGCCCGGGGGCGGGTGGCGAGTGGCGTCGCCGCGCCGGGCGGCGGTCTCGTAGCCGAGCCCCGCGCAGGCGGCCGCCAGCAGCAGCACCGCGCACCAGGCGGCCAGCCGCCGCGCTCTTGTCATGCCACCGAATCTAGGGAGCCGGCCGCCGGGTTACCTCGTCCTGGCGGGCGAACGCGGGCTGGGAGCGGGCTCCCGGAGGGCCGTCCTTCAGCGGGAGGAGGCCGCCCGGCAGGCCAACTGGAGGGCCAGGCGTTGCCGGGGGTCGGCGAGGTCGGCCTGGAGCAAGGTCTCGATGCGGCGCACGTTCCTGCTGACGGCGTTGCGGTGCAGGTGCAGCTCCTCGGCGGCGCGGGCGGGCGAGCCGTTGTGGTCGAGGTAGGCGCGCAGGATGGCCAGGAGGTGGGCGGCCCGCTCGCCGCCGAGGTCGAGGATCGGTTGCAGCAGCTCCCTGACGGCGTGCTGGGCGGCGTCGGAGGCGTACCACTCCTCCAGCATGCGGTCGAGGCCGGCCAGGTCGTAGGTGGCCAGCGGCAGGGTGCTGCGGCGCAGGGCGGTACGGGCCTCGGAGGCGGAGGTGCGCAGGCCGACCAGGCCCTGGTGGGCGGTGCTGACCCCGCAGCGCAGCTCGGCGCCCGCCGGGCGGACCCGTTCCAGCAGGCGGGCGGCGTCGCGCACGGCCTCGCGCAGGCCGGCCCTGCCCTGGTCGCGCCGCTGGCTGCGGACCACGATCAGCGCGTCGCCGGCGAGGGCGGCGTTCCAGGCGGCGCCGCCCAGCTCGCGAGCCGCGCGCACGGCCCGCGAGGCGGCGGTCTCCAGCAGGGCGTAGCGTTCCTGGCCGCCGTCGGCCGGGCCGTCCGCGGCGGCGTCCGGGGTTTTGGCGGGGTCCTTCGCGGGTTCCAGGCGCAGGACGACGTGCCAGTCGTCGATCGGCAGCCCGAGGGCCCTGGCGCGGGGGGCCAGCTCCTGGGCCTGGTTCTCGGGGGCGACCAGCAGCTCGGTGAGGAGCTGGGCGCGGGACCGTCCCGGCAGCTCGTCGGACGGTCCCGCGGCGGCGGCCAGGGCGGCGACCCTGAGCACGATCCCGGCGGCCCGGTCGAAGTGCGTCCCGGCGGGCCCGCCTGGCTGGGCGGTGAACGCGCCGCCGTCGGCCCGGACGGGACGGCCCAGAGCCGCGCCGGCCGCCTCGGCGATGCGCTCGGGGACGCCGCCCGCCCCCGCCACGGCTTCCGCGGCGCGCGCCGTACGGACCAGCGCCTCGGCGGCGTCGCCCGCGATGGCCCGGTCCATGGCCACCACCAGCTCCGCCAGGTCGCCGCCGGCGGCGGCCAGCAGCGCGACCCCGCCCCGCTCGGCCAGCGCGGCGGCGCTCCGGTCGACCGCGGCCGCCAGGGCCTCAAGGGCCTGCCCGGCCTCCGCGGTGAGCACGAGCGCCACGGCGCCCGCCGCGGCGGCGTCGCGCAGCGCGACGTCGAGCCGGTAGCCGGCCGCCTGCCGGGAGGCCGCGCCGGTCAGGACCAGCACCGACCCCGGCGGCTGGCCGGCGATCCCGCCCAGGTCCTCCACCAGGCGCACGCCCGAGGCCGCCGCCGGCGCCGCCGGCCCGGCCAGCGGACGCAGCTCTTCCAGCAGGAACATGCCATCAGTGTGCCATCGGCACACGAAGCCCGGCAAAAAGGTGCGGCGGGAACATCCGCCTCGACCTGCGGCTTCGTAACCTCGACAGCATGGACATCGACACCGGGCTGCTGCCCGCCTTCGCCCGCGGCTGCGCCGTGCTGGGCTCGGGCGGCGGCGGTCCCGTGACCATCGCCCGCGCCGCGGCGCTGCAGGCGCTGGAGGACCACGGGCCGGTACGCGTCGTGCAGCCCGCCGAGCTGGACCCCGAGCTGCTGGTCATGCCCGTGGGCACCGCGGGCTCCTCGGCCGTCATGTCCGAGCGCGTCGGCGGCACCGACGAGCCCGTCTACCTGCGCGACAAGATCGAGGAGCTGTACGGCGCGCCCGTCGGCGC
The DNA here is from genome assembly GCF_040298265.1 of Nonomuraea sp. NPDC001636. Classification (NCBI taxonomy): domain Bacteria; kingdom Bacillati; phylum Actinomycetota; class Actinomycetes; order Streptosporangiales; family Streptosporangiaceae; genus Nonomuraea; species Nonomuraea sp. NPDC001636. Next base: position 72,504 of record NZ_JBEOZT010000032.1, read on the forward strand.
GGTGCTGGCCAGCGAGATCGGCGGCGCGAACGGCTGCCTGGCGGTGGCCTGGGCGGCCCGCGTCGGCCTGCCGCTGGTGGACGCCGACGGGATGAGCCGCGCCTTCCCCCGCATGGACCAGACGGTGATGCAGCTGCGCGGCATCGCGCCCACCCCGGCGGTGCTGTGCGACGAGCGCGGCCGGACCGTCGTCGTCGACCGGGTGACCGGCGGCTGGCTGGAACGGCTGGTACGGGCGTCGCTGGAGGCGTTCGGCGGCCAGGTCGCGACCAGCGAGTACATCATGCGCGGCGACCAGGTGGCCGGCGCCACCGCGCTCGGCTCGGTCACCCGCGCCGTGCGTCTCGGGACGCGGCTGCCCGACCCGCTGGTCACCGGCAAGGTCGCCGAGACGGCCGGGTCGATCCTGGTCGAAGGGCTCGGGTACGACCAGGGGCGGCTGGTCCGCGTCCAGGCGGGCAGCGAGTTCCTGGCCGTCGTCGAGGACGGCGTGCCGCTGGCCGTGGTGCCCGACGTGATCGCGATGCTGGACACGCGTACGGGCGAGGTCGTGCAGGCCGAGCAGGTCCGGTACGGGCTGCGGGTCAGCGTGGTGCGCGTCCCCTGCGACCCGGTCTGGCACACCCCCGAGGGGCTGCGGCTGGCCGGGCCGGCCGCGTTCGGTCTCACCGGACTTCCTGCCCCTCCCCCACCCCAGGCGCCCGCCGCCGCGATGCCGGAAACCCCGGCGGGCACGGCCTTCAGCCCCTCCCCCACCGAGTCCGCCGAGTCCGCCGAGTCCACCGAGTCCGCCGAGTCCGCCGAGTCCACCCGGGCTTCCGGGCCCGCCGGACGGGAGGCGGGGGCGTGAGGGCCGGGGTGGACGTCGGGCCGACCAACACCGACGCGGCCGTCGTCGCCGACGACGGCCGGGTGCTGGCCACCGTCAAGATCGCGTCGATCCCCGGCGACCCGGTGGCCGGGGTGCGCGCCGCGCTGGCCCGCCTGCCGATGGACGGCGAGCCGGCCCAGGTCGCCGTCGGCCTGCGTGGCGCCGCCACCGCCGTGACCAGGCGGTCCGGGCTGCGCAAGGTGGCCGTGCTGCGCATCGCGGGCGTGTCGGCGACCGCGGTGCGCCCGCTGTCCGGCTGGCCGCCCGACCTTCGCGCCGCGGTGAACGCCGGCACCGCCGTCGTGGACGGCGGCGGCGGCCTCGACCGCGAGGACCGCACCCCCCTCGACCGCGACGCCGTGGCCCGCTTCGCCGCGAGCGTGGCCGGCACCGCGCAGGCCGTCGCCGTCGCGGGCCTGTTCTCGCCCCTGGACGGCGACCAGGAGCGCGAGGCGGCCGAGATCGTCCGGGCGGAGCTGGGCGAGGGCGTGCCGATCGCGCTGTCGGCCGACCTCGGCTCGCTCGGCCTGCTGGAACGCGAGAACGCGACCGTGCTGGACGCCGCCCTGTCGGGGTTCGCGGGCGCGGTCTCCGGCGGGCTGGCCACCGCGCTGGCGGGCCTGTGCCCGGGGGCGGCGGTGTTCGTGACCCGCGGCGACGGCACGCTGATGAGCCTGGAGCACCTGGCCCGCCATCCCGGGCTGAGCCTGGGCAGCGGCCCGGCGAGCGTGCTGCGCGGCGCCGGCGCCCTGACCGGGCTCGGTGACGCGGTGGTGGCCGACGTGGGCGCCACCCGCGTCCGGGTCGGCGTGCTGGCCGGCGGCTATCCGGAGGAGGCCGTGGGCGGCGCGGACATCGGCGGCGTGCCCGTCGGGCTGCGCATCCCCGGGCTGATCAGGGTGCCGCGGCCGGTCGACCCGACCGAGCTGGCCGAGGCCGTGGACCGGTTGCAGCCGGGCGCCGGGCTGCTGCCGCTCGTGGTCGTGGGCGGCGGTGAGCACGCCGTGCCGGAGGGGCTGCATCCCGAGCACGGGCCGGCGGCCGGTGCCATCGGCGCGGCGGTCAGCCCGGTCGGCGGCCAGTACGAGCGCATCGTCCGCCTGCCCGACCGCTCGGCGCTGGCGGCCGCGCTCGAACCCGTCGCCGAGGAGGCCAGGGCGGCGGCCGTCCGCGCCGGGGCCGATCCGCGGCGGGTGCGGGTCGTCGCGGTGGAGGAGATCCCGCTCGCCTACCTGCCCGGCCCGTTCGTCCGGCTGCGCGCCCGCGCCGCCGGGCCGCCCTCGCTCCTGTGACCGCCGCTGTGAACAGCCCCGATGCTCTGAGACCAGCCCTGTGACCGCCTGCTCGTGAGCCTCCGCTCGTGAGCCCCCGCCACGACCCCCCGACGCGAAGGAAGACCACCATGACCGACTCCGACTACCCCCTGGAGCGGGTGCCGCAGGCCGCCCGCTACTCCTGGTTCAACGTGGCCGTGCAGCGGTTCGGCCAGCTCTCCGACCTGACGCAGTTCCTGCTGGGCGCCACGCTCGGCGCCGGGCTGTCGTTCTGGGGGGCGTTCTGGGCGTTCACGCTCGGCTCGGTGATCCTGGAGGTGGTGTGCATCTTCGTCGGCATCGCCGGGATGCGCGAGGGCCTGTCCACCTCCATGCTGGCCCGCTGGACCGGCTTCGGCCGGTACGGCTCCACGATCATCGGCGTGATCATCGCCCTGAGCCTGTTCGGCTGGTTCGGCGTGCAGACCGCGGTGTTCGCCTCGGGCCTGCACTCGATCATGTCCTGGCTGCCGCTCTGGGCGTGGGCCATGATCGCCGGCATCGGCGTGACGCTGCTGGTCATCCGCGGGTTCAAGGCGATGGGGATGACGGCGTTCATCACCGTGCCGGCGTTCCTCGGCCTGGCCGGCTGGGCGATGTGGGTGGAAATTTCGCGACATGACCTGGGGTCGCTGGTGGCCTCGCCGCCGTTCGGCGAGCCGATCAGCATCGCGACCGGCGCCACCATCGTGGCCGGCTCCTACATCATCGGCGCGGTGACCACGCCCGACATGACCCGGTTCAACCGCAACACCGGCGACGTCGTCAAGCAGACCCTCGTCGGCATCTCCCTCGGCGAGTACGTGCTCGGCCTGGCCGGCGTGCTGCTGGCCTACGCGGTCAAGTCCTCGGACGTGATCGCGATCATCACGGCCTCCTCCGGCGTGATCGGCGTCATCGTCCTCATCTCGGCGACCGTGAAGATCAACAACTGGAACCTGTACTCCGCCGCGCTCGGCCTGCTCAACGCCGTGGAGTCCACGGTCGGGGTGCGGCTGAACCGGGTCGCCGTCACCATCGGCATCGGCGTCCTGGGCAGCGTGCTGGCCGCCGCCGGGATCCTGGAGCGCTTCACCGACTTCCTGCTGATCCTCGGCGTCATCACGCCCCCCGTCGCCGGGATCATGGTCGCCGAGTACTTCGTGGTGCGCCGCTGGCGCCCGGTGCTGGACGCCTCGCGCGCCACCGGCACGCTGCCCGAGACCGAGCCGACGTGGGTGCCCGCCACGCTGGTCATCTGGGCCGCCGCCGCGCTGGTCGGCTGGCTCAGCGACCACTACCAGTGGATCGGCATCCCCGCCCTGAACTCCCTGATCCTCGCGGGCCTGGGCTACGTCGTCGCGGGCCGGCTCGGCCTGGTCCGCGGCACCCGCGAGGTCCCCGTCGAGCGGCCCGCGCTCACCGTCTGAGATTCGCCCGGTCCGCGCTCACCGTCCGAGTCGCGCGGACCGCGCTCACCGTCCGAGAGTCGCGCGGACCGCGCTCACCGTCCGAGAAGAGAGTCCTCCCTCATGCGTATCGGCATCGACGTGGGCGGCACCAACACCGACGCCGCCCTCATCGGCGACGACGGCCAGGTGCTGGCCACCGTCAAGTCCCCCACCACCGCGGACGTCACGGGCGGCGTCGCCGCGGCCCTGGCCGGCCTGGGCGCCACCCGGGTGTCCGCGGTGATGATCGGCACCACCCACTTCGTCAACGCCCTGGTGGAGGCCGCCCGGCTGGAGCCGGTCGCGGCCGTCCGGCTCGGCCTGCCCGCCACCGCCGCGCTGCCGCCGCTGGTGGACTGGCCCGACCGCCTGCGCCAGGCGGTCGAGGGCGCGGTCTACCTGTGCCACGGCGGCTGCGAGTACGACGGCGCCCCCATCTCCCCCCTCGACCCGGACGAGCTGCGCGGCGTCGCCGCCGACATCAGGCGGCGCGGCCTGCGCACGGTCGCGATCTCCTCGGTGTTCTCCCCGGTCAGCGACGCCGACGAGCACGAGGCCGCGCGGATCCTGGCCGCCGAGCTGGGCCCCGAGGTGCACCTGTCGCTGTCCTGCGAGATCGGCCGGGTCGGCCTGCTGGCCAGGGAGAACGCCACGATCGTGAACGCCGCCCTGCGCCCGCTGGCCGGCCGGACCGTGGCCGCCTTCGGCGAGGCGCTGCGGGTCGCCGGGATCGACGCGCCGCTGTTCCTGTCCCAGAACGACGGCACCCTCATGGACGTGGACCAGGCCCGCCGCTACCCGGTGGCCACGTTCGCGTCGGGGCCGACGAACTCGATGCGCGGCGCGGCGTACCTGTCGGGGCTGACCGACTGCGCGGTGGTGGACATCGGCGGCACCACGTCCGACGTGGGCATCCTGGTCGGCGGGTTCCCGCGCGAGGCCGCCGGCGAGGCGCTGGTCGCCGAGGTGCGCACCAACTTCCGCATCCCCGACGTGCTGTCGATCGGCATCGGCGGCGGCTCGCTGGTCGCCGAGGACGGCACCACCGGCCCGCGCAGCGTCGGCTACCGGCTGACCGAGGAGGCGCTGGTGTTCGGCGGCGGCACGCTGACCGCCACCGACCTGGCCGTGGCCGCCGGGCTGGCCGACATCGGCGACCGCGACCGGGTCGCCCACGTCGACCCGCAGCGCCCGCTCAAGCTCATCGCCGAGCGCGTCTCGGAGGCGGTCGACCGCATGCGCACCTCGTCCGCGCCGCTGCCCGTCGTGCTGGTCGGCGGCGGCAGCGTGCTCATCCGGGAGCTGCCCGGCTTCGACGACGTGCGCCGCCCGGCGCACTTCGAGGTGGCCAACGCGGTCGGCGCGGCCATCGCCCAGGTCGGCGGCGAGGTGGACCGGGTCTTCTCCGGCCCGCGCGAGCGCATCCTGGAGGAGGCCAAGAGCGAGGCGATCATCCGCGCCGAGCGCGGCGGCGCCCGCGCGGGCAGCGTGCGGATCGTGGACGTGGAGGAGCTGCCGCTCGCCTACCTGCCCGGCGACGCCACCCGGATCAGGGTGAAGGCCGTCGGCGACCTGGACCTGGAGAAGATCGATGCGTGAGATCGGAATCGACCGGCTGGACGACATGGCGCGCGGCGCCGGGATCCTCGGCACCGGCGGCGGCGGCGACCCGTACGTGGGCAAGCTGCTGGCCCGCGAGGCCATCCGCAGGCACGGTCCCGTGCCGCTGGTGGCCATCGACGAGGTGCCCGCGGACGCGACCGTCGTGGCGGTCTCGGGCATGGGGGCGCCGACCGTGCTGCTGGAGAAGCTGCCGGCGGGCACCGAGGAGCTGACCGCGCTGCGCGCCCTGGAGGCGGTGCTCGGCCGTCCGGCCACGCACATCGTGCCCATCGAGGTCGGCGGCGTGAACTCGATGATCCCGATCGCCGCCGCCGCGCAGGCGGGCCTGCCGATCGTGGACGGCGACGCGATGGGCCGCGCCTTCCCCGAGGCGCAGATGGTGCTGCCGACGCTGATCGGCGTGCCGAACACGCCGATGGCGCTGGCCGACGACAAGGGCAACACGCTGGTGCTGGAGACGGTGTCCAACGTGTGGGCCGAGCGCCTGGCCAGGGCGGCGTGCGTGCAGATGGGCTGCCAGGTCTCCTGCGCCGACACCGTCATGCGCGGCGACCAGCTGCGCGACGGTCTGGTGCCGGCCACGCTGACGCTGGCCGAGGACCTGGGCCGGGCCGTGCGGCTGGCCCGCGCCGGGCACGCCGACCCGGTGGCGGCGGCCCTGGACGTGCTGGGCGGCCTGAAGCTGTTCACCGGCAAGGTCGTGGACGTCGAGCGCCGCACCACCGGCGGCTTCGCCCGCGGCCAGGCCCGCCTGGAGGGCACCGGCACGCTGGAGCTCAGCTTCCAGAACGAGCACCTGCTGGCCCGCCGGGACGGCGAGATCGTGGCCACCACGCCCGACCTGATCTGCGTGCTGGACACCGACTCGGGCGAGCCGGTCACCACCGAGGCCATGCGCTACGGCCTGCGCGTCACGGTCATCGCCGTGCCGTGCGACCCGCGCTGGACCTCGCCGGGCGGCCTGGAACTGGCCGGGCCGCGGTACTTCGGCTACGACTGCGACTACCGGCCGCTGGCCACGACCCCGGCGTAGACCCAGCGGCCGTCCAGCCGGACGAACCTGCTGTGCTCGTCGAGCACGCCCGGCACCCGCCGGTTGACGAAGTGGGCGCGGAACCGCACGGTGCCCTCGGTGTGGACGGGGCTGCCGCCGGTGCTCTCCAGCACCTCCAGCTCCGTCCAGGCGACCTTCCTGTCGAGGTCGAGGCGGGCCGGGCGGTCGGCGGGATGCCAGGTGGCCATGAGATAGGCCTCGTCGCCCACGGCGAACGCGCTGAACCTGGACCGCATGAGCGACTCCGCGGTGGGGGCCGACCCCTCACCGCGGTGGTATCTCCCGCAGCAGTCCGCGTAGGACGCGGGCAGACCGCAGGGGCATGGACGAGGAGGCATGCACCCCATTGTGCCGCCCCTGCGCCGCCTCGCGCTCCGCCCGGTGCGGGCATGGTGTCAGACGCGGGCGGCCAGCTCGGTCAGGGTGGCGCCGAGCGGGGCGTCGAGCAGGAGCGCGGCGTCGGCGTCGGCGCCGGTCGGGCCCTGGTTGACGATGGCGACGGGCAGCCCGAGCTCGGCGGCCCTGGTGACGAAGCGCAGCCCCGACCTGATCGCCAGCGACGACCCCAGCACGAGCAGCGAGCGCGCCCCGCCCACGAGCGCGAAGCACTCCGCCACCCGATCCCTCGGCACGTTCTCGCCGAAGAAGATCACGTCGGGCTTGAGCAGGCCGCCGCAGGAGAGGCAGTCGACCACCTGGAACCCGGCGACCTGGGCGTCGGTGAGTGCGGCGTCGCCGTCGGGGTTGACGCGGCCCTCGGCGGCCCAGCGCGGGTTGGCCGCGCTGAGCCGGCGCTCCAGCTCGGCGCGCGGGGTGCGTTCGCGGCACGACAGGCACACCACGCGGTCGAGGCCGCCGTGCAGCTCGATCACCCGGCGCGCCCCGGCGGCCTGGTGGAGGCCGTCGACGTTCTGGGTGACGATGCCGGCCACCAGGCCGCGCCGCTCCAGCTCGGCCACCGCGCGGTGGCCGGCGTTGGGGGCGGCCCGGCCGATCTGCCGCCAGCCGACGTGGCTGCGCGCCCAGTAGCGCCGCCGCGCCTCGGCGCTGCCGGTGAAGCGCTGGTACGTCATCGGCTCGGCGCGCCGGGCCCGCCCGGTGGGGCCCCGGTAGTCGGGAATGCCGGACTCGGTGGACAGCCCGGCCCCGCTGAGCACCACGACGCCGCCACCGGCCACCAGCTCGGCCAGCGACGCGATCGCCGGTGACATCACGGGCGCCGTCACGGGTGCTGTCGCAGTCTCTCGCACACCCTCCATGATGCCCGGTCAGAGATAGTTGCTGAGCTCGATCAGGTTCCCGTCGGGGTCCCGCAGGTAGACGCTCCTGATCGGGCCGAGCGCTCCGGTCCGCTCCACCGGGCCCTCCTCGATCCCGACGCCGTGCCCGGCCAGCTCGTCCATGACCGTCTCGACGGGGTCGGCGGCGATCAGGCACAGGTCGGCGCTGCCGGGCACGGGCCGGGCCGCCTTCGGCTCGAACTCGTGTCCCGCCTCGTGCAGGTTGATCTTGCTCTGCCCGAACGCCAGCGCCCGCCGCCCGTCGCCGAACGTCACCGCCTCCATCCCCAGCACGGCGGTGTAGAAGCGCACCGCGGCCTCGACGTCGGCGACGGTCAGCACCAGGTGGTCCAGGCGGTCGATCCTCATGTGGTCCCTCGTTCCTCGATCGGCTCTCCGTCCCATATTCTGCGCATCTCGGGACACGTACGCAGCAACTCCCCCAGCGGCCCGCGGCCCGCGACGCGGCCCCGGTCGAGGACGACCACCTGGTCGGCGCGTTCGAGCGCGGCCCGGCGGGAGGAGACCACCAGCAGCGTGGCGGGGCCGTGCCGGGCGACGCGCTCCCACAGCAGGTTCTCGGTCCCGACGTCCAGGGCGGACGACACGTCGTCCACGACCAGCAGGTCCGGGGCGCGGACCAGGGCGCGGGCGGCGGTGGCGCGCTGCACCTGGCCGCCGGACAGGCGCACGCCCCGGGGGCCGACGACGGTCTCCAGGCCGTCCGGCATGGCGGCCAGGTCGTCCTCGAAGGCGGCCAGTCGCAGGGCGCGGGCCAGGTCGTCGTCGCCCGCGGGCAGGCCGAGGAGCAGGTTCTCGCGCAGGGTCGCCGAGAACAGGCGCGGGATCTGGCTCGCGTACGCCGCCCGTCCCGGCACCAGGAACGCGCCGGGGTCGGGCACCGGGCGGCCGTTCCAGGCGATCGTCCCGGCGTCGAGGGGCAGCAGGCCGAGCAGGGCGCGCACGAGCGTGGTCTTGCCCGCGCCGACGGCCCCGGTGACGACGGTGAACGTGCCGCGCCGGAGCGTCAGATCCACGTCGTGCACCCCGCGCCCACCGGGGTGCCGCACGGTCAACCCGCGCACCTCCAGCACCTCCAGCGTCGTCGGCGCGGTCGGCCCCTCGCCGCCCTGGGGCGGGGGCGGGGCGGGACGGAGGTTCGGGGGCGGTCCCTCCGGGGGTGGGGTGTGACGGAGGTGGAGGGGGTGGTGCCGGGTGAGGTCTGTTGTGTCCTGGTGGGGGGCGAGCAGCGTGGTCAGGCGTTCGGCGGAGACGTCCGCCCTGGGCAGGCGGTACAGGATGGAGCCGATCGTGCGGGGCAGCGCGGTCAGCCAGCCGACGTAGCTGGTGAACAGCGCGAGGTCGCCCACGGTGAACTCGCCGCGCCGCATCGCCCCGGCGGCCAGCAGCAGCACGACGCCGACGCCCAGCTCGACCGTGGTGCCCGTGGCGGCCTCCAGCAGGTCGGTGGCCAGGCGGCTGCGTACGGCGGCGTCCCGGCGACGGGCGTTGAGCGTGCGCAGGCGGTCCAGCGCCGCCCGCTCGGCCCCGGCCGTCTTCAGCGCGAGCACGCCGCCGAACAGTTCGCCGACGAACGCCGTCACGCCCGCGCCCAGTTCCCTGGCCCGCTGGTGCCGCCGTCTGATCACCCGTCCCATGAGCCTGCTCAGCACGCCGATCGCGAGCATCGGCACGACCAGCGTCACGGTGACGACGGGGTCGATCGAGACCATGACCGCCAGCGCCACCCCGCCGAACAGCACGCCTCCGGCCAGGGGGACGGACTCGTCGGCGAGCTCGACCAGCTCGGCCACGTCGTCGCGCAGCCGGGCCAGCGACTCGCCCGGGGAGCGCGGCAGCCGGGCGGCGACCGGGCCGCGCGCGGTCAGCACCGAGCCCATGACGTTGGCGCGCAGCAACGTGGCCGCCGCGTCCCACCAGTAGGAGCCGTAGGACCAGGCGAACACCAGGACGATCCCGCGGACCAGCTCGACGCCCGCGAACGCCGCGCACAACCACAACGACTGCCGCAACGTCGCCGGGCTGTGCCCGCTGATCTGGTCGAAGAGCTGCCGCAGCACGAGGCCGCCGCCGAGCGGCAGCACGTGGACCGGCAGCCACAGCAGGACCTGCAGCACGTACAGGCGCACGTCGAAGCCGATCAGGCGGCCCGCCACGCCCAGGGCCCGGCGCGCGCTCACCGGCTCGTCCCGGCGGGGTCCGGGAGCCGGCTGAACATGAGCCCGGCGCGCGCTCACCGGGTCACCCCCGCGGCGTCCAGGAGCCGGCCGAACCTGCTGCCGGGGTCGGCGGCCAGGTCGGCGCGGCGGCCGTACTCGACGAGCTTGCCGCGTTCCAGCACGGCGATCTTGTCCACGTGCGCCAGCGAGGAGAGCCGGTGCGCGATGAGCACGCCGGTCCGCCCGTCCAGCAGCCGCCGTACGGCGTCCTCGACGTGCCGTTCGGTGGCCGGGTCGAGCCTGCTGGAGGCCTCGTCCAGGATCACCAGGCCGGGGTCGGCCAGGAAGGCCCGCGCGAAGGCGAGCAGCTGGGCCTCCCCCGCCGACAGGCCGCCCGGCTCGCCGTCGAGCCCGCCGGGCAGCGCGGCCAGCCAGCCGCCCAGCCCCACCCCGGCCAGCACCTCCAGCAGGTGAGCGTCGTCGTGGCGGGGGCCGGTCAGGGCGCCGAACAGCGTGAGGTTGTCGCGGACGCTGCCGTCGAACAGCCGTACGTCCTGGGTGACCACGGTGACCCGGCGGCGCAGCGACTCCGGGTCGCACTCGCGCAGGTCGAGGCCGCCGATCCCGACCGTGCCGCCGGTCGGGTCGTACAGGCGCAGCAGCAGCTTGGCGAGGGTGGTCTTGCCGCTGCTGGTGCGTCCGACCAGGCCCAGGCGTTCGCCGGGGGCCAGGGTGAGGGTGATGCCCGACAGCGCGGTCTCGCCGTCGTCGGGGTAGGCGAAGCTCACGTCGTCCAGTCGCAGGCCGAGCGCGCCCGAGGCGGGCAGCGGCCGGGGCGCGGCGTGGACGGGCAGCGCGGGCCGCTCGGCCAGCAGCGAGCCGATGCGGGCGAACCCGGCCAGCGCCCCCTGGAACTGCCTGAGCTGGTCGATCAGCCGCTCGAACGGCGTGCGGATCATCAGGGTGTACTGGAAGAGCAGCACGGCGGTGCCGACCGTGAGCGTCCCGGCGTCCAGCAGCCAGGCGGCCAGGGCGAGCATCAGCGCGGTCCCGGCCGCGAACGCCACGTTCGTGGCCGCGAGCAGGGCGCCCGCGATGCGCGAGCCGTGCCACTCGGCGCGGAACCAGGCCCCGGCGACCTGGTGGAAACGGCCGAGCGCGTGCCGTCCCGCGCCGTTGGCCCGCAGGTCCTCGGCCCCGGCCAGCCGCTCTTCGAGGTGGCCGTAGAGCGCGGCGCTCGCCTGCCGCGACCGGGTCGCCGACGGCACGGCGAGCCGCTGCGCGCCCGTCATGGCGAGCCCGGTCAGCAGGCAGTAGGCCAGCAGCGCCGCGCCCAGCCGCCAGTCGACGGTGAACACGACGGCCAGCACGCCGGCCAGCAGCAGCAGCCCGGCCACGACGTCGAGGACGAAGGCGACGACGAACTCGGCCACGGCCGCCACGTCGCCGTCGACGCGTTCGATCAGCTCGCCGGGCGAGTGGCGGGCGTGGAAGGCCAGGTCGAGGCCGAGCACGTGCCCGGCCAGGTGTTCGCGCAGGCGGTTGGTGCCGTCCCAGGCCAGGCGGCCGGCGAGCCAGGCGGCGGCCATGCGGGCGGCCTGACCGGCGGCGGCCAGGGCGAGGTAGCCGAGCGCGATCACGATCAGGTGGCGCAGCCCGGCGCCGCCGGCGGCGTCGTCGACGAAGCGGCGGGTGACGTGCGGCGCGGCCAGCGGCAGCGCGGTGGCCGCGGCGGTGGCGGCGCCCAGCGCGAGCGCGGCGCGCGGGGCGGGGCGCAGGTGGCGCACGGCCTGCCGGGCGGGTCTAGCTACATGCGGACGTGTCCTGGTGAGCGGGGATCTCAAGAAGCGTCATGCCCTCTGAATAGGTGGGTGTCCTGTGCTGGGAGGTCATGAACGCTGTCCTCATCGATCCGCTCCTTCGTCCGGCGATCGGTGCCGCCGGGAAGTACAACAGCCGCCCGCGCCGCGCCGCAACCGGTTTTGGCCGCCTACGGGATCTATACGCCGCCTATACAGCCGCTGCTCACGCTGAGCACCGAACGGCCTTACACCCCCCGCGGAGGTTGGACGGTGTTGAAGAAACCCAGGCGGCTGACTCCCTTACCGCCGCTCGTCGTCCTGTTGCTGACATCCACGGCCCTCGTGCCGCTTCCCGCGCGGGCCGCCCCGCCCGCGCCCGCCAAGGCGCAGGCGGCGGTCGCCTGCCCGGACGAGATGCCCACCGAGATCTCCGCCCGGCTGGCCGCAGCGGTCTGCGGCAAGCGGATCAGGGCGGCCTCGCTGACCACCGAGACCGACGAGTTCTTCGTCAACCCGGCCGGCACGGTCACCCAGGAGCACCGCTACCGCCCGGTCCGGGTCAAGCGGGGCGAGGCGTGGGTGCCCGCCGACCCGACGCTCGCGGCGGGCCAGGACGGCACGGTCGCGCCGAAGGCCGCCGCGGTCTCCTACAGCTTCTCCGGCGGCGGCGACGGCCCGCTGGTCACCGCCACCGAGCGGGGCACCCGGCTCACCCTCGGCACGCCGCTCGGCGCCTTGCCCGAGCCGGTGCTGGACGGCGCCACCGCCACCTATCCCGACGTGCTGCCGGGCGTGGACCTGGTGCTGACCGCGGACGTGGACGGCTTCGCCGAGAAGCTCGTCGTCAAGACCCGGCAGGCCGCGGCGAACCCGGCGCTGAAGGAGCTGACGTTCGCCACGTCGGTGAAGAAGGGCGAGGCCAGGACCGACAAGCACGGCAACGTCTCGATCCTCGACGCCGAGGGCGAGCCGGTGTTCGGCTCGGCGGCGCCGGAGATGTGGGACGCCGCCACCGAGTCGGCCATGACCCGCAACCCGGCCACCCCGGCGCTGGCCGCCCAGCCGGGCCGGCGGGCCAGGATGGGCGTGCGGCTGTCGGGCCGCGAGCTGCGCGTCACCCCCGACGCCGCGCTGCTGGCCGACCCGGCCACCGTCTACCCGGTGACGATCGACCCGAGCTTCACCTCGGCCAAGTCCGGCTGGACGTACGTGGACTCGGCCTATCCCACCAGCGCGTACTGGAACTCGGCGAACGACGCGACGGCCGGCACCAGCAACGGCGGCGGCTACAAGCGGCGCTCGTTCTTCAACATGGGCCTGTCGGGCCTGGCCGGCAAGCACGTCACGGCGGCCACGTTCAACATCAAGGAGACGTGGGCCTGGTCCTGCTCGGCGCGGAACGTCGAGCTGCACAGGACCGCGGCCGTCGGCTCGGGCACGACGTGGAACAACCAGCCCGCCTCGAACCTGAACATCGGCGCCAAGAACGTCGCCTACGGCTGGTCGTCGGCCGGTCAGGGCGGCGCGTCGACCTGCCCGGCGGCCTGGGTCGGCTGGGACGTCACCAGCGCGGTGCAGAGCGTGGTGAGCGCGAACGGCACGTCGGTCACCTTCATGGTCAAGGCCGGCAGCGAGACCGACAACTACTACTGGAAGCGCTTCGCCAACAACCCCAACATCGCGATCACCTACAACTCGCTGCCGGGCACGCCGTCGGCCCTGGCCGTCGCGCCCTGCTCGGTGTGCGCCAGCCCGGCCGTGGTGGGCGCGGCGCAGCCGACGCTGTCGGCCAAGGTGAGCGACGCCGACGGGCAGGCACAGCGGGCCGACTTCGAGATCTGGACGGCCGACCACGCGACCAAGGTGACCGGCGGCTCGGCCGCGAACGTGGCGAACGGCGCCACCGCCTCCTGGAAGGCCGGCACGGCCCTGGCGAGCACGTCGTACGCCTGGCGGGTGCGCTCGCACGACGGCACCGACTACGGCCCCTGGTCGGCGTGGTTCGCCTTCACGGTGGACGCCGCCCCGCCGCCCGCCCCCGAGGTGTCATCAAGCGACTACCCGGAGGACGCCTGGGCCAAGGGCTCGGGCCAGGCCGGCCAGTTCACCATCACGCCGGCCTCGGCCGACGCGTCCTCGGTGTTGTGGTCGTTCGACGGCGGCGCCCAGCAGTCGGCCGCCAACTCCGGCGCGCCGCACACGGTGAGCTGGACGCCGCCCGCCGACGGCCCGCACACGCTCAAGGCGTGGGTCAAGGACAAGGCGGGCAACCTGTCGGAGCCGACGACGTACGCGTTCAACGCGGGCGGCTCGGCGGTCACCTCGCCCAAGGACGGGCAGTCCACCGCCCGCCGGACGGTCCTGTCGGCCACCGGCAGCGCGGGGCTGAGCGCGGTCGCCTTCTCCTACCGGCGCGGCGAGGCCGACTCCTGGCACCAGGTGCCGGCGGCCGACGTGCGCAGGAAGTCCGACGGGTCGGCGGTCGCCTGGCCGGTGGCGATGAGCGCGGGCGCCTCGCCCGAGCTGGTCTGGGACACCACGCACACGCTGACCGAGGACGGCTCGATCGAGATCAGGGCCGAGTTCGTCACCTCCTCCGGCACGGCCGCCTCCCAGCCGGTGGACCTGGTCGTGGACCGGGACGGCGAGGGCGCCTCCACCCAGCCGGTCGGCCCCGGCTCGGTCAACACGCTGACCGGCGACTTCAGGATGGCCGCCACGGACGCCAACGTGTACGGCATCGGCCTGATGCGCTCGTTCTCCTCGCGTGACCCGCGCAAGGGCTCGGCGCTGCCCGGCGTGGCGGCGATCTTCGGCACCGAGTGGACGCCGACCGGGCTCGCCCAGTCGGGTCAGGGCACGTTCGCCCAGCTCCGGGCCACCTCCGCCACCTCGGTCGAGCTGAGCGGCGAGGGCTCGGCGGTGGCCTTCACCAAGAACGCCGACGGCTCGTACGAGCCGCAGCAGGACGCGGCGAGCCTGAAGCTGACCTTCGACGCCGCGGCCGACCGCTACACCCTGTCGGACACGAACTCGGCCGAGCGCACGGTGTTCGCCAAGGTGGACGCCGCCGCGCCGATCTACCTGGTGCGGGCGGTCTACCCGGCCAGCGGCAAGGGCAGCACGGCGTTCGTGTGGCAGTCGGTGACCGGCTCGGACGGCAAGGCGCTGGCCCGGCCGGTCAAGATCATCGCGCCGTCGTACACGCAGGCCGACTGCGACGTGGACACGCTGGCGAGCCTGCCGCAGGGCTGCCGCCTGATCAAGCTGGACTACGCCACCACCACGACCGCGGGCGCGCAGCTCGGCGACGTGGCCGGGCAGGTCAAGGCGATCAGCCTGTGGGAGGGCGGCGCGAGCGCGCCGCTAGGCCTGTCGGAGTACCGCTACGACGACCTGGGCCGCCTGCGTGAGCAGTGGAACCCGGCCACCCCCGACATCAGGACGCGCTACGACTACGACCTCGGCGGCCGGGTGAACCGCTACACCCCGCCCGGCGAGCTGCCGTGGACGTTCGGCTACGGCAAGGCGGGCAACGCCGACACCGCCGCGGACGGCATGCTGCTCGCCGTCTCCCGCCCGACGCTGCGGCCCGGCACGCCGAGCGAGACGAACGGCACCGCGGTCACGTCGGTGGTCTACGACGTGCCGATCAGCGGGACGGGGGCGCCCTACGGGATGAGCGAGCCGGCCACGGCCGCCTGGGGGCAGAGCGACTCCCCGGTGGACGCGACCGCGATCTTCCCGGCCGACCAGGTGCCGGCCAACCACACCGGGCGCGGCGGCCTGGCCGCCTCCGACTACGGCCGGGCCACGATCACCTACCTGAACGCCTCCGGGCAGACGGTCAACCGGGTGGAGCCCGGCGGCGCGGTCTCCACCAGCCAGTACGACGCGCAGGGCAACACGGTGTTGTCGCTGTCGGCCGGCAACAGGGCGCTCGCCCTGGCGCAGACGCCGGACGCGGGCGCCGAGCTGACCCGGCTCGGGCTGCTCAACGCCTCGCCCGCCGACCGGGCGCGGCTGCTGGCCGAGGAGTCCGCCTACAGCTCCGACGGGCAGCGGATGGTCTCCGAGCTGGGCCCGCTGCACCTGGTCACGCTGAACGGCACGCAGGTCGCGGCCAGGAAGCACACGGTCAACACCTTCGACGAGGGCCGGCCGGCCGACGCCAAGGTGTCCAACCTGGCCACGACGGTGGCGGTGGGCGCGTACGTGCCCGGCGCGACCTCGGACGCCGACGTGCGCACGAGCCGGACGTCCTACGACTGGAACACCGGCAAGAACGTCAAGACCGTGGAGGACCCCGGCGGCCTGGCGATCACCAAGACGACCACGTACGACTCCGACGGCCGGGTGGTCGCGACCACGATGCCGAAGTCGTCGGGCGCCGACGCGGGCACCACGACCAGCGAGTACTACACCGCCGACGGCACCGGCGCGTGCGGCGGCAAGGCCGAGTGGGCCGGGCAGCTGTGCCGGACGAAGTCCAAGACGGGCGTCGGCGACAGCGGCACCCGTCCGGCCGAGCTGGTCACCAAGGTGTACGCCTACGAGCCCGGCGGCCGCGTGTCGTCGGTGACCGAGACGGCCAACGGGGTGACCAGGACCACGACGACCACGTACAACCCCGCGGGCGACATCGTGAAGACCGTCGTGTCCGGCGGGGCCGGGACGGCGGTGCCCGAGGTGAGCACCACCTACGACGCGGCCGGCCGGGCGGTCAGGACCACGGCCTCCAACGGCACCTCGATCACCCGCGAGTACGACGCGCTGGGCCGCCAGACGTCCTACACCGACGCCGACGGCGGCGTGACCAGGGTCGAGTACGACGCCCTCGACCGCATCACCAGGAAGACCGACGGCGCGCCCTCGACGGTCACCTACGCCTACGACGACGTGCGCGGCGCGCTGGCCACCATGACCGACTCGGTGGCCGGGACGTTCACCGCCACGTACACCGTGGACGGCTCGATCAGCCACGAGAACCTGCCGGGCGGCCTGTCCTACGACCTGGCCCGGGACCCGTCCGGCGCGCCGGTCTCGCGGGTCTACCGGACGGCGGCGGGAACGCGGCTGCTGGACGACTCGGTGACCTGGTCGATCCACGGCCAGCAGGTGAGCCACAACGGGCTGTCCGCCCAGAGGATCGGCTACGACAAGCTGGGCCGGATCGCCTCGGTGGACGACACCGTGAGCGGCCTGTGCTCGCGCCGGGCCTACGGCTACGACGCCAACTCCAACAGGACGGGGCTGACCACGAGCGCCTGCGACGGCTCGGGGGCGGTCACCGAGAACCACGCCTACGACGGCGGCGACCGGCTGGCCGACGCCGGCTACGAGTACGACGCCTACGGCCGCACCACGGCCACGCCGGCCGGGCTGAAGGCGGAGTACTACAGCACCGACCTGGTCCGGCAGATGACGTCGGGGGCGGTGCGGCAGTCGTACACGCTGGATCCGGAGCTGCGCCGCAACACCACCACGCTGGAGCAGCTGTCCGGCGGCACGTGGAGCGCGACCGGCAAGCGGGTCGAGCACTTCGACGCCGACGACGACACGCCCGCCTGGGTCGTGGAGGGCGGCGCGGTCACCAGGAACGTGCACTCCATCTCCGGCGGCCTGGCCGCGGTCACCTCGGCGACCGGGGACGTGCGGCTGCAGCTGACGAACCTGCACGACGACATCAACGTGGTCTACGCCGACGGCGTGCCGCTGGCGCTGGACTTCGACGAGTTCGGCAACCCGCGCGCCGGTCAGCCCGCGATGCGCTACGGCTGGCACGGCGCGGCCGAGCGGGCCGCCGACACCCCCGACGGCACGATCCTCATGGGCGTGCGGCTCTACCAGCCCAAACTGGGACGGTTCCTGCAGACCGACCCGGTGGAGGGCGGCAGCGCCAACGCCTACGACTACGCCAACCAGTCGCCGACCTCCAACGCCGACCTGGACGGCAAGAAGTGGTACTGGTGCACCAACTTCTGGCACTTCGCCTTCAACCACTGCGGCGTCAGCTACGCCTACTACCACGGCAGCTGGCGTTACGTGCACTGGAAGAAGACGCCGGCCGGCTGGTGGGTGCGCGGCGTGTACTACGACTACTGCACCAAGTCACCCGACAAGCCGCTCGGCTACGACTTCCGCCAGGCGTGCATGATGCACGACTACGGGTACGCCCTGCGCAATATGGGGTATATCCACAGCAAGTACCAGGTGGACTACATCTTCTATTACGTCCTGTACTGGGGCGTCTGCTCCCACTACTTCTTCAAGGGGACATGTCGCAGCATCGCGTACGCGTACTTCCTTTCGGTGGTCGCCTTCGGCCACCCGTGACCTAGGATGAGCCACCGGCGGGAGCTACCACGAAAGGCTCCCGCCGGTGCCCTTTACTCCCGGTCGGCGCAGGGTTGACGGGAGTCGGACGTTGATGCACATTGAAGCAGCTTTGATCTTCCTTGTGCACCAACGTCCTTGCGGGGAGCGCGATGGAGTTCGCCGTACTTGGGCCGCTTCACGTCTCGGATGACCAAGGGCCGCTGCCGCTCGGCGTCGGCAAGCAGCGCACCCTGCTGGCCGAGCTCCTGTGCCGGGCCGGCCGCCCGGTCTCCCCCGCCACGCTCGTCGAGGCCCTGTGGGAGCAGCGCCCGCCGCGCACCGCCGCCGACAACCTCCGCCTGTACGTGCACCAGCTCCGCCGGACGCTCGGCCAGGACCGCATCACCCGCACCGACGCCGGTTACGTCCTGGCCGTGCACCCCGGCGAGCTGGACGCCGAACGCTTCGAGACCCTGGCCGGCCGGGGCGGCGACGCGCTGTCCGGCGGCGACCACGAACAGGCCGCCACGCTGCTGCGGCAGGCGCTGGAGTTGTGGCGCGGGCCCGCCTACGCGGGGCTGAACCTCACCGCCGGGCTGCGCGACCACGCCCGCCGCCTGGAGGAGGAGCGCCTGGCGGCCCTGGAGCACCGGATCGAGGCCGACCTGGCCCGCGGCCTGCACGCCGTGCTCATCGCGGAGCTGACCGAGCTGGTCGCCGAGCACCCGCTGCGCGAACGCCCGCGCCGCCAGCTCATGCTCGCCCTGGCCCGGTCCGGACGGCAGGCCGAGGCGCTGGCCAGCTACCGCGAGGCCCGCCGGGTGTTCGCCGCCGAGCTGGGCCTCGACCCCGGCGCCGAGCTCAACCGCCTGCACCAGGCCATCCTCACCGGCACCCTCGACCCGGCCCCCGGCGGCACCGCAGCGCCCGCGGCGCGGCCCCCAGCCCAGCTCCCGACCGACATCTCCGACTTCACCGGACGCGCCGAGCAGCTCGCCCAGCTCACCGCCCTGCTCGGCGACGAACCGCCGCAGGGCCCCGGCCAGGTGCGGGTGTGCGTGATCGCGGGCATGGGCGGCGTCGGCAAGACCACGCTGGCCGTGCACGCCGCGCACCGCATCGCCCGCCACTACCCCGACGGCCAGCTGCACACGAACCTGCACGGCGCCGAGGCCAGCCCCGCCGACCCCGGACAGGTGCTGGCCGCCTTCCTCACCGCGCTCGGCGTGCCGCGCTCCACGCTGCCCGAGAGCGTGGACGAGCGGGCCGCGCTGTTCCGCAGCAGCCTGGCCGAGCGGCGCATGCTGATCGTGCTCGACAACGCCGCCTCCGAGCAGCAGGTGCGCCCGCTGCTGCCGGGCACGTCCGGCTGCGCCGTCATCGTCACCAGCAGGGCCAGGCTGAGCGGCCTGTCCGGCGCGGCCCTGATCGAGCTGTCGGTGCTGCACCTGCGGCAGGGCGTGCGCCTGCTGGCCAGGATCGCCGGCGCCGGGCGGGTGGAGGCCGAGCCGGAGGCGGCGGCGGAGATCGTCCGGCTCTCCGACGGGATCCCGCTGGCCGTGCGGGTGGCCGGGGCCCGGCTGGTGGCCCGGCCGCACTGGCCGCTGACCCGGCTGGCCGGGCAGCTCAAGGACGAGCGGCGGCGGCTCGACCAGTTCGCGACCGGCGACCTGGCGGTCCGGGCGAGCCTGGCGCTCAGCTACGTGGGGCTGGAACCGGCCGCGCGGCGGGCCTTCCGGCTGCTCGGCACGCTGGAGGTGCCCGACTTCGCCGGATGGGTGGCGGGCGCGCTGCTGGACCTGCCCGTGCCGGTGGGCGAGGAGCTGGTGGAGTCGCTGGTGGACACCCAGCTCGTGCTGATCAGCGGCGTCGACCCGGCCGGGCAGCCGCGCTACCGCTTCCACGACCTGGTCCGCCTGTACGCCCGCGAACGTGCCGAGCTGGAGGACCGGCCCGAGGCGGTCGCGGCGGCGCTCGGCCGGGCCTTCGGCGGCTGGCTGGCGCTGGCCGAGCAGGCGACCGAACGCGTCCAGGGCAGCTCCTCGGCCATCATCCACGGCTCGGCCCCGCGCTGGAGCTCCCCCGACGGCACGCCGCTGGAGATCCGGCAGGACCCGATGGCCTGGTTCGACACCGAGCGCACCGCGCTGGTCGCGGCGATCCGGCAGGCGTGCGCGCTCGGCCTGGCCGAGGTCGCCTGGGACACCGCCTGCTGCGCCGAGCGCTACTTCGACGTCAGCGGCCTGTTCGACGACTGGCGGGCGCTGCACGAGCGGGTGCTGGCCGCCTGCCTGGCCGCCGGCGACCGGCTGGGCGAGGCGGTGATCCGGCGCGGCCTCATGCACGCCACCACCTGGACCGAGACCGGCGGCGCCATGGCCGCCCAGTACGACGGCGCCGAACGCCTGATCGCCATGTTCACCGAGCTGGACGAGCGGCGCGGCCTGTCCGACGCGTACGTGCTGCGCGCCTGGGGCGAGGCGGCCAGGGGCGACATGGCGCAGGGCCTGCGCTCGGGCCGCATCGCGCTGGAGCTGGCCGAGCACAGCGGCCACCAGGGCGGCGAGGCCAGGGCGCACGTGTGCATGGCCGTCGCCTACGGCACCAGGGACATCAGGATGGCCATCGTCCACCTGCTGCGCGGCCTAAACCTGGCCACCAAGCTCGGCAACCCCCGCTTCGAGGCCACGACCCTGCAGTTCCTCGGCCTGGCCCACGCCCACGCCAAGGAGTTCGAGGCCGGGCTGGAGTACATGGTGCGGGCGCTGGCCATCTACCGGCAGATCCGCGACCCGCTGCTGGAGGCCATGGGCCTGGTCGCGCTGGCCAAGCTGTACGCCGGCCACCACGACCCGCGGGCCAGGGCGGTCGCCGAGGCGGCCGAGCTGCTGAGCCGCTCCCACCGGCTGGCCCACCACCGGGCCGACGCGCTGTGGGTGCTGGGCGCGGTGGACCTGGCCGAGGGCCGGGTGCGGGAGGCCGTCGCGCACCTGGAGGAGTCGGTTCGGCTGTGGCGCGCGCGGGGCTGGCAGGAGTTCCTGGCCGGAGCGCTGGACAGCCTGGCCGAGGCGTACACGGCGGCGGGCGACCCGGCGGGGGCGGCCGCCGCCCGTCGGGAGGCTCAGTCGCTTGCCGGTTCTCCTCAGACGGGTTGAGTATCCGAGCGCTCGTGTCCCCGTCCCCGCCGCGGGCATGCTGGCCCTCAGAACCAGTGTGAGGAGAGAGATGCCGCGTTCCGCTCTGCTGTGGGCCGTGATCCTGATCGCCGGAGGCGTCGCCGCCGTGGCCGTGTGCGTGCTCACCGCGCCCGCGGTCGCGCCCGGCGCGCCGAAGGACGTCCTGGACTCCCCGGCGCTTCTGCCGGCCTTCGCCGCGCTGGCGGTCCTGGCCGGGCTGGCCGCGTGGGCCGTCCCGCATCCGTTGTGGGGGGCCGTCGCCGCCGCGCCGTTCTTCGTGCACTTCGCCGCCGGGGTGGTGGGCGAGCTGCGCGGGGGCGGGCAGGGGTTGTGGCCGGTCGGGCTGATGTTCCTGATCGGCCTGACGTTGCTGCCCCTGGCCGCCTCGCTCGTCACGTCGCTGATCGCCGGATCCCGCTGAGCCCACGGCGACCGTACTGCGTACGGTACGATCGCCTACCCGCTCCCCATTTGATGTGACAAGAAGGGATTCCGTGGCCACCAGCGCCAAGTCCGACGCCGTACGCACCCGATCCGCCGATCACACCGCCGCCGACAGCCACGACGTCATCCAGGTCCGCGGCGCCCGCGAGAACAACCTCACCGGCGTCGACCTCGACCTGCCCAAGCGCCGCCTCACCGTGTTCACCGGCGTGTCCGGCTCGGGGAAGTCCTCGCTCGTCTTCGACACGATCGCCGCGGAGTCCCGGCGGCTGATCGACGAGACGTACACCACGTTCGTCCAGAACTTCATGCCGAGCCTGGCCCGTCCCGACGTGGACTCGCTGCGGAACCTCAGCGCGGCGATCATCGTGGACCAGGAGCGGATGGGCGCCAACGCCCGCTCGACCGTGGGCACCGCCACCGACACCTACACGATGCTCCGGATCCTGTTCAGCCGGCTGGGCTCGCCGCAGGTGGGGCCGCCGTTCGCGTTCAGCTTCAACCGCGCCGAGGGCATGTGCCCCGAGTGCGAGGGGCTCGGCAAGGTCGCCGGCGTCGACGTCGACGAGCTGGTGGACCGGGACAAGTCGCTGAACGAGGGCGCCATCAAGGTCCCCGGGTACGCGGTGGACACCTGGTACTGGCAGATCATGGTCGGCTCGGGCCTGTACGACCCCGACACCAAGCTGCGCGACTTCACCCCCGAGCAGTGGGCGGACCTGCTCGACAAGCCCGCCACGAAGATCAAGTACGGCACCAGCAACTTCACCTACGAAGGGCTGGTCACCAAGGTCAAGCGCCAGTACCTGGCCAAGGACCGCGAGTCGATGCAGCCGCAGGCGCGCGCCTTCGCCGACCGGGCGCTCAAGCTGACCGGCTGCCCCGCCTGCGGCGGCTCCCGCCTGAACGAGGCCGCCCGGTCCTCCCGCATCGACGGCCGCAACATCGCCGACTGCTCGGCCATGCAGATCAACGACCTGGCCGAGTTCGTCAAGGGCATCGGCGACCCGAGCGTCGGCCCGGTGCTCCAGGGGCTGCGCGACACGCTGGACTCCCTGGTCGAGATCGGCCTCGGCTACCTCAGCCTCGACCGCGAGTCCGGCACGCTGTCGGGCGGCGAGGCCCAGCGGGTGAAGATGGTGCGGCACCTCACCTCCAGCCTGACCGACGTCACCTACGTCTTCGACGAGCCGACGGCCGGGCTGCACCCGCACGACATCCAGCGGATGAACAACCTGCTGCTCCAGCTGCGCGACAAGGGCAACACCGTGCTCGTGGTCGAGCACAAGCCCGAGGTGATCGAGATCGCCGACCACATCGTGGACCTCGGTCCCGGCGCGGGCACCGGCGGTGGCCGCATCTGCTACGCCGGCGACCTCGACGGGCTGCCCGGCTCGGGCACCCTGACCGGCCGCTACCTCGGCCACCGGGCCGCGCTGCGCGCCGCCGTCCGCCCGGCCAAGGGCCATCTGGAGGTGCGCGGCGCCACGCTGCACAACCTGCGCGGCGTCGACGTGGACATCCCGCTCGGGGTGCTCACCGTCGTCACGGGCGTGGCCGGCTCGGGCAAGAGCTCCCTCATCCACGGGTACGTGTCCGGCCGCGAGGGCGTGGTGGTCGCCGACCAGTCGCCGATCCGCGGGTCGCGGCGCAGCAACCCGGCCACGTACACGGGCGTGCTCGACCCCATCCGCACGGCGTTCGCCAAGGCCAACGGGGTCAAGCCGGCCCTGTTCAGCGCGAACTCCGAGGGCGCCTGCCCGGCCTGCAAGGGCATCGGCCTGATCTACACCGAGCTGGCGATGATGGCCGACGTGGCCTCGGTGTGCGAGGCGTGCGAGGGACGCCGGTTCACGCCGGAGGTGCTGACGTACCGGCTGCGCGGCAAGAACATCAGCGAGGTGCTGGAGATGCCGGTGGCCGAGGCGCGCGCGTTCTTCCCCAGCGGCCAGGCCAGGACGATCCTCGACCGACTCGACTCGGTCGGCCTGGGCTACCTCGGGCTCGGCCAGCCGCTCACCACGCTGTCGGGCGGCGAGCGCCAGCGGCTCAAACTGGCCATCCACATGGCCAAGAACGGGACCACGTACGTGCTGGACGAGCCCACCACCGGCCTGCACCTGGCCGACGTGGACCAGCTCCTGGCCCTGCTGGACCGGCTGGTGGACGACGGCAACACGGTCATCGTCATCGAGCACCACCAGGCGGTGATGGCCCACGCCGACTGGATCATCGACCTGGGTCCGGGGGCGGGCCACGACGGCGGCCAGGTGGTGTTCACCGGCACCCCGGCCGAGCTGGTGGCGAAGGGCGACTCGCTCACCGCCGTGCACCTGCGCGACTACGTGGGACACCAGGCCCCGTAGCGGGCCGGACCGGGCGACGGGCCCGGGAGGTCCCGACGTCACCCCGGCGTGCCGCCGCTCCCCCGCCGCCGGGACCTGACGACGGCCACCACGTCGGAGGCGTGCAGCAGGCCGAAGTGCCGCGAGTCCACGCTGCGCCGCGGGTTGTCCCCGAGGACGGCGATCCGCCCGGCGGGCACGAGCCCGCCGCCCAGCACGTCGGGCAGCCGCTCGCCGCCGCCCGCGACCAGCCGCTTGACCAGCAGCGGCGGGTTGGGGGCGGTGGCGTGCGGATTGCGCACGATCACGATGTCGCCGGTCGTGCCCTCGGCCCGCCGGGCCAGCAGCCGCTGTCCCGGCCGCAGCGTCGGCTCCATGCTGACGCCCTCGACCCGGACCGACAGGAACCGCCGCCGCGCCCACACCAGGGCGGCGACGGCCACTACCGTCACGAACCCCGCCAGGCATCTCATCCGGCCGGCTCCTCGGCGTAACCGGCGGACTGCAGGGTGAACAGGCGGGCGTAGGGGCCCTGCCGGGCCATCAGCTCCTCGTGCCGTCCCCGCTCGGCCACCCGTCCCTGCTCCAGCACGACGATGAGGTCGGCGTCGCGCACGGTGTTGAGCCGGTGGGAGACGAGCAGCCCGGTGCGCCCCGCCCGCCCGGCCCGCATCCGGACGTGCACGTCGTGCTCCGCCTCGGGGTCCAGGCCGGAGCTGGGCTCGTCGAGGATCATCAGATCGGGGGCGTCGCGCAGCAGCGCGCGGGCGATGGCGACGCGCTGCCACTGCCCGCCGGACAGCTCGACCCCGGCCGGCCCGCGGCTGCCGTCGCCGTCACCCTCGCCGTCACCCTCGCCGTCACCCTCGCCGTCGCCGTCGCCGATGAAGAGCCTGGTCAGCGGGGTTCGGTAGCCGTACGGGAGGGCGGCGAGCGTGTCGTGCACGCCGGCCTGCCGGGCCGCGGCCTCGATGGCGGGCCGGTGGCCGAACCTGGCGAGGTTCCCCAGGCCGATGTTCTCGGCGGCGGTCAGGTCGTAGGCCATGTGGTCCTGGAAGACGGCGCCGATACGGGCGCGCAGGGTGGCCGGGTCGAGGCGGCGCAGGTCGGTCCCGTCCCACAGGATCGTGCCCCTGGTGGGGTCGTAGAAGCGGCACAGCAGCTTGACCACGGTGCTCTTGCCCGCGCCGTTCAGGCCGACCAGGGCGAGGCTGTGGCCGCGCGGGATGAACAGGCTGACGCCGCGCAGGATCCACGGATGCTCGTCGCCGTAGCGGAACCACACGTCGCGCAGCTCGATGCCGTGCCGCAGCTCCGGCGCCGGGGCCGCCGCCACGGGCAGGTCGGACGGAGTGCCGGCGACGTCGAGGTAGTGGCCGAACAGGCGCAGGCTCTGCGCCATCTGCGCGATCATCTGCACCATCGTGTTGAGCCCCGCCTGCGTGCCGGCCATCGCGCCGATGAACATCGCCACGTCGCCGACGCCGATCCGGCCCGCGCCCGCCGCCACGCCCGCCCAGACCAGCCCGCCTCCGGCCACCAGCGCCGCCAGCAGTTCGAGCGCGCCGTTCGCGGCCAGACGGCGCAGGTCGAGATGGCGCTCGGCGCGGTCGATGCGGGCCCGTTCGGCCAGCATCCGCCCGCGCAGGAACCCGCCGATCCCGAACAGCCGGACCTCCTTGGCGGCCTCGGCGCTGGTCAGGAGCTGGCCGTAGAACAGCTCCCGCCGCTCGGCGTGGCTGGTCTGCCAGAGCATCGCCACCTGCCTCCTGGCCAGGCGCAGCTGTACGACGAGCGCCGGCACGAGCGAGGCCAGCACGACGGCCGCCAGCCACGGATCGACCACGGCCAGCACGCCGAGGAATCCGGTGACGGTCAGCGCGGCCCTGCCGGCGTCGAAGGCGGACCCCAGCAGCGTGGGGCAGGTGACGGTGGCCTGCTGCGCCAGCCGCAGCCGGTCCAGGAACGCGGGGTCCTCGAAGTGGCGCAGCCCGGCGAAGCGTTCGGTGGCGGCGAACAGCCGGTCGGTGGCGCGCAGTCCGGCGGCCCTGCCCAGGGCGGCGTTTGCGTAGCCGGACAGGCTCGGCAGCACGCCGGCGGCCAGCCCGCTCGCCGCCAGCCATAGCGCCGGGCCCGCCACCGATCCGCCGTGGGCGGTCAGCGCGTCGAACACGGCCTTGGTGAACCATGCCGCGGCGATCGGGACGGCGGCCTGCGCCAGGGCGGCCGCCAGGTAGCCGACGACCATGGCCGGCGCGCTGCTCCAGGCCAGCCGGGCGACCGCGAGCGGCCCGGACCGCTCAGCCACGCGCGACCGCCGTCACGCCGGCCAGGTCGTGGCCGGCCGCGAGCACGGTACGGCGGTCGTCGACGAGGAAGACCTTGGGGAAGACCTCGACCTTGAACGCCCGCGCCGGCTGCCCGCCGTCGGGCTCGCCGGCGAAGACCGTGGCCACCGGGTCGAGCAGTGCGCGCATGGGCTCCGCCTCGCCGGGCAGGCCCGCGATCACGGCGACGACCTGCTCGCGCGGCATCGTGGCGGCCAGTTCGGCGAACCGGGGGACCAGTTCCTCGCACGGCGCGCAGGACGGGGAGAAGAAGCCGACCAGCGTGCGCGCGGGCAGGTCGATCCCCGGCAGGAACTCCGCGGCCCTGTCGCCGGGTTCGAGCGAGGGCGGCGGGCCGCCGGCGAACCCGTCCAGGGCGTCGAGCCGTTCGGCGTGCGCCCGCAACCGGCGGACGATGCCCAGGCCCACCATCAGATTGAGCACGGTCAGCACCGCCAGCACCAGCACGGCCGCCGCCAGGGCGTGAATCACTGTTACCTCCTCGTCGCCGGGGGCAGCGGGCCGGACCCCGTTCGGCGGAGCCCGGCCCGTGGCGTCGGCTCGCGGCGCCTACAGGTGGATCGCGCTGCCTACAGGCAGTACGTCGACCAGCCGTTGCACCTGACGCCCTTGTCGCCGTAGTCGCAGCAGCGGCGGCACAGGCCGTTCTTGCGCTCGACCCAGCAGCCGGCCGCCGCCGCGGTCACCTCGGGGACGAGACGCGCGACGAGACGGTCGCAGAGTCCGGTGAGAGTACGCATGTACCACTGCCTTCCGTGATCCCCGCCGGACGCGGCCCGGCGGGAGGACGAACTGACCCGGGTAGCCTCACCCGGCCGTCTGAGCGATTTCTCAATGACTTCTCAATGCCGTCTCGAAGACATGACAACGCGGGATGAACCGGTCTCCCTTGATTAGGCTCGGAGATCATGATGATTCGGTTGCTCGGACCGGTGGAGCTGGAGCGCGCGGATCAGACCGGACCGGTACGGCCTCCGCAGGCCGCGCTCGCGCTCACCGCGCTGGCCTGGGAGGTGGGCCGGGTCGTTCCCGTCGAGACGCTGCTGGCCCGGATCTGGGGCGAGCGGGTGCCGCCGGGCGCGCGGAACACGCTGCACACGATCATCACCCGGCTGCGCCGGCAGGTGCTCGGCGACGAGGGCCGCGTGCTGCGCCGGGTCGGCGGCTATCTGCTCGACGTGTCCGAACCGGGCGTGGACCTGCGGCGGTTCCGGGCCCTGGCCGAGGAGGCGGCGACGGCGGCCGATCCCCGTCCGCCGCTGGAGGAGGCCCTGGCGTTGTGGCGCGGCGACCCGCTGACGGGGCTGCCGGGCGAATGGACCGCGCGGGTGCGGCGGCGGCTGTGGGAGGAGCGCAAGGAGGTCGTACTGCGCTGGGCCCGTACGGTGTCGGCCGAGGACCCCGGGGCCGCGGTCGCGGCACTGTCGCCGCTGGCCGAGGCGTACCCGCTGGACGAGCTGGTGGCCGCCGCGCTCATCGGGGCGCTGCACGAGGGCGGCCGGACCGCCGAGGCGCTGGCCCGCTATGCCGGCGTACGCCGCACCCTGGCCGAGGAGCTGGGCGTCGAACCCGGCGCCGCCCTCCGCGATCTCCACCACCAGCTCCTGCGAACAGGCGCGACAGGCCGGACACGCGGGACAAACCGCCAGGCGACGCCGGAGCCCCGGCCCGACCCGCCGGACGGGGACGCACCGGGCGGGGACGCGCCGGACGGGGACGCACCGGGCAGGGACGCGCCGAGTGTGACGGCGTCGCCGGTTCCCGCGCAGTTGCCCGCCCGGCTCGCCGGTTTCGTGGGCCGCAAGGCCGAGCTGGAGCGCCTGGCCGATTCCGCGGCCGTCTGGGTGATCTCGGGACCGCCCGGCGTCGGCAAGTCCTCGCTGGCGCTGCACTGGGCGCACCACCACCGCGACCGGTTCCCCGGCGGCCAGCTCTACGCCCGTCTCGGCGCCCTCGACCCGGCAGACGCCTCGGCCGTGCTGCCCCGCTTCCTGGGCGCGCTCGGCGTGCCGGAGTCCCGGATCCCGCTGGGCGTCGAGGACCGGACCGGGCTCTACCGCAGTCTGCTGGCCACCCGCCGGGTGCTCGTCCTGCTGGACGACGCCCGCGCCGCCGACCAGGTCACCCCCCTCCTGGCCACCGCGCCCGGCTGCCTGACGCTGATCACCAGCCGGACGGAGCTGCCCGCGCTGTCGGTCACCACGGGCGCGTCCCTGCTGCACCTGGACACCCTCACCGCCGACGAGTCCCGCCACCTCCTGGCCAACCGGGTGGGCGAGGCGCGCCTGGCCGCCGAGCCCGAGGCCGCGGAGGTGATCATCGACCGGTGCGGCCGGCTGCCGCTGGCCCTGGCCATCGTCGCCGCCCGGACGGTACGCCGGTCCGACCTGCCGCTGGCCGACATCGCCGCCGATCTGGAACGCGCGGGCGCCGATCTGGAGCCGTTCGCCGACGCCGATCCGGCGATCGACCTGCGCGCCGTGTTCGGCCGGTCCTACCGGGAGCTCCCGCAGGCGGCGGCGCGGCTGTTCCGCCTGCTCGGGCAGGCGCCCCCGCACCTCCCGCCGGCCGCGGTCGCGAGCCTGGCCGGCCTGCCCGTGGAGCGGACCCGCAGGCTCGTGGACCTTCTGCACCGGGCCAACCTCGTCGAGCTGTCCGACCGCGACCGCCCGAGGCTGCACGACCTGCTGCGGGCCTACGCCGCCGAGCAGGCCCGCGCCACCGACCGGCCCGCGGCCCGCGGGGCCGCGACCCGCCGCCTGCTGGACCACTACCTGCACTCGGCCTGCGCGGCCAGCGCCGCCTGCTACCCCTACCGTGAGCGCGTCCGGCGGGAGCGGCCCGCCCGCGGCGTCACTCCGGAGCGCTTCGCCGGCCCGGCCGAGGCTCTGAGCTGGTACGCCACGGAGTCGGCGGCGCTGCCCGCGCTGGTGGACGAGGCCGCGCGGGCGGGGCTGGACCGGCATGCCTGGCAGCTCGCCTGGGGGTTCGGCGAGTTCATGCAGCGCCGCGGCCTGTGGGAGGAGAGCCTGCGCGTCCAGACGGTGGCACTGGAGTGCGCCGCGCGGCTCGGCGACCGGCTGGCGCGGGCCGGATGCCACAGCGGCCTGGCGCGCGCGCACGCCAGGCTCGGCTCCGACCGGCGGGCGGTCGAGCACTTCGACCGGGCCATCGAGCTGCACCAGGGCCTCGGCGAGCCGGTCCTGGAGGCGCACCTGCACCTCGGCCTGGCCGTCGCGGTCGGCCGGGTGCGGCCGGGCGAGGAGCTGCGGCACGCGCTGCGGGCCCAGGAGCTGTTCGAGGAGGGCGGCGATGCCATCGGCCAGGCCCGCGCGCTGAACACCGCGGGCTGGTGGCGTGCCCAGCTCGGCCGGTACGACCAGGCGTACGCCGACTGCCGGCGGGCGCAGCGCATCCTGGCCGACCTCGGCTACGCCCAGGGCGAGGGCCACGCGTGGGACAGCATCGCGTACGTGCTGGAGGCCAAGGGCGACCGCCTGGGCGCGGTGGCCTGCTACGAACGGGCGGCCGCGCTCCTGCTGTCCTGCGACGACCTGCACCCTGCCGCCCAGACGCTGGTCCGGCTCGGCGAGACGCACGCCGCCGCCGGCGACCGCGCGCGCGCCCTGAACGCCTGGCGGCAGGCCGTGGAGTGCTACGAGACGCTCGGCGACGCTGAGGCCGAGACGATCCGCACCCGCTGCGCGGTCCTGTGCCGCCACTGACCAGGCGGACCCCTGGAAGGGCGCTCAGACGGCCAGGCGGGCGAGGATGCGGGCGAACTCCGGCGGCGGGGCCACCACCAGCCTCGTCTGCCCCTGCTGCAACACGATGTCGGCCTTGATGAGCGTCAGCCGTCCACGGTGCCACCAGTAGACCTGCGCGCTCAGCCCGCCGGTGCGGGCCGCGTGCACCCGCAGGCGTTCGATGGCGCGCACCACCCCGATGCCGTCCACCGGGCGCACCAGCACCGTGTACGGGTCCGGCAGCACCACCAGCACCCCGTCGGCGGGCACCGTGAGGTGGTCGCCGAGCCAGCGCAGGTGCGTGGCGGCCGACGGGTGGGCGCCGGTCAGCCGGGTCACCGGCGTGCCGCCCAGCTCGATGCGCTCGACCTGCAGCCGCTCGGCCCGCCGGACGTTCGCCACGGCCAGGTCGAGCGCCTGAGCCGTCGGGACGGGCCAGCAGCCGGCCTCCTCGGGCCGCACCAGGCGCGAGCCGACGGTCAGCAGCTCCACCAGGTCGGCGTTGAGGTGCCGCCCCACCACCCGGGTCAGGTCGGGGACCTCGTCCACCGCCTCGACCCGGGTGCGCAGCAGGGGCGCGGCCTGGTCGAGGTCGCAGGCGTCGTAACGCTCGTCGGCGGTGGCCAGGGCGTGCGCGAGGTGCTCGGAGACCAGCACCGGCCAGTCCTCCCTGGCCCGGCGCCCGGCCTCGCGGCGCAGTCCGGTCAGCCGCACCACCAGCTCGGCGACGCCGTCGCCGCGCAGGGTCAGCGACGCGCCGTCGCGGGCGAACTCGCACACGAACCCCAGGGACTCCGCGACGAGGCCGAGCAGGGAGTCGAGGTCGACGTCCTCGATCGGCCGGCGGGAGGGCTCCCGGTCACGCCTGAAGAAGCTCACACACCGTCCCCTCTGTCGGATTCGTCCCTTTAGGTGTCTTCCTACCTTGCCTGCTCGCCGTCGCGGAACGGACCAGCCAGGGAGCACGATTCGGTATCGATAACCCCAAGCTCCCCCAGCCACACGCTCATCTGTGGTGACCCGTGCCCCACAGGAAGCCCGGCCACCACGGGCACCCCGAGCGGCGCGAGCCGGTCGGCCAGCACCGGGTACGGATCGCCGCAGTCCACCCACGACCCGAGCGCGATCCCCCGCACGCCGTCGAACGCCCCGGCCTGCAGCAGTTGCGTCAGCATCCGGTCGATCCGGTACGGCTCCTCCCCGATGTCCTCCAGCAGCACCAGCTTGCCGTCGAACGACGGCTGGTACCGGGTGCCGCACATCGAGGCGAGCAGCGACAGGTTGCCCCCGGTGAGCACGCCCTCGGCCCGTCCGGGCACCAGCACCCGGTCGCCCCGCACGGTCGCGCTCTCCCCGGCCAGCGCCGCCCACAGGCTCTCCCACGAAAGCGGCTCGGGGCCCTGCTCGGCGGCGATCGTGTCGCAGGCGGTCATCGGGCCGTGCAGCGTGGGCACGCCCAGCTCGATCGCGAAGGCGTTGTGCAGGGCCGTGATGTCGCTCGACCCGACCAGCACCTTGGGCCCGGCCGCGCGCATGGCGTCCCAGTCGAGCAGGCCGAGCAGCCGGGCCGCGCCGTAGCCGCCCCGGCCGCAGAACACCACCGACACGGCCGGGTCGCACCAGGCGGCCTGGAGGTCGGCGGCGCGGGCGGCGTCCTGGCCGGCCAGGTAGTCGAGGTCCTGGCGGTCGAGCGCGTGCGCCCCGGCCACCACCTTCAGCCCGAGGGCCTCCAACCGCTCGACGCCGCGCTGGAACAGGACGGGTGAGGGCGGCCCCGACGGCATGACGATCGCGACGGTGTCACCTTGCTGCATCGGTCAACTCCTGCCCGCCTGGGAGCGCCGGGGCCCGGGTAAGCACCGAAACGCTGATTGGCTCGTTCACCTGCCAAACGGTGTCACACTTGTGGTCCAGTATGCGACTTCCGCCCCACATCCTCGTGGTCAACGGCATCAAGGTCCGCAGGCCCGTCTTCCTGCTCGGCGCCCCGCACTCCGGCGCGGACCTGCTGGCCCGCGCCCTCAAACGCTCCCCCGGCTTCCACGTCACGACCGGCCGCGCGAGCGTGGCGCACGTCGTGTACGCCTTCGCCCGCAAACCGTCCATCGGCCGCACGTCGGGCGCGGTCCGCGTGCTGCGGGACGCGCTGGCCGAGTCCTGGCAGGTCTCCCCGCGCTCGTGCGGGCAGTGCGCCGAGCCGTGCCGCGAGGCGGGCGGGGTGACCGGCAGCGGGCCGTGCGTGGACCCCGGCGAGGTGACGCGGTTCGGCGACGGCAGCCCCGACCTGCTCTACAGCGCGCCCGTGCTGCTCCAGGCGTTCCCCGACGCCCGGTTCGTGCAGCTCATCAGGGACGGCAGGGACGCCGTCGCCGGCATGCTCGGCGACCCGGCGTGCCTGGCCTGGTTCAAGCCCGCGATGCTCTCCGACAGCACCGAGTTCCCCAACGCCTTCCTCGGCGTCAACAAGGACGAGCACCTCGACCGGTGGAAGGGCATGCCCGCGGCGGGCAAGGCGGCGCTGCGCTGGCGCAGCGCCGTGCGGCTGAGCGCCGAGCTGCGCCGGGAGCTGCCCGAGCGGCAGCTGCTCACCGTCCGCTACGAGGACCTGGCGCTCAAGCCCGCCGACACGCTCGCCGTGCTCACCGAGTTCCTGGAGACGCGGGTGTCCAAGATCGCGCTGTACGGCTCGCGCGCCCCCGAGGTCGGCGCCTGGCGGGCCCGGCTGCGGCCGGCCGACCTGGAGCTGGTGGAGAAGGTCGCCCGGCAGGAGCTCACCCGCTTGGGCTATCTCCCGAGCTGAACTGGGTGCGGTAGAGCTCGGCGTAGTGGCCGCCGCGCGCCAGCAGCTCCTCGTGCCGGCCGCGCTCGGCCACGCGCCCGTCGTGCACGACGAGGATCTCGTCGGCCTCCCTGATCGTGGACAGCCGGTGGGCGATGACCAGCGACGTACGGCCGTGCAGGGCCGTCTTGAGCGCGAGCTGCACGGCCGCCTCGGACTCGGAGTCGAGGTGCGCGGTCGCCTCGTCGAGCACGACCACGCGCGGCGCCTTCAGCAGCAGCCTGGCCAGCGCCAGCCGCTGCTTCTCGCCGCCGGACAGCCGGTAGCCGCGGTCGCCGACGACGGTGTCGAGCCCGTCGGGCAGCCCCTCGACCAGGTCGCCGATCTGCGCGGCCCGCAGCGCGTCGCGGATCTCCTCCTCGCTCGCTCCGGGCCTGGCGTAGCGGAGGTTGGCCTCGATCGTGTCGTGGAACAGGTGGGCGTCCTGCATGACGACGCCGACGGTGTCGCGCAGCGAGTCGAGCGTGGCCTCGCGCACGTCGAGCCCGTTGATCCGGACGGCCCCCTCGTTGACGTCGTAGAGCCGGGAGACCAGGGAGGTGATGGTGGTCTTGCCCGCGCCGGAGTGGCCGACCAGCGCGATCATCTCGCCGGGCCGGGCGGTGAAGGAGACGCCCTTCAGCACCTCCTGCGACGGGCCCCCGGAGTCCTGGCGGGCCACCGACTCCAGGGACGCCAGCGAGACCTCCTCGGCCGCCGGGTAGCGGAAGCGCACGTCGTCGAACTCGATGGTGACCGGGCCCTCGGGCACCGGACGCGCGCCGGGCCGCTGGGCGACCATCGGCTTGAGGTCGAGGATCTCGAAGACGCGGTCGAAGCTGACCAGCGCCGTCATCACGTCGACGTGCACGTTGGACAGGGACGTCAGCGGGCCGTACAGGCGCATCAGCAGGGCGGTCAGGGCCACCAGCGTGCCCAGCTCGAAGGCGCCGCCGACGGCGAGCACGCCGCCGATGCCGTAGACCAGCGCGGTGGCCAGGGCGGCGACCAGGCCGAGTGCCACCCGGAAGACCGTGCCGTACATGCCGACGGTCACGCCGACGTCGCGGACGCGCCCGGCCCGGGCGGCGTAGGTGGCCGCGTCGTCCTCGGGCCGGCCGTAGAGCTTGGCGACCATGGCGCCGGCCACGTTGAAGCGCTCGGTGGTGACCGAGCTCATCTCGGCGTCGAGCTGCATCTGCTCGCGGGTCAGCGCGGACATGCGCCGGCCGACGTACTTGGCGGGCACGATGAAGATCGGCAGCAGCACCAGCGCGACCAGCGTGACCTGCCACGACAGCGCCAGCATCGCGCCCAGCACCAGGACCAGGCTGACCACGTTGGACACCACGGACGACAGCGTGCTGGTCAGCGCGCGCTGGGCGCCGATCACGTCGCTGTTGAGCCGGCTGACCAGCGCGCCGGTCTGGGCCCGCATGAAGAAGGCCACCGGCATGCGCTGCACGTGGTCGAAGACCTCGGTGCGCAGGTCGTAGATGAGCCCCTCGCCGATGCGCGCGGAGAACCAGCGCTGCGCCAGCGTCAGCGCGGCGTCGAGGACGGCGAGCGCGGCGATGGCCACGGCCAGGCCGATCACCACGTCGGTGCGGCCGGTCAGGATGCCGTCGTCGATGATCGCCTTCATCAAGAGCGGGTTGGCCACCACGATCACCGCCCCGGCCACCACGAGCAGCAGGAACGCCGCGATCTTCCTGAGGTGCGGGCGCGCGTGCCGGCCGATGCGCCGGACCGTGCCCGGCGCGATGCGCTGCTTGGTCACCGAGCCGTCGCGGCGCAGTGACATCCAGACCTGAGGGCCGAAGCCCCCTCCCATCATCGCCATACGGGGGATCCCTCCTCCTCCCCCGGATTCAGCGTCGCGAGGACCTCCGGCGATTCCGCGATCCGCTCACGGCGAACCGGAGCCCCGCCTCCGGCCGGCCGTCCTAACGCGGGCCGAACAGGGCTTTGATGCGCTTGGCCTGCTCCCTGCCCTCGGCCGCGCTCTGCTCCTCCAGGGTGCGCGCCCGCGCCCCCTGGAGGAGGCGCTTCGTCGCCACCGCCGCGTCCCGGTTCGTCGACAGCAGCTCCGCGATCTTGTTCTGTACGGTCTTGTCCAGGTCGCCCCCGGCGACCACCTGCTCCGCGAGGCCGATGCGCATGGCCTCCTCGGCGTACACGTTCCTGGCGGTCAGGCAGATGTCGATCGCCTTGGCCAGTCCGACCAGCTCGACCAGCGGTTTGGTCCCCGTCAGATCCGGGACCAGGCCCAGTGCGGGCTCTTTCATGCAGAAGGTGACGTCGTCGGCCACGATGCGCAGGTCACAGGCGAGCGCGAGCTGGAACCCCGCGCCGATCGCGTGGCCCTGCACGGCGGCGATGGAGACGATCTCCGGGCGGCGCAGCCACAGGAAACCGTCCTGTGCCTGACGTATGCGCTGCTCGAAGGTCTCGCCGTCGGTTGCGGCGGCCGAGCTGAACGAGCCCTGTCCGGGCACTCCCTCCGGTGTGAACATCCGCAGGTCGATTCCTGCCGAGAAGGACGGTCCCTCACCTTTCACGACGACGACGCGCACCTGTTCGGGAAGGCTCTCCCCGATGCGAGCCAACGCCGACCATGTCGCGAACGTCTGGGCGTTGCGCTTTTCCGGCCGGTCCAGCGTGATCGTCGCTATCTCACCGTCCACCTCATAGCGAAGCCCGATCTCCGCCAGCCTTTCGGCAGAGACGTCCTCCGCGTTCCCCCCGCGCTGTGGTGCCTGTGCTTCCGCCATCGCCTGCTCCCTGTGTCCGGTCGCGCACGGGGTGCGCCACCAAGGCTGACCGTCGCGCCCGAGCTTACAGAATATGATTCTGGCTCGGGCGCGACAGCGGCTGACTAGGGACGGGCGGCTGCGGTCGCACGTTCCGAGGCAGCCGTCAGCGCTTGGTCTTGCCTCGAGTCGCCCCGCCGCGCCCGCGCAGAGTCACACCGGACTCGCTAAGGATGCGGTGGATGAACCCGTAAGACCGACCGGTCGAAGCGGCCAGGGCGCGGATGCTCTCGCCCTGTGCGTAGCGCTTCTTGAGATCGCCGGCCAGTTTTTCCCGGTCGGCCCCGGTGACCCGGGTGCCCTTCTTCAGTGTCTCGGCCACGAGTACCTCCTGTAGTGCCGGACTTCCGCAGCGTTACTCCGCCATGATCAGTCATTTCAGCGGGATCGGCTACCTACTCCACGGGAAAAGATCCGTACCCACTCAAATTAAGATCAGGCAAGTGCCACAAGATCGGAAAATTCGTCGCTCCACGCGTCTTCAGTTCCGTCAGGCAGCAAGATCACCCTATCCGGTGACAAGGCGTCAACGGCACCCTCGTCATGGGTGACGAGGACGATTGCTCCTGAATACGACCTCAGAGCGTTGAGAACCTGCTCACGGCTGACCGGATCGAGGTTGTTCGTGGGCTCGTCGAGCAGCAGGACGTTGGCGCTCGACAGCACCAGGATCGCCAGCGCGAGCCGGGTCTTCTCGCCGCCGGACAGGACACCGGCGGGCTTGTCGACGTCGTCGCCGGAGAACAGGAACGAGCCGAGGACCTTGCGCAGCTCGGTGTCGGTGAACTCGCCGCCCGCCGAGCGCATGTTCTCCAGGAGCGTGCGGGAGGGGTCGAGGGTCTCGTGTTCCTGGGCGTAGTAGCCGACCTTCAGGCCGTGGCCGGGCCGCAGCTCGCCGGTGTCGGGGGACTCGATGCCGCCGAGAATGCGCAGCAGCGTGGTCTTGCCGGCGCCGTTGAGGCCGAGGATGACGACCCTGTGACCTCGGTCGATGGCCACGTTGACGTCGGTGAACACCTCCAGGGAGCCGTAGGACTTCGACAGGCCCTCGGCCATCAGCGGCGTGCGGCCGCACGGCAGCGGCTCGGGGAAGCGCAGCCGGGCGACCTTGTCGCTCTGGCGCTCCTCCTCGGTGCCGGCCAGCAGGCGGTGGGCGCGGCGCATCATGTCCTGGGCCGCCTTGGCCTTGGTGGCCTTGGCGCGCATCTTGTCGGCCTGGGCCAGCAGCGCGCCCGCCTGCTTCTCGGCGTTGGCGCGCTCGCGCTTCCTGCGCTTCTCGTCGGTCTCGCGCTGGGCCAGGTAGGCCGTCCAGCCGACGTTGTAGTGGTCGATCACCGAGCGGTTGGCGTCGAGGTGGAGGACCTTGTTGACCGTGGCTTCAAGAAGGCCGACGTCGTGACTGATGATCACCAAGCCACCTTGATGAGAGCGCAAAAAATCACGAAGCCACCCGATTGAGTCCGCATCTAGGTGGTTTGTCGGCTCGTCGAGAAGGAGAGTTTCCGCTCCGCTGAAAAGAATTCGCGCCAATTCCACGCGGCGCCGCTGACCGCCGGAAAGCGTTTGCAACGTCTGCCCGAGGACCCGGTCGGGCAGGCCGAGGCTGGAGGCGATGGAGGCGGCCTCGGACTCGGCCGCGTAGCCGCCGAGCACGTGCATCTGGTCTTCGAGCCTGCCGTACTGCCTGACGGCCTTCTCGCGGGTGCGCTCGTCGGCGGAGGACATGCCGACCTCGGCCTCGCGCAGCTTGCGCAGGACCTCGTCGAGGCCGCGCGCGGACAGGATGCGGTCGCGGGCCAGCACCTGTAGGTCGCCCGTACGGGGGTCCTGGGGCAGGTAGCCGATGCTGCCTGAGGAGGTGACCGAGCCCGCGGCGGGCAGCGCCTCCCCCGCGAGCACCTTGGTCAGGGTGGTCTTGCCCGCGCCGTTGCGGCCGACCAGCCCTATCTTGTCGCCGGGGTTGACCCGGAAGGAGGCGTTCTCGATGAGCAGGCGCGCGCCCGCGCGCAGCTCGATGTCACTGGCGATGATCATATTGGCGGACACTCCCGAGCTAGGAAACGAGGATTGGGCGTGCGACCGCCGGTCAATCGGGAGTATGCATACAGATCAGTGTAGGGCCCCCGTGCCAGGCACTACCTCTGCTTATAGGGGCTCCAGGTGCCCTCCGGTACGCGTGGGACAGGGGTCGTCAGACCGGCAGCGCGGTCGCGGCGCCGGCGGCCATCCCGTCGAGCATGAGGTGCAGGTACTTCTCCGGACGGGCGGCCACGGGGCCGGGCAGCCCGTCGGGGTGGCAGGTGAAGACGTTGAGCAGGCTGACGACGTCCTCCCAGGTCACGTCGGGACGCATGCCGCCCTCGGCCTGGGCCCGGCGGACGAGCCCCTGGAGCAGCCCCACCCAGCGTTCCTTGCTCTCGGCGAACTCCGCCGTGCCCGCGATGGCCTCCTGCGGCAGGTGGGCCAGCGCGGCGGCCAGCGCGACGCGACCCGGGGCGGCGGCCCACAGCACGAAGCCGCGCAGCGCGCTCCAGGCGTCCCGCTCGGCGTCGACGGCGTGCTCCAGGGCCTCGGCCAGCGACTGGACGTAATGCTCGCCCAGCGCGGCGATGAGCGCGTCGCGGTCGGGGAAGCGGCGATAGAGGGTGCCGACGCCGACGCCGGCCTGCCGCGCGATGAGCTCCATGGGCGCGTTGACGCCGCGCTCGGCCATCACCCGGGCGGCCGCGTCGAGGATCTTGACCAGGTTCCTTCTGGCGTCCGCGCGCACGTCCCGACCTCCTAAGTGGACGAACTGTTTCCGCTTAGTGTACCGTCCGAGCAAGCGGACGAAGAGATTCCACTTAGGAGGCCATCATGATCGTGATCACCGGCGCGACCGGTTCCATCGGCCGGGCCCTGGTCGCCCAGCTCGCCGGCCAGGACGTGCTCGCGGTGTCGCGTACGCCCGCCGACCTCGGCGTACCGCACGCCGTCGGGGACTTCACCCGGCCGGAGACGATCGGCCGGCTGCTGTCCCCCGGCGACCGGCTGTTCCTCAACAGCTCGCCGTTCCCCGGGTTCGCCGAGCGGCTCAACGAGGTCATCGACCTGGCCGCCGAGGCGGGCGTGGCGCAGATCGTCGAGGTCTCGGTCCGCGACGCCGCCCCCGGCGCCGCGCTCAGCGCCGGGCCCCACGGCGAGGTCGACGAGCACCTGCGGGCCTCCGGGGTGCCGCACGCCGTCCTGCAGCCGACCGGGTTCATGCAGAACCTGCTCGGCGAGGTGCGCGGCGACCGCTTCCACGGCTCCTGGGGCACCGGCGGGATGAACTACATCGACGCCAGGGACATCGCCGCGGTGGCCGCCGCCCTGCTGACCCGGCCGGTGGGCGCGTCGGGCTCGTACCTGCTGACCGGGCCCGAGTCGCCCACCCACGAGGAGATCGCGGCGACGATGACCCGCGTGCTCGGGCGTCCCGTCTCCTACGTGGACCTGCCGGTGCCCGAGATGGCCGCGCGGCTGGCCGGTCAGGGGATCCCGGAGCCGTTCGCCACCGAACTGGCCACCACGCAGGCGACGCTGAGCCGGACCGGCTGGGCGGAGATCACCACGACCGTCGAGGACGTCACCGGCCGCCCGCCCCGCACCCTGGCCGCCTTCGTCGCCGACCACGCCGACGCCTTCCTCCCGGCGTCCTGACCGCCTGATCGCACCCTCAGGGCTCAGGACGGGTCGACCACCCGGATCAGGACGGCCCGGAACCGGGCGGGCGCGTCGCGCAGGACCGCGAGCCTCGGGTCGGGCACCACCAGGAACGGCTCGCTCTCCAGCGCGAACACCGGCGCGAGCCGCCGGTCGCCGCGCAGCGCGTCGACCGCCCGCCGGTCACCGCCGAGCACCACCGCCTCCAGCTCCCCGAGCCGCGGCACCAGCACCCGCGCCGCCGTCTCCGCCGCGCTGTCGAACGCCTGGGCCGCCTGCTTCTGCCGCCTCCTGGCGAAGCGCTGCTGCGACCACCCGCCGGCCGCGGTACGTCCCTGCACCAGCCGGGAGCCGACCTTGGAGTCCAGCAGCTCGGCGCCGTGGAACACCCCGGCCGCGTACCCGCCGAGCCGGACCAGCAGCACGCCCACCCGCCGCGCGGCCTGCGCGTGCGCGACCAGCCTGGTCACGTGCGGCGGGCCGGGGGTCATGGGCGGGAACGGCACGTGCAGCTCGGCCAGCGCGCCGTCGGCGGCGGTCAGGCGGACCACGCGGTCGTCGCCGGCGGCCTCGAAGGGGCCGTGGCGGCCGGCGAACCCGTCGATCCAGGGGTGCACGCGCTCGGGCGGCACCGTGACCCAGCGGCCGCCGCCTCTGGCCGGACGCGCGCTCATGCGGGAAGGGTAACCGAACGCCATTCCCTTCATGAGAAGGGGGGAACTATAGCGGAAATGTCGGTGAACTTCGTTTCGGGGGGCTTCTGCCGTAACCGTGCCGGTCGGATCATCTGAACGTGTCCTCCCTGCTCACCAGCCCCGTAGTGGATCTCGACAACGGGGCCGTCATCGCGCAGCCCGCCGTCGTCGACCCGGCGGGCGTTCTGCGGGCGGCTCCGCTGCCCATGGTGCTGCCCCTGCCCCTGCACGTGGTGCTCTCGGGCGCCGGGGCGCTGGCGCCGCTCCACGAGGCCCTGCGGCGGGCGGGCAGGCATCCTCGTGAGGCGATCCTGATGCTCAACGGAACGTGCCAGGAGCAGGACCGCCGCCTGCTGAAGGTCGGCCTCGACGGGCTGCGCACGATCGGCTACCTGCTGGGCTTCGCCGACGTGGGCGCGGGCGGCCCGGCGCTGGACGTCGTCACCGACTCCGCGCCGTACCTGCTGGCGCTGGACGAGGAGCTGGTGACCAGGTTGCCGGGCGACCACCGGGCGGCGGCGGTGGCGCGCGCGGTGGTGACGCTGGCCCGCGGGATCGGCGCGCACGTGCTGGCCCCGGGCGTCGAGCGCGAGGGGCAGGTGGCGGTGGCCCGCGGCCTGGGCGTGCGCCTGGCCCACGGCCCGCTGCTGGCGCCCGGCCCCGACGGCAAGATCCGGGTGCCGCTCCCGGTGGCCGACGAGTCGCCGGACACGCTGATGCTCGGCCCGCGGGTGCAGGAGCTGCTGCTCCCGGCGGTGACGCTGCCGGCCGGGGCCAAGGCGGAGGAGGTCGTGGCCGCGTTCGGGCACGAGCCCACGATCACCAGCGTGATCCTGGTGGACGAGTACCAGCGCCCCAAGGGCAGCCTCGACCGCAGCCGCTTCCTGCTGTCCTTCGCCGCCCGGTACGGGCACGCCCTGCACGGCGCCAAGCCCGCCCAGCGCCTGGCCGACCCGCCGCGCACGGTCCCGAGGACGACCCCCGCCATCGCCGCCATGCAGGCCGCCGGCCGGGACGCCGCCCGCATCTACGACGACCTGGTGGTCACCGACGAGCTCAACCGCTGCCTGGGCATCGTCCGGGTGTCGGACCTGATCCGCCAGATCGCCGCCATGCGGACCTGAGATGCGGACCTGAGATGCGGACCTGAGGTCCGGCTAGGTCCCGTTTCATAAGGCGTTGAGCCACTGGTTGATCGCGGCGATGACGATGACGGCTTCGTAGCGTACGGCGAGCTTGTCGTAGCGGGTTG